>CAJOHV010000011.1 GCA_905234485.1 uncultured Bacteroidales bacterium | reverse complement strand
GAAGTTCGGACAGAATCTCCTGGCGGAAAACAATGCCTTCAAGGATGCCCTCGGCATCACGGTGTCCGAATATTCGGATTTCATGTCGTCCTGCGAAGACAGGGCCCTGCGTGAGAAGGCCTTCCGGGCCTATTCCTCCCGCTGCAACAACGGGGGAGATCACGACAACAACGAGATCGTCCTCCAGATCATGAAACTCCGCACCGAGCAGGCCAACCTGCTGGGTTACAAGACTTCCGCCGAGTATCTCCTCTCCGACAAGATGGCCGGCGAGCCCGGGACGGTCGACAATTTCCTTTCGGAGATTATGACCGCTGCCGTCAGGAGCGCCAAGGCGGAAATCCGCGATATGGAGAAGGTTGCAGGACATGCAATCGAGCCTTGGGACTGGTGGTACTATGCAGAGAAGGTCCGCAAGGCCAAATACGACCTGGACGACGACCAGATCCGCCCGTACTTCAAGATCGACAATGTGGTGAAGGGTATCTTCACCTGCGCCCACACTCTCTACGGCATCAACTTCGAACTTCTCGAAGGCGTGCCGTCCTACAACCAGGCGGTGGTGAAGACCTATAAGATCACTGATGCCGACGGAGCGCTGGTGGGCATTTTCACCACTGACTACCATCCGCGCAGTTCGAAGCGCGGCGGCGCGTGGATGAACAACATCCGCGACCAGTATGTGGATGCCGAAGGCAACGAAGTCCGCCCGATCATCGTGAACGTGGGCAACCTGCCCGAATATCTCTCGGTGGACGATGTGCAGACCGTGTTCCACGAGTTTGGCCACGCTCTCCACGGCCTTCTGACGAAGTGCCACTATCCGAGCGTGTCCGGCACGAGCGTCACCCGCGACTTCGTGGAGATGTTCTCGCAGTTCAATGAGAACTGGGCCTTCCAGCCCTGGCTGCTCGAGCAGTATGCGGTGAACGACAAGGGCGAGGTTATCCCTGCAGAACTGGTGGCGAAGATCAACGGCGCCCTCAAGTTCAACCAGGGCTTTATGACCACGGAACTCGCGGCGGCTTCGATCCTGGATATGAAGTGGCACGAACTCAGCGCGATTCCGGACGGAATCGACCCGGCCGCTTTCGTGGATGAATTCGAGGCGAAAGTCTGCAAGGAGATGGGCCTGATCAAGGAGATCGTCCCTCGCTATCGCACGACCTACTTCAACCACATCTTCTCCAGCGGCTACAGCGCCGGTTACTACGGCTATCTGTGGTCTGAGGTGCTGGACAAGGACGCTTTCAGCGTGTTCGTTCAGAAGTGCGTGGGTCCGGACGGACAGTGGGATATGGACAAGACTGTGGAACTTGCCCGCAAATTCAAGGAAACCTTCCTCGAAAGGGGAGGCGGCGAAGAGCCTATGACGCTGTATAAGGCGTTTGTGGGACGTGAACCGGACTCGAAGCCTATGCTTCGCGGACGTGGATTGATTAACTAAACTTTGAAATGAATAGAAAAGTACTTTTGATGATTTTGGACGGTTGGGGTGAAGGTGCACACAATTACTCCAACGCCATCTGGACCCAGGGCACTCCTAATATCGACGCCCTCAGGGCAAAATATCCTTTCGGACATCTTCAGGCCTGCGGCGAATATGTGGGCCTTCCGGACGGACAGATGGGTAATTCCGAAGTGGGACATATGAACCTCGGCGCAGGCCGCGTGGTCTATCAGGATCTCGTGAAGATCAATATCGCCTGCCGCGAACATAAACTTCTGGAAAACAAAGAGATAAAGGCTGCGTTTGACTATGTGAAGTCTTCCGGCAAGAAACTCCACCTGATGGGTCTTACCTCCCACGGCGGAGTGCACTCCTCGCTGACCCACGTCTACGAGTTCCTGCGCGTCGCCGCCGATATGGGGCTGGACAAAGTCTATGTCCACGCCTTTATGGACGGCCGCGACACGGATCCTCGCAGCGGCCTTGGCTTTGTGGCCGAACTCGAAGAGAAGATGAAGGAGACCACCGGCAAGGTGGCGTCCGTCTGCGGACGTTTCTACGCGATGGACCGCGACAAGCGCTGGGCTCGTGTGAAAGAGGCCTACGACCTCCTGGTGGAGGGCAAGGGAGCCGCTTTCGAGAGCGCCCAGGCCGGTATCCAGGCCTCGTACGACGCTGATGTCACGGACGAATTCATCAAGCCCATCGTGGTCACTGAGGGCGGCAAGCCCGTGGCAACCATCGAAGAGGGCGACGCCGTGATCTTCTACAACTTCCGCAACGACCGCGCCCGCGAACTCACCGCCGCGCTCACCCAGCAGGATATGCCGGAAGAGGGTATGCACACCATTCCGCTTTACTACTGCTGCCTCACTCCCTACGACGCTTCGTTCACCGGAGTGCACATCCTGTTCGACAAAGAACTCGTCCAGGACACTCTCGGCGAGACCGTCTCCAAGGCTGGCAAACATCAGCTGCGTATTGCTGAGACGGAGAAATATGCCCACGTAACCTTCTTCTTCAACGGCGGCCGCGAGACCGTGTTCGAGAATGAGGACCGTATCCTGGTGAACTCTCCGAAGGTGCCGACCTACGACCTCCTGCCGGCGATGAGCGCCCCCGAGGTGGCCGAGAAACTGATCGACCAGATCCGCAGCGGCAAGCAGGATATGATTATCCTGAATTTCGCCAACGGTGATATGGTCGGCCACACCGGAGTCTACACTTCGATCACGCAGGCAGTCGCCACCATCGACAAGTTGGTCGGCAGGGTAGTGGAAGAGGCTATCGCCAAGGACTATGTGGTGCTTCTGACAGCGGACCACGGCAACGCCGATTTCGCTGTTAACGCGGACGGTTCGCCGAACACGGCCCACTCGCTGAACACCGTGCAGTTCATAGTGATCAACGCCGGCGACGAGGTGAAATCAGTCAAAGACGGCGCCCTCTGCAATGTGGCCCCGACCATCCTGAAACTGATGGGTATACCTCAGCCCGCGGCGATGACCGCAGAACCGCTCATCTAGGACTATGTACAAGTTCCAACCGATACTCAAAACTCTCGTCTGGGGAACAGAGAGCTGGGTCCTCTCAGGATGGCCCGGCGATGAATCGGTTGTGGCCGAAGGGCCGGAAGCGGGGAAGAAGATAACCGACATCTACGAAGGTCAGTTCCCCCTGCTCATAAAGTTCATCGATTCGAATCGCGACCTCTCGATCCAGGTCCATCCGGACGACGAGATGGCCGCCCGGCTTCACGGCTGCAAGGGTAAGACTGAGATGTGGTATGTCATCGGCGCGAAGCCGGGCGCGCATCTCTACAGCGGTCTGCGTGAGCAGATCACTCCCGAGGGGTATGAGGAACTGGTCAGGAACGGCGATTTTATGTCCGTTCTCGCTTCGTATGAGGTTAATCCTGGAGATGTGTTTTTCCTCCCTGCCGGTCGTATCCACGGCCTCGGCGGGGGAGTCTATCTGGCCGAGATCCAGGAGACTTCGGACATCACCTACCGAATCTACGACTACGGCCGCCTCGGCCTGGACGGCAAGCCGCGCAAACTGCACATCGAGGAGGCGAAGCAGGCGATAGATTATCGCGTGCTGCCGGACTACCAGACACACTACGAGCATTGCGCGAACAAACCGGTGAATATTGCCGCTTGTAAGCATTTCAGCACTGATCTGCTGGAACTCACCGAGCCGCTTTCGCGCGGGCTTGATGATTGCGGCGAATTCCTTATTGTAATTTGTATGGAAGGCTCGGTGGCGCTAGAAACTCCGGGTGACAAATGCGCTTTGATTCCCGGCGAGTGCGCGCTGGTGCCTTCCGATGAAAAATCTTTGAAGATTATTCCTTCAGGCGAAGCAAAACTCTTAACGACATTCGTTCCCAGATAGTATGAAACAGGCGAAAAGAAGAGGTCGCAAGATAGAACAGAGGAGAAAGAGAAAGGCAGGCAAGACCGTCTTTCCGCAACTGGTAGGAAGGGTGCAGATGACCCGTGAGGGTTATGTGTTCGTGATAGTTGACGGCCAGGACGACGATGTGTTCGTGCGGGCCGCCAAGACCCGCGGGGCTTTGAATGGCGACACGGTCCGTGTCGCGGTCACAAAGACCCCGCACCACGGCGGCCGCACCAAAGCGCTCGCCGGCCAGGCGGCCCGGGGCGAGCGTCGCGAAGGCGAGATAGTGGAGATCATCCAGCGTTCGGACAAGCCGTTTGTGGGCGTGTTCCATATGGTGGGAGCGCATGCGTGGGTGCTGATGCAGAGCCGTTTTATGCCTTACGACATAGAGGTGGACGGCGAGGAGGCTCTCGCGATGGGCGCTCAAACAGGCTACAAAGTGGCCGCGCTGGTAGAAGGGTGGAATCGCGGCGAGAACTGTCCCTATGGCAGGGTGGTAGACGTTCTTGGCGCCCCCGGCGCCAATGAGACGGAGATGCACGCTATCCTCGCCGAATTCAATCTGCCGTACCGCTTCGAAAAAGAGGTGGAGAACGCGGCGGACAAGATTCCTTCAGAGATTACGCCCGCGGATCTGGCCGAACGCAAGGATTTCAGGCAGACTTTTACTTTCACCATAGACCCGGAGGACGCGAAGGATTTCGACGACGCGCTTTCGTTCAAGCCGCTGGAAAACGGCAATTTCGAAGTGGGCGTGCACATCGCGGATGTGTCGCACTATGTTCTGCCCGGCTCACCCGTGGACAAAGAGGCGCAGGACCGCGGCACATCGGTGTATCTGGTGGACCGCACGGTCCCGATGCTCCCTGAAAAACTCTGCAACAAACTTTGCTCGCTGCGGCCTCACGAGGACAAACTGACCTTCTCCGCCGTGTTCGAAATGACCCCGGACGCGAAGGTCCGCAAACGCTGGTTCGGAAGAACCGTTATCAACTCCGATTACCGGCTCGACTACTATCAGGCACAGTCGATCATAAAGGCCCCCGATCAAGTCGGGAGTGACGGGGGTGTCCTGCCCGACACCGATCGGGCATCTTTCCAGTCCTCTCCCGAACTGGCCACCGCCCTTCGGACATTGATGTCCATGGCCCTGATTCTGAAATCCCGCCGGGCGAAGGCGGGTGCGATCGATTTCGACCGTCCGGAGATGAAGGTGAAGTGCGACGAGACCGGCAAACCGATAGAAATCTACCAGGTGCATTCTTTCGAGGCCAACTGGCTGATCGAGGAGTTTATGCTTCTGGCGAACCGCAGTGTGGCGGAATTCGTGTCGGGCAAGGGCAAGACCTTCGTCTATCGTGTCCACGACACTCCGAACGAGGAGAAGTTGGCCGGCCTGCGCGTCTTCGCGAAGAGCATGGGCTACACGATGGGAAGCGAGCTCGAAGGGCGCGGGTCAGCCACCGCAATCGGCGACCTCCTGACGCGCTCCGCCGGCCGTCCTGAAGCCGACGCCTTCCGTGAGATTGCGCTACGTGCTATGGCCAAGGCGAAGTACAGCGTGGACAACATCGGCCACTACGGCCTTGCGTTCGCGGACTACACTCATTTCACTTCGCCCATCCGTCGTTACCCGGACTTGATGGTTCACCGCCTGCTTGCTATCTACCTGGCGAACGGCAAGAGCCAGGACAAAGACTACTACGCAGCCCAGTGCGACCACGCCTCCGAGCGCGAAGCCATCGCCACCGACGCCGAGCGCACCAGCATCAAGTACAAACTGGTAGAATATATGCAGGACCACATCGGTGAGGAGTTCGACGGCCATGTCTCAGGCGTCACCGAATGGGGTATGTATGTGGAGATTGAGCCCACCCACATCGAAGGTATGGTCCCTCTGCGCGAAATCAAGGGCGACTTCTACGAGTTCGAGGAGGACAAGTACCGCCTCCGCGGCCGTCGCACCCGTAAGATCTACCGTCTAGGCGATCCCGTTCGCATCCGTGTCGCCTCCGCCAACCTCGAACAGCGTCTCTTGGACTTCGAACTTCTGGACACAGAGGAATAAGCAAAACTTAGCCACTTTTTTGCCCTAAGCTTAAGCAAAACGGCGAAGCTTACGGTCTTTTTTGCCCTAAGCTTCGGATGATCCCTTCATACGGATAGTTTTCCAACTGAGCGCGAGCCAGACGGTACGCACAAGAAGGTGCGCGAAGTAGGCCACCATCAGAAGGTGCAGGGGGAGATCCCCGATCGGGTCGGAAATGATGGCAGCCGGGTCTCCCGCGGCATTCTGGGCGCCGGCATTCAGGAATAGCCATTTCAGCAGGAACCACACCGCGAGGAAGGCGACGAAGGCCCAGATGCAGGAGTCGCGCAGGGGCTTGGAGGCGGTGGCGCCGAGGAAGACGCCGTCAAAAGTGAAGGCGGCGCAGCCGATCGGCGGCATCAGGATCAGCCACGGCAGGAAGGCCGAGCACGCCTGGACGACCAAAGGATCGGAGGTGAGCAGCCGCAGAACGGGCACGCCGCCGACCCAGTATAGTCCTATGAACATAAGGGCAATCGACATGCTCCATACGAACACGTATCTGACCGAGCGGCGCATGGAAGCGTTGTCGCGCGCGCCGATGAAACGCCCGACCAGCGCCTCGCCCGCATAGGCGAAGCCGTCCGTGAAATAGGAGAACAGCATCAGGAGTTGCATCATCACGGCCGAGCAGGCGAGAAGCATGTCGCCCATGGTAGTGGCGATGAGCGGATAGCCTATGTAGACGCCGAGCATAGACGCGGCGCGGAGGAACAGATTGCCGTTGAGGCGCATATACGGGCCGAGTTCGCTGCGGCTGAGCGCCTGACGGAGTTCTGAGAGATGGAACTCGCCGAGCACCTTGCGGTATTTCACCAGGCATACTACCACGCAGAAGAGGAGGCCGCAGTATTGGGCGATGACCGTGCCTACGGCGATGCCTGCGAAGCCGAGGCCCGGCCATCCGCCGATTCCGCGGCCGAGGATGATGCTCGCCACCACATTCACGCCGTTCACTATCAGGTCTTTCCACATCGAACTCACCGAATCCTGCATCCCCACGAACCAGCCGCTGAAAGTCATCAGGGAGATGGTCGCCGGCGCTGCCCATATGCGTATGGAGAAATACTGCGCCGCGAGCGACTCCACTTCGGCGGTCGCTTGAGTGCAAAGGACAGCCACTTTCAAGAACGGCCATTGAAGCAGGAGAACCAGCAGGGCGATGAGCCCGGACAGCGCCATGCCGCGCCAGAAGATCTTCGCGACCTCGTGCTTGTCGCCGGCGCCATAGGCCTGAGCGGTGAGGCCGCCCGTGCCCGTGCGCAGGAAACTGAAATTCCAGTAGAGCAGCGAGAAGAACATCGACCCCACGGAGATGGCGCCTATCGCCACTGCGGCTTCGGTGCCGATCAGGTGCCCGGCGACGGCGGTGTCCACGATGCCGACCAGCGGCACGGTGATGTTCGCCAGTATGCTCGGAAGCGCCAGCCGGAGTATCTCTTTATTGAGGCCGTTCATTATTTGCGGAACTTGGTATCCTCTTCGAGCATACCGAGATAAGAATTGTAGCGTTCGGGCGCGATTTCACCGGCTTCGACAGCGGCTTTCACCGCGCAGTCCGGTTCGTGCGTATGCGTGCAAGGGATGAACTTGCAGTCGTCCGCCACGCGCAGCATCTCGGGGAAGTACTTGGAGATTTCCTCCTTCTCCAGGCCGTAAAGCCCGAAACCGCGCAGTCCGGGAGTGTCTATCACATAACCGCCTCCGGCCAGGGGATACATCTCGTACAACGAAGTGGTGTGTTTGCCCTGCAGGTGTGCCGCGCTGATCTTTCCGACTTTCGGGTCAAGCGAAGGGTCGAGGGCCCGGATGAGCGAGGACTTGCCCACGCCCGACTCGCCGCTGATGAGGCAGAGGCGGTCGCGGCACAACTCGCGCAATTCGGGAATGCCCTCGCCAGTTTTGGCGGAAGTCTCCAGCACCTTGTAACCGGCCCGGGCGTAGATGGACTTGAACGCATCCACCTCGTCCTGCACTTCGCTGCGATAAAGATCCACTTTGTTCAGGACTATCGTCGCGGGAATCTTGAACATCTCGCAGGTGACGAGTTGCCTGTCCAGGAACGGGAGTTTGACCTCCGGGAAGTAGAGCGAGACCACCAGCAAAGCCATATCCAGGTTCGCGGCAATCACGTGCGACTGGCGCGAGAGGTTGGCCGATTTGCGGATGAGATGATTCGTGCGGTCGAGAATCTCGGTGATGACTGCGGGATGCTCGGCGTCCGGAGTGACGTCGTATTCGTAGCGCACACGGTCGCCCACAGCCACCGGGTTGGTGCTTGTGCCGGCCTCTAAACGCACTTTTCCCCGCAATACTGCAGGGAAAAGACGCCACTGGGGGAGTTCACTCAAAAAGAAGTGACTGCCCGCGTTCTTTACCACCGTTGCGATTCCGCTTGTCATACGGCAGCAAAGATACGCAATATTTTATTCAAGATACTTGTTAATCAAGCGGACAATGAGTTCGTTCAGTTGCTCGACTTTGTATTCACCCACGCTGGCTTGGATGTGGTCTCCGCCGATACCGCTGTCGTTGGTGAGGAACACATAGGTTCCGGATGTGCTGATGGCGAAGAAACGGAGCATGAACTCGGTGATTTTGTCAATTCCGCTGGCCGCGACGGGGATAATCTTGATACCCTTTTTCGCGTAGGCCTCGATGCTCTTGTGCAGAGACTGGATTACTGCGTCGTTGTGGTGCGCCGGGGCATCCAGAAGCATAAAGACAATCTTGCTGCGCGCATCCTCGTCCCAGGACAGGCTCTGAAGTCCGACCTCAAGAGCGGTGTGCACCGCCTCCGGGAAATCTCCGCCGCCGGCTGCGCTCTGCTTGCCCACATAGTCGGAAACCACGCTGATGTCCGAAGTAAAGTTCTTGAACTTCGTCACATACTCGTCGTCAATGTCGCGGTAGAACACCGCTGCGCTGCGGATAGAAGTTCCGGCCTGGAGATTCTTGACCTTGTTGAAGATATCGATGAGATCGCTCTGGAGGAAGTAGATTTCGTCCGACATGGAACCGGTCGCATCCACTATGAAGGCGATGTCAGCTTTCTTCGCGGTGATGGACTTCGTGACCTCATAATTATTATAGGTGGTGGAATCCGAAGCCCACTTTGTGACCACGGGAGCCTCTTCCTGAGCGATGCCGTCCAAAGAGATGCTGAGTTTCGCATCTTCTGCCAGGGCGTCTTTCTTGAAAAGATTCACCCAGCAGTTCGCCTGACCGAGATTGTCTGTTACAGTCTCCCAGACCGGAGCGCCGTCCACATTGAGAACCACCTTCACGCCCGCTGCGGGAGCGCCGCCGTTAGTCACATTCACGGCCACCCTGTTTCCGGTGTAGAACTCCCAATAAGGGCAATACTGGTAGAAACTGCCGTTGCCTTCGTAGTAATCTCCGTCTTCGACATTGCTGGCTTCATTTTCGCCCTGGGAGAGCATCAGGCCGCCCCAGAACTGCCAGTTGTCCAGATCGTTCCACTCGCCTGCGGTGAGTTTGCCGGCATCGTTGTTGCCATTGCCGTTTTCCGATCCGCCTTCGATTCCATCGGCTGGAGCGCCGGGTTCTGCGAGTTCTCCGCTTCCGCCGCCGTCATAATCGGCTTCTCCTCTTCCTCCAAATGCGCCGCTATCTGCGGCTGCTCTCCAAAACTCATCTGCTGCATCGCAGGAAATAGCCATCGCGGCCACTGCTGCGACGGCTAAAATGTTGTATATAATCTTTTTCATAACCATTTTGACTGCACTATAGATGCAATTGTAATGGTCTTCGTTGCAGAAAAAATGATTATCTTTGAGAACTATGACTGATGAGAAAACAATAAAGGAGGTAATAGGCAAACTGTTTGCCGGGATTGAGTTCGAGAAAGAGCCGGAAGGGCTTTACGATCCGCTCAGATATATGATATCGATAGGCGGAAAGAGAATACGCCCGACATTGTGTCTGCTGACCTATTCATTATATAAGGAAGGATTTGATCCGAGCATTCTGGAGCCGGCGGCGGCGCTGGAGGTGTTCCACACTTTTACGCTTATCCACGACGACATTATGGACAGGTCTCCTCTGAGAAGGGGACAGGACACGGTGTGGAAGAAGTGGAACGAGGACACGGCGATCCTGAGCGGCGACGTGATGCAGATCGATGCCTACAAACGTCTGGCGAAGGCTCCGGCGGACAAGGTCGGCGCGGCGTTGGACCTCTTCTCGAAGACGGCGGCGCAGGTGTGCGAAGGCCAGCAGTACGACATGGAGTTCGAAGATCGTCAGGAAGTCTCCATGGCCGAATACGCAAAGATGATAGGCCTGAAGACGGCGGTGCTCATCGCCTGCTCCGCGAAGATGGGCGCGCTGATTGCCGGCGCTCCGTCAGCAGACTGCGAGGCGCTGTACAATTACGGCTACGAACTCGGTATGGCCTTCCAGGTTGCGGACGACTATCTGGACGCCTTCGGCGACGAAAAGGTGTTTGGAAAGCCTATAGGCGGAGACATAATCAATAAGAAAAAGAGTTGGCTCACGGTACGGACTTTGGAGAAGACCGCGGATAAGAAAGCCTTCCTCGAAGCGGTGGACCTCCCGGCAGATACGCCGGAAGAGAGGGTCGCGAAGATTGCGACAGTTAAATCAATCTACACCGCTAACGGGGTTGATCAGGACGCCAAGGCGGAGATTATTCGCTACAGCGAACGGGCGATGGAGGCCGTCAAAGACCTCGGTCGCGGCGGCGCAGCCCTGAAAGATTTCGCCGAAAAATTAGTTGGACGTGCAAAATAAGGATCTTGAAATAATGGCGCCCGCGGGCAATTTTGAGTGCTTGCAGGCGGCGATACAGGGTGGCGCGGATTCCGTGTATTTCGGGGTCGGCAACCTCAATATGCGCAGCCGGTCGGCGAACAATTTCGCGGCGGAGGATTTGAAGGAGGTCGTGGAGATTTGCCGTAAGGCGGGCGTCAAGACCTATCTGACTCTGAACATAAGCCTGTATCCGGAGGATATGGAGGATATGCGCCGCACGCTCGAACTGGCAAAGGCGGCAGGAGTCACAGCGGTGATCGCCTCGGACATAGCGGCGATTCAGTGCTGCCGCGAACTGGGGCTCGAAGTTCATATCAGTACTCAGCTCTCGATCTCGAACGTTGAGGCGCTGAAGTTCTACGCGCAGTTCGCAGACGTGGTCGTGCTGGCGCGCGAGTTGAATCTGAATCAGGTGCGCGAGATCTGCGATGCGATCGAAAAGCAGCAGATCAAGGGCCCGTCCGGAGAACTCGTGCGTGTGGAGATGTTTGCCCACGGCGCGCTCTGCATGGCCGTGAGCGGCAAGTGCTACCTCAGCCTGCATACCTATGGCGCATCCGCCAACAGGGGAGCGTGCTTCCAGATATGCCGTCGCGGCTACGAAGTCACGGACCTTGAGACCGGCAACCAACTGAATATCGACAACCAATACATAATGTCTCCGAAGGACCTCTGCACCATAGAGTTTATGGACAAGATGGTTCAGGCCGGAGTGAAGGTCTTCAAGATAGAGGGCCGTGCGAGAAGCGCAGAATATGTGAAGCGCTGCGCGGCCTGTTATCGGGAGGCGGCCGATGCCGTCTGCGACGGCACCTTCACTCCCGAACTCGGCGCCGCGCTGAAACAACGCCTCGCTGAAGTCTTCAACCGAGGCTTCTGGGACGGTTATTATCAGGGCGCGTTCCTCGGCGAGTGGAGCGATGTGTACGGCAGCCAGGCCACCCAGCGCAAAGTCTATGTGGGTAAGGTCACGAACTGGTTCGACCGCATCGGAGTGGCCGAAATCATGGTGGAGAGCGCCCCGCTGAAGATGGGCGACCGCGTGATGATCATCGGCCGCACGACCGGCGTGGAGGAACTCACTGTGGACGATATGCGGGTGGAGTTCGAACCCGCCGCGGAAGCGCCGAAGGGCGTCCGTTGCTCGCTCGCGGTGCCGCACAAAGTCCACCGTGGAGACAAAGTTTACAAATGGGAAGAAGTATGAAACGCACACTCATCATAATCGCGCTGTCGCTGCTGACTCTGACGGCCGGCGCCGAATCGAAGAATTTCAAACTCGGCAAGTGGGTGGAGATCCACAACGCCATCCTCAAGGAACTCAACCGCTCCTACGTGGACACGCTCCCGATCGACCGCATCGAGCGCGCGGCCATAGACGCCATGCTGGCCAATCTGGACCCGTACACCGTCTATGTGCCCGAAGAGGAGCAGGAGGATTTCCAGATGCAGATAGGGAAGGTCTACGGCGGAGTGGGCGCTATCATCTACAAGCCCGACGTCAACGGCAACGTGGTGATCAACGAGCCCTATGCCGGTTCGCCGGCCGTGAAAGCGGGCCTTCGCTGTGGCGACGAAATCATTGCTATCGACAGTGAGACCGTCCACGGCCTGGACAGTAAGGCCTGTTCGGACAAGATGCGCGGCGCTCCAGGCACCGAGGTAAAGTTCCTCGTGAAGAGGGTCTATGAGCGTGATACCGTTGAGGTGGTCGTGACCCGCGAGAAGATACATCTGCCCGACGTGGAATACGCCGGAATGTTGGACGCTGCTACCGGTTACATATATCAGAGCGGTTTTACGGAGGGCGTGGCCGACGAGATACGCTCCCACGTGGTCGCGCTGAAAAAGCAGGGCATGAAGCGCCTTGTGCTGGACCTTCGCGGCAACGGCGGCGGACTTATGCAGGAGGCTGTGAGGATAGTGGCGCTCTTCGTGCCGCGCGGCTCGGTGGTCGTCACCTCCAAGGGCCGTGACCCCAAGGACGTGGACGTCTACAAAACATACGAAGCCCCGGTCGATACTAAGCTGCCGCTCATCGTGCTCGTCGACTCCGGCACCGCCTCGTCTTCCGAGATCGTGAGCGGCGCTCTCCAGGACCTCGACCGCGCCACCATTATGGGCCGCAGAACCTTCGGCAAAGGCCTTATCCAGAGCATCAAGCCCCTGCCTTACGGCGGGCAACTCAAAGTCACAATCGGGAAGTACTACACCCCTTCCGGCCGCTGTGTGCAGGCGATAGACTACAGCCGCCGGGCCGCGGACGGCAGCGTCGCCCATATCCCCGATTCGCTCACGCACGAATTCCGCACGAAGGGCGGGCGCATCGTCCGCGACGGTGGCGGCATTACCCCGGACGTGGAACTCGAATCTCCCAAATACGACGACATAGTCTATTCGCTCGTTATGAGAGGAATAGTGGAACAGTACACTCTCAAGTATGTGGCTGAACACGAAACCATCGCCCCGGCGGAGACATTCGTGCTGGACGACTACGACGGCTTCCTGGCCTTTGCCCGTGAGAAACTCCCACAGAGCGAAAAGCCGAAATTGGATAGTCTCGTTCGTGAGCAGATTGTTCCTTTCATCGAAGAGGAGATAGTCGTGCGTTACTACTACCAGGCGGCGGGCGTCAAACTGCGCCTCCGTTACGACGAAGCACTTAAAACAGCACTCATCAGCCCGACAATATGAAACTAGTTTTTGCGACAGGTAATAAGGGTAAACTCCGCGAGGCGGGGGAGATTCTGGGTTCGGAGTTCGAACTGCTGAGTTCGGCTCAGGCAGGAATAACAGAGGATGTGGAAGAAACGGGGCTGACGCTCGAAGAAAACAGCATCCTGAAGGCGGAGTTTATCTACTCTCGCACCGGACTGGACTGTTTTGCCGACGACACAGGACTCGAGGTGGATGCCCTGGGCGGGGCGCCGGGCGTGTTCACGGCGCGCTACGCCGGTGAGGGCTGCTGCTTCGACGACAACATGAACAAACTTCTCGCAGAACTCGCGGCTCTTGATGAAGCGACCAAGGCTGGATTCACGGGGGAACCATCCGCGGTGCCATCTGTGCCTCGCACCGCGCGCTTCCGTAGCGTGGTCACCCTGATCCTAAACGGCGAAAAGCATTTCTTTGAAGGAGTGATGGAAGGCCGCATCGCCCTGCAGAAGGCAGGATGCGGTGGTTTCGGCTACGACCCAGTGTTCATTGCCGACGCTTATCCCGACCGCACCGTCGCGGAACTTCCCGAAGACGTCAAAAACGCTATCTCCCACCGCGGCCAGGCCCTCCGCGCCATGGCCGCCTGGCTTAAATCCGAAGCTTAGCCTCTTTTTTGCCCTAAGCTTAAGCAAAACGCCGAAGCTTAAGGCCAAAAAACCCTTATCCTTCCGCTAGCTAAAAAGTTCACGCAGGACGGCGAGGGAACGGATGTTCAAGCGGGTGTCGAGGTGATAGCCGAGATATTCGAGGAGGATGGAGGCTATGTCCGAACGGCGGGCGCCGGAGAGGGGGAGAAGAAGCGCGGAGGAGCGGTCGAGGGTGAGAAGTGCACGGATGTCTTCCAGGCGTTCTTCGGCGAAAGGCATCAAATCTTCGATGCGCGGGCTGAATCCCAGAACGCCGCACAAATCCAGCAGCCAGAGCAGATGGAAATTGGCGAAGTCTTCGCCGAGCGCATCGAGGGTGAGGATGCTTTGGCGGCACCAGTCGTACAACTCATAAGAGTATTCTCCGTCGCGAAGGCAGCGGAAGAGGACTTCGCTGAGGAACATGGTCATAGTGTTCTTCCGCACATCGCCGCGCAGGCCGGCCAGCGGATATTCCGCGCGCAGGGCCGACACTCTCCATAGATCTGAAAGATGATTGTCATTGACTTCGCCGCTCAGGATGTTGAGCGGGAGATATAGGGCCATCGAAGAGGACTTCGAGATGCTGACTATGAAACTGCGTCGGCCGTACTGGGCGCTCAGGGTGTGAAGCACCAGCGACTTTTCGCCGACTTTGGTCGTGCCGATAATGATAAACTCCAGGGCCAGCTTCATACTAAGTTCCGAGCATCAGGCAAACCATTCCGCCAAGCAGCATAAGTAGCGCGAGCGCTTTGCCTCCGAGATTCTTTTCCTTGAAGATGAGAGCGCCGAAAACGAAGGTGACGAGCACGGACGCGCGGCGGACGATGCTGATCACCGAGAGTAGCGCGCCTTTACTGCCCAGGGCGAAGAAGTAGGCCATATCGGCTCCGGTTATCAGCACTGCCGTGCCCAGCAGCACCCAGTCCCAGCGGAACTTCGCTGAGGAGCGGGAAACGCCGCGCATAATCAGCAGATAAAGTCCCACAATCGCGGTGATATAGAGATTAGTCCAACTCTGCACGAAAAGCGGGTGCATCTGCACCATGATGTGCTTGTCGTAGAGCGCGCTCGCGACCCCCGCCGCGATCGACACGCCGATCGCCACGTAGCCCGCCCGGCTGCCGGAGCCGGCGGTGTCCCTTCGCCCGGAGAAACTCGTCAGCGCGATCGAGGCCAGCGCGAGCGCGACTCCGGCGTACTGCAGGGCGTTCAGTTTCTCTCCGAAGATGAGCAGCGAGAGCAGCACCACGAAGAAGGGACGGGTCGCCTTGAGCGGCGAGACTGTGGTGATAGGCAGGAGCTTGAGGGCGTACATTCCGCTGATCCACGAAGCGCTCACCAGCACGGCCTTCGCCATAAGCATCAGATGGTGCATCCATGGCCCGGAGTAAAGGAAGAAGCAGGGTGAGAGCAGAATCGTGCTGATGGCAGTGGCGGCGAACAGTACTTCGATAGGACCGTTCTTCGCGAGAGCCTGTTTCTTGGCTATGTCATAGAAGCCAAGCAGCAGTGCGGAAAGGAGTGCAAGCCAAAGCCACATACCAAGGCGAAATATTATCCAAAGTAAGCCAAAAAATCACTATCTTGCAACTCCTTGCATTTTTGTGATGAAAAGATTATTGTTCATAGCCATAGCGGCGCTTCTGCTCTTCTCCTGCCGGGAGAAGGAGGATGTCGTGGCCCTGGAGCAGCCTTCCGGTTATAAGGAATTCTTGGATGCGTACAGGGCGGGGAAGACCTACTACGATTGCACCGCGGTGCCCGCGTCGCTGCGTATCACGCTGGAAGACGACATCAGGGTGGTAATCAATATAGAGAAACTGCTCTTCGAGGATTGCACCCTGACCTCCCCGAAGGTGGTGGCGTTCGACCAGAACGACAATTATATGGTCGGCGGGGCCTCGGCCGGAGTAAAGCGCAACACCTCCCTGAAGGATGATGATGCCTATCCTTTTTATATCTATCTGGCCAGGAACGGAGTTCACGTGCGCCTCAGCAACGGAAATCACCTCCTGCTGAAGTACAAAGCAAAGGCGGTCGAGCCTACTCCTCCCACCCCGTCTCCGGACGTTAAGGAACTGCCCGTGATCTATCTCCGCACGGACGACGGCAAGGCCGTGTCCAGCAAGGTGGACTACAAAGCCGGCTCGATAGAGATTCACGACCCGGAGCATAAATACTGGGACAAAGATGTCTTCAGCGCCAGAATGCAGATCAGGGGCAGGGGAAACAGCACCTGGGATCCCTGGGGCAAGCCCAAACTCCCTTATATGATCAAACTCGAGGAGAAGGAGCGCATCTTCAATCTCAGTAACGACAAATCGTGGAATCTTCTCGCCAACTGGGTGGATAAATCGCTGCTGAGGAACCGCGTGTGCTTCGAACTCAGCAAGATACTCGGTTTCTCGTGGACCCCGAAGGCGGTGCCCGTGGAGGTGTACTTCAACGGTCAATATGTGGGTCTC
Source organism: uncultured Bacteroidales bacterium (assembly GCA_905234485.1). Classification (GTDB taxonomy): domain Bacteria; phylum Bacteroidota; class Bacteroidia; order Bacteroidales; family UBA932; genus Cryptobacteroides. The sequence goes on along the minus strand of CAJOHV010000011.1, from coordinate 18,834 downwards.
TATGATTTCGTGGAGCATAAGAAAGTCTCGGCTGAAAGGGTGAATATCAACGTAGATGCCGGGGATATGTATTTCGAGATAGAGTCGAATATGGATGAGCCCGTCTGCTGGGAGACTGAGCACGGCCACCCTATGATGTTCAAGGATCCGGAGTATCCCACTGCGGAGCAGCAGACCTTCGCCAAGCAGTTCTTCAAGGAATTCGAGGATGCCCTCTGGAACAAGGAATTCCAGAAAGTCTACGACCAGTACATCGATGTGGATTCGTTCATCAACTATTTCATAGTGGAGGAATTCTCCAAGGACGTGGACGGCAATCTCCGCAAGAGCACCTTCCTGACCCTGACGAAGGGCGGCAAACTCGAGATGTACCACGTCTGGGACTTCGACATCAGCCTCGGTAATTGCGATTACTACGGCGATAGCAAGCAGCCTTGGGAAGGCTGGTGGACCAAAACCCAGAATATGTGGGGCTGGGGCCACGGCTGGTACTACCGTCTCTTCATGGATCCGACCTTCACGCAGATGGTCAAAGACCGCTGGAATGCAATCTATCCCGAATTCAAGGCCTTCTACGATCAGATAGACGTGATGGTGGCCGAGATGGGCGACGCTCCTATCCGTAACCACAACAAATGGAAGAGGCTGAACACCTACGACTGGCCGCAGTACAAAGTCACGGGATCTTATCAAGGCGAGGTGGACTGGCTCAAGGAAAACTACCGCAAGCGCCTCGAGTGGATGAACACTAATATCAACGCGCTCTAATGGCCGACAAGCCGGAATTCATAAGGATAAGGGGGGCGAAAGCCAACAACCTTAAGAATATCGATGTGGATATCCCGCGCCGCAAGATGACCGTCATCACCGGTCTCAGCGGATCCGGCAAATCCTCGCTCGCCTTCGACACTATCTACGCCGAAGGCCAGAGGCGTTATCTCAACACACTTTCGCCGTATGCCAAGCACTTCATCGGCATACTCGAGAAGCCGGCCGTGGAGAGCATCGAGGGCATCAGCCCGATTATCGCCATAGGCCAGAAGACGACCGGCACCAACCCGCGCTCGACCGTGGGCACGATCACTGAGATATACGATTTCCTGCGCCTTCTCTATGCCCGCGCGAGCACCGCTTATTCGCCCGTCACCGGCGAGGAGATGGTCAGTTACACTGACTCGCAGATCGTGGACCTCATCCTGAAGGAATACGACGGCCGGAAATGCATCCTGCTCTCGCCGCTCGTCCGCGGCCGCAAAGGCCACTACCGCGACCTCTTCGAGAACCTGCGCCGCAAAGGCTTCCAGCAGGTGCGAATCGACGACGAAATTATGGACCTGGCGGATGTGGAGGAACTGGACCGCTACAAGAACCACTTCGTGGAACTGGTGGTGGACAAACTCAAACCCGGCGAGGGAGACTTGCAGCGCATTCGCGCCTCCGTGCAGACGGCGCTCAGCATGGGCAAGGGCTCCGTGGCCGTGCTGGATTTCGAGACCGGCGAACTCAGGCACTTCTCCCGCCATCTGGTGGATCCGAAGAGCGGCATTTCGCTCCAGGAACCGGCCCCGCACACCTTCTCGTTCAACTCTCCGGAAGGCTGCTGCCCGCACTGCAAGGGCCTAGGAATGATAGTGGACGTGAATATGGACACAATCATCCCGGACAAGACGGTGAGCGTGGCCGAAGGCGCCATCGTGCCGCTGGGCAGGGTGCGCGAGAACCGCAAGTTCGACGTGGTCCGCTCGATCGCCCGCAAGATGGGCTTCTCGCTCTACGACCCCATCGGCACCATCCCTGACGAAGCGGTCAGCACGCTCGTCTATGGCTCTGAAGAGTACTTCCGAATAGGGGAGGGCAGCCTGGCGGAGAGCGTTACCTGGCCCGGAGTGCTGGACGATATCGACGAAAAGATCGAATGCCCGGTCTGCCACGGCTCGCGTCTCAGGCAGGAGACCAATTATTTCAAGATAGACGGAAAAACTATCTCCGAGGTCAGCGCGATGGAGGTCTCCGACCTGCAGAAATGGCTGGCGACCCTGCCCGGCAAACTCAAGGGCAAGGCGAAGGCCGTCTCGCACGACATCCTCAAGGAACTCACGGACCGCGTGGGCTTCCTGGTGGACGTGGGACTGGAGTATCTCACGCTGGACCGAGCGTCTTCGTCGCTTTCCGGCGGCGAAAGCCAGCGCATCAGGCTCGCCACCCAGATAGGCTCGAGGCTGGTGAACGTGATTTACATCCTGGACGAGCCGTCCATCGGACTGCATCAGCGCGATAACCGCAAACTGATCGATTCGCTTAAAAAACTGCGCGACGAAGGCAACACCGTGATTGTGGTGGAGCACGACGAGCAGACGATGGAAGCGGCGGACTGGATAGTGGATGTGGGGCCCGGAGCGGGCGAAGAAGGCGGACAGATATGCTACAGCGGACCGTCGAGGGAGGCACGCAGCGCGGTGGAGACTCCGAAGGAACGACGCCGCGGCAACGGCCTCACGATCGACCTTCAGGGCGCGACGGGCAACAACCTGAAGAACGTGGACGCCACCTTCCCGCTGGGATGCATGATAGGCATAAGCGGAGTATCCGGATCGGGCAAATCTTCGCTCGTGCTGGAGACTCTGATGCCCATCCTCAAGAAGCAGAAGGCCCTGCCCTACAGGCATATTTTCGGGGCGGGCAACATAGACAAAGTGATCGAAGTGGACCAGGCGCCCATCGGCCACAGCCCGCGGTCGAATCCGGCGACCTTCACCGGCGTCTTCGGCGACATCCGCGCGCTCTTCGAGCAGACGCCGGACGCCAAGGTCCGCGGATTCAAGGCGGGCCGCTTCTCCTTCAATGTGGAAGGCGGACGCTGCGAGGCCTGCAAGGGTGCAGGAGTGAAGATAATCGAGATGAACTTCCTCCCGCCGGTGGCCGTGGTCTGCGACGAATGCGCCGGAAAGCGCTACAAAGAAGATACGCTGGCGGTAAGGTATAAAGGCAAGAGCATCAACGACGTGCTTGAAATGCAAGTGAGCGAGGCGTATGAGTTCTTCAAGTCCAACCCGAAGATTTCGCCTAAGCTCAAGGCTTTGCTCGATGTGGGCCTCGGCTACATCCGCCTCGGCCAGTCGAGCCTCACCCTCTCGGGCGGCGAAAGCCAGCGCATGAAACTCGCAGCGGAACTCTATCGCAAGAGCACGGGCAACACCCTGTATATGCTGGATGAACCGACCACCGGCCTGCATTCGGAGGATATCAAGACTCTGATGGGAGTGCTGCACAAACTGGTGGACCAGGGCAACACTGTAATTATAATCGAACACAATCTGGACGTTCTGAAAAGCGTAGACTGGATAATTGACATGGGTCCCGAAGGCGGCCGCAGGGGAGGAGAGATAGTCGCTGAAGGCACACCTGAAACCCTGGCTGACGACCCGAAGTCCGTAACCGGTAAGTATTTGAAAGAAGTATTATGATAAAGACGTTGATTATATTGGCGGCCCTGGCGGGCTTCGACCTCAATGCAGATCTCCAGCAACTGGACGAGACGCTGAACAAGGCGGCCGAGTACGCCGCTCAGCATGAGCGCAGGATCCAGGCGGTCGAGCACGACCTCGCCACGGACAAACCGCTGACCGACGAATTCCGCTACGAAGTCTACGGCCAGATCTACGACCTTGCATATGCATTCCAGTACGACAGGGCCCTTGAGGCGCTGAACAACCAGGAACAGGTGGCGTTGAGGATGGGTCGCAAAGATCTCCTGACCGAGACCAGGCTGCGCAGGGCGCTTCTCTGCTGCACCGCCGGTCGCTATGCGGAGTGCATGGAGATAGCCGAGCGGATAGACACAACTCAGTTTACTTCTGACAAGCAACTCTTCCTGTACTACGAGTATCAGCAGCGCTTCTGCCGCGACTTCCGCGAGTACAACCATCCCGGAGTGGGCGGCGTGCTGGACGAACGCGCCGGCTTCTACCGCGGCCGACTGATCGAGTATCTGCCTGAATCGAACTTCCTTCGCCAGACGATGCTGCTGACCGAACTCATCGAGAACGGCAACCATATCGGCGCCGGTGAGGTGGGCGGAATGATGCTCTCGCGATATCCGGAAGACAGCCACGAATATGCGATAGCGGCGTACTATATGGGCGTGCTCTGCCGTGAAGACGGCGACCTCGAAGGGGAGGAGCATTGGTACATCAAATCCGCCATCGCGGACATACGAAGCGCAACCAAAGACAACGCTTCGCTATACTGCGTCGCGCTGAACATTATGGACAGGGACATCGCCCGCGCGTTCCGCTATACCCAGGCCGCGCTGGACGACGCCCTCTTCTACAACTCTAAACTCCGCCCGTTCCAGATAGCGCAGAACCTTCCCGCAATCGAGAAGGCCTACACCGGAAAGATAAAGAAAGAGTCCGACAGGCGCACGATGCTGATGCTGCTGATCTCGCTGCTCGTTATCGTGATGTTCTTCATCCTGCTTAGGATGATAAGTTACCACCGACGCCTGCAAGATGCGATAGCGGCTCTGTCCGAGGCGAACGCCGCAAAGGAAGAGTTCCTCGCTTTGTTCCTCTCTATGAGTTCGGGCTACCTTGATAAACTCCGCAAACATCTCGGACGCGAGCAGATGGAAGAAGAACTCAAGGCATTCTACGCGGCCTTCGACAACGCTTTCCTGCAACTCTATCCCGCTTTCGTTGAGGACTTCAACGCCCTGCTGGAGCCTGAGGCCCGTATCGAATTGAAGAAGGGAGAAAAACTGAACACTGAACTCCGCATTTTCGCTCTCATCAGGCTGGGTGTGGATCAGTCTTCGCATATCGCTTCTCTGCTTCGCTACTCGGTGAATACCATATATAACTATCGCGCGCAGACGAAAGCCGCCGCTCTGAGCGGCAAAGACGACTTCGAGGAGCGTGTGAAGACCATCGGAATTCGCCACAATTAGTCCACTTTTTATTTTATTAAAACGCTGAAAGACAGATCGTTGGCTTTTTTGCGTCCACTTTTTTACCCCCGCGTGCATTTAATATGTTCGCGGGGAATTTTTAATTCCTTAATTTTGCCTCACAATATTTCGTAATTTTTTTAGAAATGAAGAACCTGTTCAATCGAATTGCCCTTGCATTTGCGGCACTGGTGCTGAGCGCGGCTCCGGCCCTTGCCCAGCAGGTGCAGGGTATAGTACAGGACCGCGACGGCCTGCCGGTGATCGGCGCCGCCGTCATGGTCCAGGGCACTTCAAACGGCACGGTCACCGGCATCGACGGCGAGTGGACCCTGTCCGAAGTGAAATCCGGCTCACTGCTCGTGATCTCTTCTATCGGCTATGTGACCAGGACCGTGGCTCTTGAAGACGCCGCCCTTGTCGTCCTCGAGGAGGACGCCATCATGCTCGAAGACGTGGTGGTCGTGGGATATGGCGTGCAGAAGAAGAGCGTGGTCACGGCCGCGATCGCCAAGGTGGGATCGGACGAACTCGGCAAGACCGCTCCTGTCCGTGTGGACAACGCCCTCAAGGGCCTTGCCGCCGGCGTGAACGTCACCTCGTCTTCCGGTCAGCCCGGCGCGGCGGCCCGCATCAGGGTCCGCGGTACCGGCACCATCAACAATTCCGATCCTCTCTACATCGTGGACGGAATGCCCATCGAGGGCGGGATAGACTATCTCAACCCGTCCGACATCGAGTCCATCGAGGTGCTCAAGGACGCAGCCTCGGGCGCAGTCTACGGCGCACGTGCGGCCAACGGAGTCATCCTGGTCACCACCAAGAAAGGCACCAAAGGCGACGCGCGCGTGAACTATGAATTCTCCTACGGACTCTCGAGCCCCTGGAAGAAACTCGCCGTGCTGGACGCCTCGCAGTATGCGATGATGATCAACGAAGGAATGATGAATGCCGGAATGTCTCCGCAGTATTCCTTCGACTATTCTTCCTACGGCAAGGGAACCGACTGGCAGGATGAGATATTCTACTACAATGCGCCCCAGAGTCAGCACGAACTGAGCGTCGGCGGCGCCACGGACAAGGTGAACTACTACCTCTCGCTGGGCTACCTCAGCCAGGACGGTATCATCGGAGGAAACGTCGGCCGTTCGAACTACGACCGCCTGACCCTGCGCAGCAATACCACCTACGAAGTGATGGACAAGACCGCGGAGCGCAGCTTCCTCAACAAGTTCACCCTCGGCAGCAACCTCTCCTACGCCTACATAAAGTCCACGGGCATCAGCACCAACAGCACCTGGGGCTCGCCCCTCGGCTCGGCCGTGGCCCTTTCCCCCATCCTGAACGTCTATGCGGACGACACGGAGGCGGCCAAGCAGATCAGCACCTACGGCGCGGCCGGAATGCTCTACGGCGCCAACGGCCAGATGTACACCGTCCCCGGCGGCTCTTATAATGAGATGGTCAACCCCGTGGCCGCCCTTTCCCTCCCGGGATCGGTGGGCTGGAGCCATAAGTTCGTGGGAGGATTCAGCGGCGAGCTGCAGATTATCGAAGGGCTCAAATTCCGCAGCGCCCTCGGCATAGACCTCTCCTTCTGGGGTGACAACTCCTACAGCGACGTCTACTATCTTAGCAGCAGCCAGCAGATCACCGAATCATATGCCTCCGGAAGTGCATGCAATTCGATGGTGTGGCAGGTGGAAAACACTCTTACCTACTCCAAGACTTTCGGCGACCACAGCATCACCGCCCTGCTCGGCCAGTCTGCCAAGGCTTCCGACGGGCAGTACCTCGGGGCATCTTCGAAATTCCTCAAGGACATCAACAAGCCTTATATAGACTACACCAACGGCCTCCAGGCCGACGGCGACCGCAACGGTTGGGGCGCTCCCTACGCACAGGCCAAACTCGCCTCTTATTTCGCGCGTTTGAGCTATAACTACGCCGAGCGCTATATGGCCGAGGTCACGGTCCGCCGCGACGGCTCTTCCCGCTTCGGCGCCAACAACCACTGGGCCACCTTCCCGTCCGTGTCGCTGGGTTGGAACCTGTTCAAGGAGGATTTCATGCAGGGCGTGATTCCGGAGCTCAGCAACGCTAAGGTCCGCGCTTCCTGGGGTCAGAACGGTAACGAGAACATAGGCAACTTCGGCTATACCGTCCTTACCGAAGGCAACAACAACTACATCTTCGGCACAGGCGAGTCCGAGGCTATCGGCGTGAAGGCCAGCGGCCTGGCGAACCAGAGCCTTCGCTGGGAGACCAGCACCCAGACCGACATCGGTCTCGACCTTGGTTTCTTCGCCAATAAGCTCACTTTCACGGTTGACTATTACAACAAGCTCACCGAGGGTATGCTCATGACCATGCCCATTCCTTCCTACGTCGGCGAGAGCAAGCCTATCGGCAACGTCGGCCGCATGAGCAACAGCGGTGTGGAGTTTGAGCTCGGCTACAAACACACCATCGGAGACTGGAACTTCAGGGTGAATGCAAACGCCACCTATCTGAAGAACCTCCTCATCGAGTACGGCAACGATACCGGCTGGGCCAACTACGATTCCTTCCAGGGAACCGGCACCATCTCCCGCGCCGAGAACGGCTATCCTTTCCCGTTCTTCTACGGGTACAAGACCGACGGCGTCTTCCAGAACGATGCTGAGATCGCGTCTTACACCTGGACCAATCCCGAGACCGGCGAGGTCAGCATGATCCAGCCCAAGGCCAAGCCCGGTGACGTGCGCTTCAAGGACCTCAATAACGACGGTGTCATCGACGACAACGACCGTGACTACATAGGAAAGGGAACTCCGGATTGGACCTTCGGTCTGAATTTCCAGGTGAGCTGGAAGAATTTCGATTTCTCCATGCTCATCCAGGGAGTCGCGGGCGTACAGGTCTTCGACTGCACCCGCCGCACGGACATCAAATCGGTCAACCTTCCCGCCTATATGCTTGACAGGTGGACCGGCGAGGGTACATCGGACAAGTATCCGCGCTTCGTGGTGGGCGACACCAAGAACTGGGTTTCTTCCGACCTCTATGTCTATAACGGATCCTATGCCCGCATCAAGAACGTCCAGCTGGGCTACACCCTGCCCGAGTCGCTCGTGCGCAAGGCTCTCATCTCCAATGTCCGCGTCTATCTCGCGGCGGAGAATCTCCTTACCCTCACTCCTTACCACGGATTCGATCCCGAGATCGCTTCCGGCGGCACTTCACTTGGAATCGACTACGGTGTTTACCCCCAGGCACGCACCTTCACTGCTGGCGTAAGCGTGGCATTCTAAACAAAGGAGGACACAGTTATGAAACTTAGAAACACTATTTCAGTTATAGCTCTCGGCGCAGTTCTCTTCGCTTCCTGCGGAGACGAATTCCTCACAGTCGAGAATCCCACCGCACAGCCCATCGAGGAGTATTTCACCACTGCCGACCATCTGAACGAGGCTCTGGTGGCGGCTTATGCTCCTCTGCATTGGACGGACTGGTCCATGGGCCAGTACAATCCGATCCAGATCATGAGCGATATCATGGCCGATCAGATCTGGGTTGGCGGAGCGGACAAGACCGACAACCAGTACTGGCACCTCATGATGAACTATGAGGCCCTGCCCACCAACTGCATGACGGCGATCTGGTCTGACGGCTATTCCGGAGTGAAGAGGAGCAACGACCTCATCCTCTACACCGGCTGGACCAAGGCCGCCGGCGAGATCGACGATGCCGCTGAAGCGGAATTCCTGGAGCAGGCAAGGCTCCTCAGGGTTTACTACTACAGCTGGCTCTGGAAATTCTGGGGCAACATAGTCTATTATGAAAAGAATCTCGAGGACCCTTATATCGGCACTCAGTTCACGGCAGACGAAGTCTACTCGAAGATGATGGCCGACCTCGAGGGCGCCATCGCCATCGACGCGCTCCCGATGAGGCAGCCGGATGCGAAGGCGGGTTATCTCACGAAGGCTTTCGCCTACATGCTCTACGCCGAACTGGTTATGTACCAGAAGGATGCAGCCCGTTATGATACCGCCCTCGGCTACATGAAGGAGATTATCGGCGACGACGCCTACGACCTCGTGGACGACTACGGCACCATCTTCCATCCGGAAGGCGAGTGGACCAAGGAGTCCATCTTCGAGATCACCCACAAAGCCGACGGACAGGTCCGCTCCTACGACAACGTCCTCGCCGCAGGCGGAACCATGCGTGATGACAGCTGCTGAAACCTGTGCATAGTCCATGTTAGACAGAAAACGCTCAGCGGTGTTCTGGCCGTCCGTCTGGAGACCTTCAACATGTTCGACGCCACCGACGCCCGCCGTGCCGCCACCTGCTACGACGCCACCGTGAACGCCTACGAGGCGCGCTACCAGGACACCGGCTACTTCCTCGAGAAATACCAGGGAAGCCAGGCGGAGTATGCCACCGGCGATGGCGCCCCGGACATGCGTTTCGGCAACAACATCCGCATCTACCGCTACTCCGAGGCCCTTCTGAACGCGGCTGAACTCGCCCTGACAAGCGATCCTACCAATTCTAAGATCTGGCTCAACAAGGTTCACAACCGCGCCGGTCTCACCGACACTCTGGAGGCCACCCTCGACAACATCAAGAACGAACGCAAGCTCGAGTTCGTGGGCGAGGGCAAGCGCTACTGGGACCTCATCCGCTGGGGTGACGCTCCCACGGTGCTCGTGCCGGATACCTATGGCTACCGCACCAACACATGGTCCGAGAGCAAAAAGTATCTCCCGATTCCCCAGAGCGAGATCGACGCCGCCCAGGGAACACTCAAACAGAACAACTATTAACAACCAAATAATCAATCAACACAATGAAAAAGATTTTTGCATTTCTGAGTATTGCGGCCCTTTGCTTTGCCGCTTGTACTCCCGACAGCAATGAAGATGCGACCCTCCCTTCCGCAGCGGGTATTACCCCCGTGGTGACAGTGGACGGCAACATCGCCACCTTCGCCCTCCCCGAGGGAACCACAGGACTTATTCCTATCTGGTACACCAACGAATCGGGTGATTTCGCGTTCGCCGGCAACGGAAACAACTTCCAGAAGCCTTTCTTCGATGCGGGCACCTTCAAGGTACGCATGTATGTCAGCAACTCCGTCGGCCAGAGCGCGGACTACTCCGAGGCTGAATTCACTGTCGAAGGACAGGAAGGTTGGAACGGCTACAACTACAACTCCCAGTACAATATCTGGAAGGTGGGCGAGGATGCCGGCATGGACAAGAGCTACACTTGGTGCAGCCCGGGTTGGGCCGGTGAGGTTACCCTTCCTTTCACCACCAATCCTTACACGCTCACCGTTCCCGGTGCATGTTCCGACCGTTGGCAGTGCCAGCTCCACCTCGTGCCCGGCGCCGATGTGCCGCTCTCTTCCGAGAAGCACTACGACTTCTCCTGCCTTATCAGCCTTTCCAAGTCTTGCGGTGTGACCGTGAAGGTCACCGACGTCGCAAGCGATGACAACTTCCTCTTCGTCACTCTTGACGACCTCCCTGCAGGCGACAACGTGTACTGGATGAAGGATGTCGAGGGTATCGACGCCGCTTCCGTCAAGGTGGTCTTCGACTTCGGATACAGCGAAGCAGGAAACGAGATTTCGATCACCCGCATCACCCTTAAGGACCACGCCAACGACGACGGCACCAACGCTCCCGACAAGACCGAACCCGAACCCGAACCGGAACCCGAGGTCGAGTATCCCGATGCAAGCTTCGTGTTCGATGTGAACGGAACGGCAAACCTGTGGAAGGCTGCAATCGGTAACGAGAAGTTCTTCTACTATCTCTGCAACGGCAACGACTGGAACGGCACCGAAGTCGAAGCCACTGAAGCATCCATGATTGCCAAGAACGGCAATTCCTACGCCCTCACCCTTGAAAACGGCACGGGAAGCAATATCTGGTTCAACCAGTTCTTCATCTTCCCCAACGAAGGCAGTTTCATTCCGCTCAGCGACACCAAGAAGTATGCACTCCAGCTCACTTTCCTTGCCAATGTGGATTGCCCGGCATTCTTCAAGATCGAGCAGTATGCCGCAGCCGGCCCCAAGCATGAGGGAGCCGTGATCAATGAATACGGACAGTTCTCCCTCACCGGAGGCGAGGCCCTGACCCTTCAGGCTCCTGTCATTTCAGGCGTTTCCTGCGACAACATCAACCTAATCTTCGCATTTGGAGGCGCATCTGCAGGCACGGTCGTCACCATCAAGGACATCTGCCTCCAGGAGTACAATAAGTAACGTATGAAGTTTTTTCGGACTTTGTCTTTTCTTCTGATCATACTTCTCACCGCATTCTGCCAGCCCAAACCGGCTGCGGTGCCGGAAAACAGTATCGCGTTCGCCCCCGACTCGCTCATCTATGAGCAGCCGGGCGGCGAGCTGCGGTTCTATGTCACCGCTTCCGCCCCGGGTATCGAAGTCTACAGCACTGAGGACTGGGTGGTCAGCATCGAGCCTCCCTATTCGGCTCTGACCGAGGGGAATTTCACGGTGAAGGTGAAGCCTAATTCGACCGTCAGGGAGCGTACCGGCAAAGTCGTAATCAAGGTCGGACAGACCAGGAAATACCTTCCCATACGTCAGCCCGGCCTGGACCCCGCAGTGGTGGATATCGACACCCCGGAGGGCTATACCCTCGTGTGGAACGACGAGTTCGACTACGAAGGCCTTCCGGCGTCGGCCGAATGGAAATACCAGACCGGCGACGGCGGCTGGGGTAACCACGAACTTCAGGACTATGTCGCCGGCTCATACAACGGCGTTAACATCGCCGACGTGTCCGACGGCACCCTCAAGGTGTGGGCAAAGAAGATCGACGGAAAGGTGCGCTCAGTGCGCCTGAACACCCGCAAGAGTTGGACCTACGGCTACATCGAAGCCTCCATCAAACTCCCCGTGGGCAAGGGTACCTGGCCCGCGTTCTGGATGATGCCCTCCAACTTCACCGGTTGGCCGAAAGACGGCGAGATCGACATCATGGAGGAGGTGGGCTACCATCCGAACTACTGCAGCGCCACCATCCATTGCACCCGCTATAACAACAGCGGTACAAGCATCGAACATGCCGAGAAGTATATCGCCACCGGCCAGACTGCTTTCCATATCTACGGAATGGAGTGGACTGCCGACTACATTACTTTCTATCAGGACAGGAAGGCCATTCTGACCTATCGCAACACAGGCGGCGGGCATGATGTGTGGCCCTTCTACAAAGCGTTCTACATCATCCTCAACCTCGCCTGGGGAGGCGACTGGGGCGGCGCTCAGGGCGTCGACGAGTCGTGCCTGCCCACCGCGATGGAGGTAGACTGGGTCAGAGTGTTTCAGAAACTCTGATCCTCGTTCTCCCAAGGCTCGTTGAAGGGCTGGAGGAAAGGATTGTTTGTCCGCTCATCCGAAATTGATGAGGCTGGGCCGTGACCGGGGTAAATCTCCACGTCGCCGTCCAGCCCCATTATTTTATCCATCACTGAGACTATCAGTTTGTCGTAGTCCCCGCCGGGGAGGTCCGTGCGGCCGATTGTGCCACGGAAGAGCGTGTCGCCGGTGAAGAGCGCCTTATGCTCGCTCAGAAGGTAGCACGCCCCGCCCGGCGTGTGCCCTGGCGTGGTGATGACCTCGAAGGTGAAGCCGCCGATCGCGAGCGTCTGCCCGTCGTCTATGGGCGTGGTGCTGAAATCCAGCCTGAATACCGTCTTCTCGGCTTCGCCCATGTAGACCGGGATGCCGTAGCGCTCCTGCAGCGCCCGCACGCCCCCGATATGGTCCGGATGAGCGTGGGTCAGAAGCACGGCCAGCGGCCTCAGCCCCTTCGAATCGAGGTAGGCAAGCAGTTGCTCCTGCTCCCTTCCCGGCGTGCAGCCCGGGTCCACTATAACGGCCTCCGGGGCGTCGCCCAGCGTGAGGATATAGGTGTTCTCCTGATACGGATTGAAGACGAAAGCGCGGATGTTCAGCATTTGTGCATAACTCTGAGTTGCTGAAAGCAAAAATAGCAAAACTTTCAGTAAATTTGTGAGATTGCAAACCACGGACATCATATGCACATCGGAATAGCAGGAAACATCGGCTGCGGCAAAACCACCCTCACCCGCAAACTCGCCGAGTACTACGGCTGGACTCCCCGTTTCGAATCCGTCACGTACAACCCCTATCTGGAGGACTATTACTCCGACATCCAGCGCTGGTCCTTCAATCTGGAGGTCTATTTCCTGGCGCAGCGCTTCAGGGACACTCTCGAAATCGCCAAGAACGAGGGTGTGATCATTCAGGACAGGACTATCCTGGAGGGTGTGCAGATCTTCGTGCAGAACAATTACCGTATGGGCAACCTGTCCGACCGCGATTTCGCGACCTACATGGATCTGTTTGATTTGATGATGTCGCTCGTGAAGTTGCCGGACCTCCTTATCTACATACGCTCGAGCGTGCCTCATCTCGTCTCCCAGATTCGCAAGCGCGGACGCGACTACGAACAGAGCATCAGTCTGGAGTATCTGGGCGGCCTCAACGAACTCTACGAAAAGTGGATAGGGGATTACAAGGGCCGCCTACTGATTATCGACGGCGACGGTCTGGACTATGAAAACCGCCCGGAGGATTTCGCCCTCGTCACGGACAAGGTGGACGCCGAACTCTTCGGACTTTTTAAATAGGGAAATATTCACTACCTTTGAGGACTTTTTAAAAGAGAACGATATGCATATAGCAATTGCGGGAAACATCGGAAGCGGTAAGACTACTCTTACCAAGATGCTTGCAGCACACTATGGCTGGACTCCCAAATTCGAGTCAGTAGACTTCAATCCCTATCTGTCAGACTTCTACGAGGATATGGAGCGCTGGTCGTTCAACCTCCAGATCTACTTCCTGAACAAACGCTTCAAGGACGTAGTGGATATCAGCAGGACAGATGACATAATCATCCAGGACAGAACTATCTACGAAGATGCCAAGATCTTCGCCCCCAACCTCCACGACATGGGCCTGATGAGTACCAGGGATTTCGACAATTACTCGGACCTCTTCAACCTCATGATGTCTCTGGTCGGAAATCCGGATCTCATGATCTATCTCCGCTCCAGCATCCCCAATCTGGTCGCTCAGATTCAGAAACGCGGTCGCGAGTACGAGAAAGGTATCCGTATAGATTACCTTACCGGCCTGAACGAAAAGTATGAAAACTGGATCAAGGACTATGACGGCAATCTCCTGATTGTCGATGCAGATAATATCAAATTTGGCAATAATCCCGAAGACTTCGCGAAGATTACGGATATGATCGACGCCCAGATGTTCGGACTATTCTCAGCAAAAAAATAAACCTATTCAAATATGGCAGAAAAACGAATTACTATCATCGACTTTGTCGAGAAGTACACTCACCAATTCCCCAACAACGTATACCTCCGCGAGAAGGTAGACGGAGAGTGGAAAGAAATCACCCAGGAACAAACCCGGCAAACAGCATACAAGATCGGTGCAGGCCTTATGGCTCTCGGCCTTGAGAAAGGCGACAAAATCGCCCTTCTTTCTGAGAGCCGCTCCATGTGGATCCTCGCAGAGCTCGGCGCAATGTACGCCGGCGCAACCGATATTCCTCTTTCGGTAAATCTCGGCAGTACGGCAGACATTGTCTTCCGTATCAAGCACTCTGAAAGCAAGTGGGTTCTTGTATCAGCAAACCATCTCAACAGAATCCGTGAGGCTCTCCCCGAGTGTCCGGATATCAAGAAAGTGATCGTCTTTGATGATACCGCTTTCTTTGTAGACAGCCTCCAGGAGCCTGAAATCAGGATGTCCGAGGTTATGAAGATGGGCGAAGAGTTCCTCGCAAAGAACGAGAAGGCCTTCGTGAACCGTTATCAGTCCGTAGGACCGGACGATTATGCAAATATCAGCTACACTTCCGGTACTACCGCAGACCCGAAAGGTATCCTTCTTACACACCGTAACTATACCGCAAACGTAGCCCAGGGCTCGAGTGTCATCAACATCGGCGAGAACAACGTCATGCTCATCATCCTCCCTCTGGACCACTGCTTCGCCCACGTAGCAGGTATGTATACCATGATGTCCTACGGCGGAAGCATCGCCTTCGTTCCTATCGGAAAGAACGCCCTCGCAACCCTGAAGAACGTCCCCACCGCAATCAAGGAGACCAGGCCTCATGTGATGCTTTCCGTGCCCGCCCTCGCCCGCAACTTCAAGAAGAACATCGAGACGGGTATCAAGGCCAAGGGCAAGACCACCGAGAAGCTCTTCAACTTTGCCGTTAAGAACGCAATCAAATACAACAAGGAATACTACAACCGCGGCACTGGCGGAACATTCTGGCGCAAACCCCTCGTGTGGCTCTTCGACAAGATCCTCTTCAAGAAGGTCCGTGAGAGTTTCGGCGGCCGCATGAAGTTCTTCGTAGGCGGCGGCGCCCTTCTGGACATCGAGCTCCAGCGCTTCTTCTTCGCGGTCGGAATGCCTATGTTCCAGGGTTATGGACTTACCGAGGCTACCCCGATTATCTGCGCCAACTCTCCCGGCCACGCCATCTTCGGATCGTCCGGCCGTATCGTAAAGCCGATGGACTGCAAGATCTGTGACGACAAGGGCGAGGAAGTTCCTATCGGAACGAAGGGCGAGATCGTCATCCGCGGCGAGAACGTCATGGCCGGTTACTGGAAGAACCCGAAGGCTACAGCCGAGACTGTCGTAGACGGTTGGCTCCATACCGGAGATATGGGTTACATCTGCCCTTGGGACACCGACTTCCTCTATGTTGTCGGCCGCTTCAAGAGCCTGCTTATCTCCGCAGACGGTGAGAAGTACTCTCCCGAAGCATTCGAGGATAGCCTCCCTGAGGTTTCCAAGTATGTCGAGGCAGCAGTGCTCCACAACAACCAGAACCCTTACACTATCGCTCTCATCGTCCCCAATAAAGACAATCTTGCAGAGTTCGCAAAGTCCCAGGGTCTCGATCCCAAGAGCCGCGAAGGCCGCGAGGCTATGCTTGGCAAGATCCAGGCTGAGATCGATACCTACAAGACCGGTGGGGTTCACGAATCCCTCTTCCCTGACCGCTGGCTGCCTACAGCAGTCGTGATCTGCGACGAAGGCTTCACCATCGCAAACGGAATGCTCAACTCTACCATGAAGATGGTCCGCCGCAAGGTCGAGGAACACTACGCAGCCCGTATGGAATTCGCCTACACCCCTGAAGGAAGGCCCATCGTCAACGAGCAGAACCTCAAGGCACTCGAGTAAAATTATTCTTAAATAACACATAACTATGGCTAATCTCGAAAAGAAACAGAACTACACCCCGGCTATCGTGGTGATGTTCGCTATGTTCTTTATGATCGCGTTCGTGACGAACCTCGCAGGTTCGATGGGCGTGGTCGTTACAAACCAGTTCGGCGCATCGAAGGCTCTTTCGCAGCTCGGAACACTCGCCAACTTCATCGCCTATGCCTGTATGGGTATTCCTGCAGGTCTTATCCTTCGTCGTAAGGGTTACAAATTCACCGCTCTTACCGCCGTTGTCGTCGGTCTGGTCGGTGTGGCGATCCAGTTCCTCTCCGGCTATGCCGAGAGCTTCTTCGTCTATGTCCTCGGCGCTTTCGTCGCAGGCTTCTCGATGTGTATGCTCAACATCGTCGTCAACCCGATGCTCAACACCCTCGGCGGCGGCGGTAACAAGGGCAACCAGCTTATCCAGTGGGGCGGCTCCTGCAACTCTATCGGAGGTACTATCGCTCCTATCCTCGTAGGTTGGCTCGTCGGCGGCTCGATTGAAAACGCTACTGTAGCTAAGGCGGCCCCCGTGATGATCATTGCCATGGCGATTTTCGCTATCGCTTTCGTCGTCATCAGGCTCACCGCTATCCCCGAGCCTCATATGGAGACTCCGGAGGAGAGGGCAGCCCGTCTTGCCGGCGGAAAAGAGAAAGATCCCCACAGCGCTCTTTCCTTCCGTCACTTCGTCCTCGGCGCTATCGCAATCTTCTTCTATGTAGGTATCGAGGTCGGTATTCCGAACACTGCGAACGTATA
Source organism: uncultured Bacteroidales bacterium (assembly GCA_905234485.1). Classification (GTDB taxonomy): domain Bacteria; phylum Bacteroidota; class Bacteroidia; order Bacteroidales; family UBA932; genus Cryptobacteroides. The sequence goes on along the minus strand of CAJOHV010000011.1, from coordinate 1,807 downwards.
CTTCAGCTCTCTGCCCGACGTAGGCCCGGCCATCACCGGTACCATGATCGGCGCATACTGGTTCTGCATGCTCATTGGCCGTCTGATCGGAGCGCCTGTAAGCGCGAAGGTCAGCAGCAAGACCATGCTCGCCGTTATGTCTTCGGTAGCAATCGTATTCCTCGTCTGCGCTATCTTTATCCCTGAAAGCGTACAGATTACCCTCGGATCGAAGGTATTCCCGCTCGCTCTGGGCTTCCTCGTACTCTGCGGCCTGTGCACCTCCATCATGTGGGGCGCCATCTTCAACCTCTCCGTTGAGGGCCTCGGCAAGTACACTGCAGCAGCATCCGGTATCTTCATGACCCTGGTTTGCGGCGGCGGTATCATCCCGTTCCTTCAGAACCTTCTCGCAGACAAGATCGGCTCGATGCAGAGCTACTGGCTCATCATCGCCTGCCTCGCATTCCTCGTATTCTACGCTCTCGTAGGCTCGAAGAATGTCAATAAAGACATCAAGGTCGACTAAGCGAAATGGATAAGAATTACGTAGTAGGTGTCGATGTAGGAGGTCAGACCTCCAAGATCGGCGTAGTCGATATCCACGGTACAGTCCTCGAACAGACTGTTATCAGGACAGATAACGACGAAGACCCTCAGGCCTTTGTCGATACCCTGGCCGCAGCTATCAAGGATCTTATCAAGAAATCCGGCAAAGAAGGCCAGATCCGTGGAATCGGAGTCGGCGCTCCCAACGGTAATTACTATACCGGAGAGATCGCCTTCGCACCCAACCTCGTTTGGGCGGCAAAGAGCTCTGTTCCTTTCTCCAAGATGCTTTCGAAGGCCCTCGACGGCCTGAAGGTCGCTCTCACTAACGATGCAAACGCAGCAGCAGTCGGTGAGATGGCCTATGGAGCCGCAAAGGGAATGAAAGATTTCATCATGATCACCCTCGGAACTGGCGTGGGCAGCGGTATCGTCATCGGCGGTAATGTTGTCTATGGCCATGACGGTTTCGCGGGCGAGCTGGGCCACACCGCGGCCGTGCGTCACAACGGACGCCTCTGCGGCTGCGGCAAGACCGGCTGCCTCGAGGCTTATTGCTCCGCAATGGGTGTGGCCCGTACGGCCCGCGAGTGGCTCGAGATGTCCCCTGAAACCCCCAGCGTTCTTCGCAACCTTGACAACATTACCTCCAAGGATGTGTATGAGGCCGCTACTCAGGGAGACAAGCTCGCAATCGAGATCTTCAACTACACAGGACGTATCCTCGGAGCTTCGCTCGCAGACTTCGTGGAGTTCTCCGCTCCTGAGGCGATCGTTCTCTTCGGAGGCCTCGCCCGTGCGAAGGAGTTCATCTACCAGCCTACCTTCGATTCTCTCAACGAGAACGTCCTTCCTCTGTGGAAGAATAAAGTTAAACTCCTGTTCTCAAAGCTTCCGGCTTCGGATGCCGCTATCCTCGGCGCCTCGGCCCTCGCATGGGAACTTTAGCAGACAATAATTAGTTAGTTTTTAACAATATGAAATTCAACAAATGGTTTGTGGCCCTTGCAATGGGTCTTGCAGTAGCAGCTTGCGCTCCTAAAGCAGAGGAGGCAGCAGCAGAGGGAGAAGATGTCGATCAGGCTCCCGTAGAGAAGACAGCTAAAGATTTTGTTCCTTCACGTCAGACCGTAAAGGATGTCAGCTATCTCGTAGGTATTAACTTCGGTTCCTTCATCAAGGGATACAACTTCGGTGATCTTGACTATGCTCAGATCCGTAAGGGTATGGAGGACTTCATCCACGCTAAGGGCAACCAGCGTGATCCTGAGTTCACCGA
>CAJOHV010000010.1 GCA_905234485.1 uncultured Bacteroidales bacterium | reverse complement strand
CTTGTTCCAGACGCGGGAATGTGGTCCCGATTCGGACGGTCGCTCCCGCCACGGTTGATTAGGGGCGGCATAAGTTTACTCAACGTCTTCTGCCGGGCTACCGCCCAAGTCCATCAATCGATAGGGAGCGAGTTACCCACGAGCGACCGGTCTACCAAGGGGTGAGGCCTGGTTATGCCGAACCCCGATATTAGATACTACCCGCAAATAATGGCAACCCAAAGCCACAATCGCGCAAGCTGAGCCGTCTAATCGAGCTCGGCGCCGCGCGATCCTGTATCAGACCTTGCACATGAAAAAGGGAAGAGCAGAAGCTCTCCCTCAGGGACCTCAGGTCGGGTAGAAGTTCCTTGTCGGAACTATCGCTCAGACATTACCTGCGTACCAGTACGCGACGATAATGCGAGCGAACAATTACAACCTTGCCTTTGATAAGGCGTTTGTGGGCCTTTACTTTGACAAGTTTGGTGGCTTCTGACTCTAAGCCAAAGCTCACCGTCACTCGAACCATCTGTTGCATGAATGTTATTGTGTTAAGAGAGTGGAGATGTTGAGGAGGGTGTAGCTTTACTCCATCAGCCCCTTTTTAGACGTCAAAAGGCATTTCAGATGACTGAAATGCCCGATGATTTCTTAACACACTCCGCCGAAGCGGAGCACTCATGCTACTGCAAAGGTATATGATTTTTGAATAAAAACAAATAATTAATACTCATGTTATTCTTTGCTGAAGATGAGTTAGCAGAGGGTGTCAGAGAAATAGCGAAACTGCTAGAAGTAGAAACTGAGATTCAGGTTCGCGCCTACGTTGCCGGTACCGAAGATAAAACGGCTGGAGCCGGGGGCGGTGAGTTCAGACCAGGTGTCCACCTCTCCGGAGAAAGCGTTGTAGCCCTCCACGGTGAAGTGCTTGACGCCAGTCCAGGAATAGACCGCGGCAATGTTCACCTCTCCGCCGATGGAAATCTTCGGGGTGAAGAACCACTCGATTCCGGCGAATGCGACGGCGCCGAGGTAACGGTCACGGTTGGCATTGTGGACATCCAGATAACGCAGCGAGGCGTGAGAAGTGGCAAGGGCCGGGACGCCCGCGGCTGCGGGAGTGGTGTTGCCACCGTTGCTGGTGGTCGGGGTCTGGTTGTAGGCGGTGATGGCGTTGCCGTAGGTGTACTTCGTGCTTGCAGACTGTGCCGCGAGAAGCACGCCGCCGCCGAAGATTCCCTGGATGCGGCGGGTACCCACATGACGCTCAATGCCGGCCATGAGGCTGACGCCGTTGTTGCGGTTGGTACGTGTATCTATCACCTTGGCAGACGAGAGAGGATCCGTCGCATAGGCGGCATCGTCCCTCGAGTAGAAGTTGTTGACTCTGTTGTTGTAGAGCCAGCCGGCGTTGATGCGCACGCCGAGTTGGTCTGAAAGCATACGCCTGACGGTGATGGATGCCAGGGGAGTGAGGGCTGCGAACCCGCCGGTGGCGGCGTCGCCGTTGAGATAAGGCTGGGCGGCAAAGTCGTTGAGTCCGTTTGCGCCGGCGCCGTTGAAGAACTGTCCCAGATAGGTGAGGATGGGGACGGCGCTGACAGAGATGGCCCATTCTCCACTTTCCGGGAGGTATTTCTCCCCGGTAGTTTCCTGGGCTCTCAGGCTGAACACCGGACCTGTAATCAGGCACAGCGCAGCAATTAAACCGATAAGTTTTTTCATGGGTTTAGTCTCCGAAAGCGGCGCTGCTGGTTACTGAGATGTTATAAGTCTTGACGTCTCCGGATTGGACGTAAATCGTGCTGGAGGATGAATTGTTGTACAAGGCCTCGTTCACGAAAGCTTCTTTGCCCTCATTGTCCAGGACTGACTTCCTCTGATAAAAAGGACGCGCGCTCACTGTCACGCCGATCTGAGAAGTTCCGATGGGGATCTCGAGAGCGTACTTACCGTTGGAATCGGTCTTGGTCTCGATTTCATAGTTGCCTTTCGCGCTTGATCCGCCAATCTCCGAGTAAGCGATTCTTGCGAGGACGGTGACTTCGGCGGCTGGCTGCCAGTCGCTGTAACTGTCGATGACTCCTGAGTTCCATTTGATTCCGCGGTCATAAGTAACCTTTCCGACGATAGTCGCTGTTTGGCTGAAAGTGTCTACTGTGAGCTTGGATTGTTCGGGAGTGCAGGCGAAGAACATTGCGCCTGCAGCAAGCGCTACCGCTGCCCGAATGAAGTTGTTTTTGATCATGATTAAAAAATTAGTGGTTAAAAATTACTCTCTGCTGAAGATAAGAACGCAACTGATGGCGGCGACCATAATTGCGCCGCCGTGGACCCGGACCAGAAGTCTTCTGTCCTGGAGTAAGCGGAGGTCTTTTCGTATTGTCACTTCTGATACGCCGAACATGTCGCTGAGCTGCGAAACGTTGACCGTCGAGTCTTCCCTGAGTTTCTGGAGTATGGCGGAACGGCGTCCCTGTGCGGAATCATAGATATCCATAGGCGGTTATTAATTTAGTTGTGTCGCTAAGTTAAGGATTTTTTACAAGCGAAACAAAACGAAATACATTTTTAGATAATAACGAAACATAAATGAAAGATTTTGGCGGTTTTTTCGCATATTCGTATGCTTGACCAGTATAACACCATTCAATATGAGCCAATATCAGATAGCAGCAATCGGGGAACTCAATGTAGACATCATCCTCAACAGGATAGACGGCGAGCCTGAGATAGGAAAGGAAAAGTTCGCCAAAGACATGATAGTTACTCTCGGCAGTTCTACCGCAATTTTTGCGGCGAACGCCGCCGCCCTCGGCAGCAAGGTCTGCTTCGTGGGCCTGGTGGGCCGGGATTCTTTCGGAGACCTCGTGAAGAAATCGCTCGAAGCGAAGGGCGTTGATACACGCTTCGTCCTTGAAGGGGATACCCCTACCGGCGCGACTATCTGTATGAGCTACGGAGAAGACAGGGCGAACCTTACCTATCAGGGCTCGATGGATGTGATGGGCTATGACGATATCGACCCTTCGGTGTTCGATTCCTGCCAGCATATCCACCTTTCCTCGCTCTTTATGCAGTCCGCGCTTCTGCGCGACGTCCACAAAGTGCTGGACAGGGCTGCGGAGAAGGGAATAACCGTATCTCTGGATACCCAGTGGGACCCGGCAGAGACCTGGAAGCTGGATTATAAGACCGTCCTGCCGAAGGTTACCGTCTTCATGCCCAACGAAAAGGAACTTCAGGCCCTTACCGGCAAGGGCGACCTCGAGAGCGCGATTGCCGAGGTGCTGCCCTATCTTGGCCGCGCGATGCTCGTCAAATGTGGATCTAAGGGCTCCATACTGGTTTACAAAGATGGCAAGAGGGTGGAGCTCCCCGCCTTCCTCAATAAAAATGTAGTAGACGCCATCGGCGCCGGAGACAGTTTCAATTCAGGCTTTGTGAGTGCCTTTGTAAAGGGCCTGTCACTGGAAGACTGCCAGATTACGGGTAACCTTACCGGCGCTGTAAATACTACCGCTGCGGGCGGAACCGGAGCGTTCACCTCCCTTGAGGCGGTGCGCGAAATCTGCCGCACCAGGTTTGGTCAGGAATTCAAACTCTAGGTATATGAGGCGCGTCATTGCTATATTCTCAGCCTCATTGGTTTTAGCCGCCTGCTGCGGGACCCTGCCTAAGGACAGGCTACTCGGGCCGGATGGCAAACCCCTGGCCGGGATTTCCGTTTCAGTATCGGAGACCTCTCCCGAGGCCTTCCCCGGGATGACGGTCCGCGTAGTGACCTTCAAGAACGAAGGCCGCGAGGCCGTAGAGGTCGGCGCCATGGAAACTTCCCGTACCTGCTTCAAGAGCCGCAAACTCTGGAGCCTCCAGCCGATGACCTACGAAGACCGCCGCGACTGGGTAAAGCCGGTCGGTCCTGGCTTCCATCAAGACAACTACCTCGGAATGAGCGCCTCTGACTACGGAGGAGGAACCCCAGTGGTCTCGCTTTGGAACGCGGAACGTTCGCTGAGCATCGGCCTCGTGGAGCCGTGTCTTCGTATAGTATCGATGCCCGTGACCCGAAGGGGCAGCGTCACTACCGCCCTGATCCGCAGGGATTTCGAGACTCCGGTGGAGTTGCAGCCCGGCGAGACTCTGTCGAGTTATTGCGAATTCAGTTTCGAGGGCCATGGCGATTTCTTCGACGCCCTCCGCGCTTTCTCCGGGTATCTTCAGACCGCCTATGGTTTTGAGGCGCCCGTTTCACCAGACGAGGCATATGATCCCGTCTGGTGCGCATGGGGCTACGAAAGGCAGTTCACCGTCGATGAGGTTATCGGAACCCTTCCAAAAGTGGTCGAACTCGGATTCAAGTGGGTGGATGTGGACGACGGCTTCCAGATCTGCGAAGGCGACTGGCAGGCAAATGACCGTATCGGCCCGGACGGCATGCGCCGAATGACCGACGCGATCCACGCCGCCGGTCTTAAGGCCAAGCTCTGGTGGGCTCCGCTGCTTGCAGATTCAACCAGCCGCGCCGTCGCCGAGCACCCCGAGATGATGCTGATCCAGAAAGACGGTTCCCACGAATTCGTGAGCTGGTGGGACAGCTGGTATCTCTCGCCTGTAAACCCCGCGTCGTGGAAGTTTACCGAAGAGGTCGTGGACCTGTTCCTTCGCGACTGGGGCTTCGACGGCTTCAAGATGGACGGTCAGCAGCTCAACCTTTCTGCCGCGGACTATAATCCGGCAAGCGGCCTGGCATATCCGGAGGAGGCCCAGGAGCGCCATCCCGAATACTTCCGCAGGATTTACAAACGCGCGAACGAAATTAAGCCCGGCTGCGTCCTGCAGATCTGCCCGTGCGGCTGCGCAATCAACTGCTACTACCTGCCGTGGATGAACCAGGCTGTTGCTTCCGATCCGATCTCCAGTTTCCAGATCCGTATGAAGCGTAAGGTCTACGCGGCCCTCTGCCCGGACCTCGCATACTATGCGGATCATGTGGAACTGTCCGACGGCGGGCTCGATTTCCCCTCGCAGATCGGAGTGGGCGGCATCATAGGCACGAAATTCACCTGGCCGAAACCCAATCCGCATGCCGGGCAGAACGGCGGCAGCATTCTGACTCCCGAGAAGGAAGCGCTGCTTAAGAAATGGGTGCCGATTTACAATGAAAAGATGCTTTCGAAGGGTGAATACCTCGGACTGTATTCCTACGGTTTCGACATCCCGGAGGGGCACGCGATCGCGAAGGACGGCGCCATCTACTATGCTTTCTACGCTCCTTCGTGGGACGGCGGTCCGATTGAACTGCGCGGCCTCTCGGGCGATCGTACATACACCGTGACCGAATACGCGGCAGACGAGCCGCGTTCGTATCAGATCGACGGCGCGAATCCCGTCATTAACCCCGTTTTTGAGAATAATTATCTTATTGAAGTCAAATAATAACACCACAAAGCCATGAAAAGAATTCTTTCTTTACTTTTAATCCTTCCGCTGCTTGTTTATTGCCAGCCGAACAACAAGCCGGCGGACAACCCGAACGAAGATCCTGGGCAGACTCAGCCTCAGACGGATCCCACCGATCCCGTCTATGCCAAGGCCGCTCCCGAACTGAAGAACGGCGACAAGGTCCTCGCGACCAACCGCAATGTGGAGAAGTTCCTCACCGAGGTGACTTACACAGACAAAGACTGGAGCACCACCAAGATTTACGATTACTACGGAGGCTTCAACGGCGTTAAGTACAACGAAAACGGCGAACCGGACGAGAACGGCAAGTATACGAGCAAGCCGGTCTCGGACAAACCGGAGAGTTACAGTATCCGCTGGGTGCCCGACACCGATGCCGGCGCCATCACCCTGCACCTCGAGGACAACACCGGATGGTCGCAGGATATCGCGGTGACCGCAGGCAAGGCCTATCAGGACATCACTAACCTTCTCCCTAACGCGCACTACAAATATGTGGCGACCGCGGAGAACGGAAAGGAGATGGCGAAGGGCGAGTTCGACACCTACGGACATCTGCATCAACTTTATTTCAAGAGCGACGTGCGCAACTGCCGTGACCTCGGCGGCTGGATCACCGAAAGCGGCAAGATGGTCCGCTATCGCAGGCTGTACCGCACCGGCCGTTGGGACGCCGCCAACCTCAGCAAGGCTGGCAGGGCGGACATCATCGCCGAAGGCTTCGGCGGCCAACTTGACCTCCGCGGCACCAGCGACGTGCTTTCCGGCACCACCGTCAACGGCCTTGAGTTCTGCGCTCCTAGTTTCGAGCAGGGCGGAAAGGCTATGCTCGGTGTGACCAATCCCACTGAAGCGGCGAAGTTCAAGAGGTGCTTCGAGTTCTCGCTCGAGCAGGTCCGCAAGGGCAAAGGCGTGGCATTCCACTGCTCGCTCGGCCGTGACCGTACCGGCACCCTCGCAGTTGTGTTCCTCGGCCTTCTCGGAGTCCCCGAGCACGACATCAGCAAGGAATATGAGTGCTCCTACTTCGCTCCTCTGGGCTACAGCGTTTCGAGTTCCGAGACCGCAAGCGCCTACGACAACGATAAGCAGTGCTGGATCTTCCAGAACAACCGCACCAAGTGGGTCTATTCAGAGATTGCTCCTTACTTCTGGGATCTTGCCGGAGCAAACGGCACCTTCGCAGATGGTGTGGAGAAGTATCTCCTCACAGTCGCCCAGGTTCCTCAGGCTGAGATCGACGAGTTCCGCGAGTTGATGCTTGTGGACGCTCCTGCAGCAAACTAATTCAACTTGAGAGATGAAAAGAATCTTAAGATTATTCGCATTCGTTTCCGTCCTCGTCCTTGCCGCCTCATGCGCCTGCAAGGATGAGTACGGGTACACGATCAAAGGCAACCAGATTGTCTACAACACCCCCGCTCGCCCCGCCGACCAGCAGAGCATGCTCGGCTTCGCGGCCGAGCCCATCGAGCACGTCCGCGTGGGCCTCATCGGCCTGGGCGACCGTGGCACCGGCGCAGTGTGGCGTTTCCCTTACCTCAAGGACGCCACCATCGTGGCTCTGTGCGATCTCTATCCTGACCGCATCGAGAGGGCCCAGGGCATCCTGGAGGAACTCGGCGCTCCCCGCGCGATTCACGAGTTCAGCGGCCCGGAGGGATACAAGGAACTCTGCGAACTGCCGGACGTGGATCTGGTCTATCTCGCAGTGCCGTGGCAGTTGCACACCCCCATCGCAGTTTACGCGATGGAGCACGGCAAGCACGCCGCCATCGAAGTGCCTGCGGCGACTTCGATCAAGGAGTGCTGGGACCTCGTGAACACTTCCGAGCGCACCCGTAAGCACTGCATGATGCTCGAGAACTGCTGCTACGACTTCTTTGAACTGACTTGCCTGAATATGGCCCAGCACGGCCTCTTCGGCGAGATCGTGCATGTGGAGGGTTCATATTGCCACAACCTGGAGCCCTATTGGGACAACTACCAGGGCGACTGGCGTATGACCTACAATAAGGATCACCACGGCGACGTGTATCCGACGCACGGCATCGGCCCCGTCTGCCAGGATCTCAATATCCACCGCGGAGACAAGATGGACGTTCTGGTGGCTATGGACACAGACGCTTTCGCAGGCCAGGATAAGGCTGACGAGCGCTACGGCAAGGGCGCAGTCGAGAAGTACGCAAACGGAGATAATACCTCTACTCTTATCCGTACGCGCAAGGGCAAGACCATCCTCGTGGAGCACAGCGTGGTGACCCCTCAGCCCTACAGCCGTATGTATCAGGTTCAGGGCACGAAGGGCTATGCGAACAAATATCCGAACGAAGAGTTCAACGTCCCCGGACTCGCTCTGGGCGGCGCTGCTCTCAAGGATGTCGCCTACGATGCCCTCGATGCTGAGCAGTATATGACGCTTAAGGAGCAGGAAGCCATCATGGCAGCCTACAAATATCCCTTCGTGACCGAGATCGAAGACCTTGCCCGCAAGGTCGGCGGCCACGGCGGTATGGACTTCATCATGGACTACCGTCTGATCTACTGCCTGCACAACGGCCTTCCTCTGGATCAGGATGTCTACGACGCCGCCGAGTGGAGTTCTCTCGTGGAACTCACCGAGGTCTCCATCAACCACGGTTCGATGCCGGTCGTCATGCCCGACTTCACCCGCGGCGAGTGGGACAAAGTGGACGGCCTGACTTTCGCCATGGCGAAATAGCCTCCCCGTCGCCCCGTGGCGCACAACCGCCTGATTCCCAAGCACTTACTAAAAGTCGACTCCGAAAAACACGGAGTCGACTTTTAGTAACTACCTGAGTGTGAGCGGGTTAGGCGCCACGCGGTGGAGAGACTATTTTAACTTGCTGATCACCGTCTCCGTCAGCCAGGCTTTATAATCCGACCATTTGTAATAGCATCCCTGGACGGGCTCAACGGGGAGGGTGCCTTCGCGACCGTTCAGCACGACCTTGACCAGAACCTCAGGGGACCTCTTCGATTTGTAGAAGACGAACTGCACATTGCAGCCCATAGGGATCTCCCTGACGGGATAATAGACATAAGCCCAATCAATTGAGGGAACCTCCTTGCCGAAATTGTTAACCCCGGCGAGCGAGAGGTACTGATCCAGGACATAGTCGTGTCCGAAGCGGAGTTTCACCGAAGGACGCTCGGAGGCAAGCGCCTCGTCCGCAGACTCGATCAATCTCTTGATTATGTTCGCATACTCGAGGCCATGGCGGGTTTCGTAGTAGAAATACACGCAGTCGCTCTTGTATAGGCCGAGCAGTTCGTCGTAGGTGATGAGTTCTGGGAGATTTGCCTCGAAGTCAAGGCTGTTCTGTCCGATATATGCCAGGTACAACTCATAAAGGAAGTCGCCCTTTTTGTCACCCAGTTTGCTGATATCCTTAAAGATACGCTTCAAGATTGCATCCGTGTCCACCAGATTGTCCGTATATTCGTCAATCTCGCCGGCGTGGATTCTCGGAAGCCTGTCTTGAGGGCCGAGTTTGTTGGGGTTGCTGCCGGACTCCGGGATGCAGTCGTCGAAGTAGAGCGAAGACATCTGGGCATACACATCCAGTTTGGGGTTGCACTCCTTCAAGCCGAGACAGAAAGACTGCATGCTCATCATCGCGCGATGTGAGTTACTGGAAGCGGCGAAAATCCGGGGATTCTTCTTGAAGAGTTTGGGGTAACTCTTGTACATATGCTTAGCTATCGCATTGTGCTGGTTCCAGCCCTTGCGGGTCAGATCACCTGTCTGGGGAGCGCAGAATGCTGCGAAAGGCTCGTAGGCCGCCTGAAGGCTGAGGCCGAACTCCGTGAGGTTGTCCTGCTCCTTCGCATCCTTCAGCACCTCATCCACCAGGGTGTAAGTCTTTTTGCTCCAGGCGAAGCGGGAGCCATGGCGGCCGTAGTGCGCGATGTAAAAGGGTTCGTAGCCTTTCGGGGCCTTCGAGGGGGTTTCGAATTCCGAAGGACGGATCACGTCGTTGTAACCATAAAGACGGTTGGGATTCGCTGCGAGGATAGAGTCCTCACGGGCTTTGTCCTGGGCTCCGGCGCAGAAAAAACCGAGAATCAGGACGCTTACAAGGAGAATTGCTTTTTTCATATCAAGTAAAAGTAGCCAGAAATTTTGGATTTACGAAAAATTGTCTACCTTTGCAGTCCATTTTTTACAATTAAAGCAGCCTAGAAAGAAAAGGGGGTGATTTAAGGAATGATTATCGTACAGGTTAAGGAAGGCGAAAACATCGAGCGCGCTCTGAAGAAATTCAAGAGGAAATTCGAAAAGACTGGTGCAGTCCGTGAAATGCGTTCTCGCAAGACTTTCGAGAAGCCGTCCGTCAAGCGCCGTGTCGCGAAGATGAAAGCCATCTACGTACAGCATCTCCGTCTCGAGGAAGATCAGTAATCCTCACCTCCGGATTCTAGGACCGACCTTCAGGGCCGGTCTTTTTTTTTGTTTGCGCCGGCTAATACATACTTCCTGGAGTTTTCTGTATCTTTGTAAGACAACTCATTTCAAGGATATGAAAAAGACCTTCTTGCTGCTGGTGTCAGCATTGCTCGTATTGGGTTTTGCCGCGCAAAGTTGCAACCCTCACAATCCCAAGGAAGAGGAAGAAATCGATCCCGCGGATCTCGAACGCCTCAAGTTCACGGTCGAGCCCAACGACAACTGGGTGTACGACAGCACTCCCACCTTCCTTCTGCACATTACGAACCCCAACGACGTCAAGGTCACCGAAAAGGTGAAACTCATCATCAAGACGGACAAGGGCACGAACGTCTCCACCGAGGAGCAGGAAATCAATGTCCCCGCCAACGGGCTCGACTTCGAGCTGAAGAGCGCCCAAACGCTGGATCCCGGTTTCTACAGGGCGACCATCTACGTAGGCCGTCCCAGCCGCTCGTTCGTGTTCGGAATAGATCCGACCCACATAGTCTCCGCGCCCGACATGCAGGCGGACTTCAACTCTTTCTGGGAGGCGACCAAGCAGGAACTCTATGAAGTGGATATGCAGGCCGAACTGACGGAGATCACCTCCCACAGTTCAGCGGCCCGCAAAGTCTATCTGGTCGAGATCAAATCCATCCCGGACACTGCCGGCAAGGAGCCCGTAACCGTCCGTGGTTACTACCTCGAGCCCCAGGACGGCAAGAAGCATCCCGTGCTCATGCACTACTACGGCTACGACGAACTGTCCGGATCGTCCAAGGTCTACTGCCCCTACGGCGGCAGCGACGCCTACTTCGCGGAGTTCTACCTCTGCACCCGCGGCCAGGTCCTCAACAACCGTAAAGCCAGTAAGCGTGAAGAAGACGGCCACGGCGACTTCGTGAACATCTACGGCGACTGGTTCGCCTACAACTTCGGCCATAGGGACAATTACTACTACCGCGGAGCCTTTATGGACTGTATCCAGGGCGTACGCTTTATGGCCTCGCGTCCGACCAGCGACATCAGCAACCTCTTCGCGGAGGGCTCGAGCCAGGGCGGAGCGTTCTCCTACGCAGCCGCCTCCCTCAGCGACTACCCCTTCACCGCAATCGCTCCCTGCGTCGCCTTCCTCGGCGACTTCCCGGACTATTTCCAAATAGTGGGCTGGCCGGCCAACACCGCCCGCGAGAACAAGGGCAGCATGACGGACGAAGAGATGTATCAATTCCTAAGTTACTTCGACACCAAGAACCTCGCCACCAGAATCCCGGCCGGCACTGCCGTCATCGCCTGCAGCGGCCTGCAGGACGGCACTTGCCCGCCCCACACCAATATCGCTCCATTCAACAATCTGAAGACGACGGAAAAGGAGTATTACTACTACCCCGAAATGCAACATACCATCCCGGCAGACTGGGAGAGTAAGATTACGGCTTTCTTCAAGGCACGCATCAAGTAGGTTTTGGCACGGACTTTGATTTTCAAGAGCGCGTTACTAAAACCGACTCATAATGAAGAAGATATTTCTGTTGCTCTCTGCTCTGACGCTGGTCTTCGCGCCCGGCTGCGAACCCGAGCAGATAATCATAGACCTGCAGGCGCAGGACGACCCTGACGACTACGAGCCGGACGATGGAACCGGCCAATACACAATTGAATCCGCAGACACCGACCTCACAGACATCGACAATGTGGGGGCGGTGACTTTCCATCGCAAGATTCAGGTTGTCTACGACGGCGAGACCGCGACCGTCTCCGAGCCCGGCGACAGCATCACCGTGAGCATCAGCGGCGCCGGCGTGACCATCAATCACGAAAGCCGCGACCGCATAATCTACGAACTCAGCGGCTCGTCCGCCAACGGCTATTTCAAACTCTACAGCGCCCGTAAGCAGGCCATCGTCCTGAACGGCCTGTCGTTGAGCAACCCCAATGGCGCCGCCATCAACAACCAGAGCCACAAGCGCACTTTCATAGTCGTCCAGGGAGAGAACTCTTTGAAGGACGGCAGTTCGTACACCGAGACCTCGGACGAGGACCTCAAGGCCGCCTTCTATTCGGAAGGCCAGTTGGTCTTCTCCGGCAGTGGGTCATTGACCGTCACTGCTCAGGGTAAGGCCGCCATCACTTCGGATGATTACGTTCGGTTTATGTCCAGCCCCACGATCGTGGCGACCTCTTCGGCCGGCCACGGCATACGCGGCAAGGACGGCGTGACAGTGTCGAACGGCACCATAGATATCAGCGTTTCCGCCGCGATGAAAAAGGGTATTTCGTCCGACGCGTCCGTGCAGTTCGACGGCGGTTCCGTGCGGATCACCGTCACGGGTAGCGCCGGCTATGATTCGGACGGCAAAGACTACGACGGCACCGCGGGCGTGAAAGCGGACAAGGATTTCCTGATGAACGGCGGCTCGCTCGTGATTTCGAACTCGGGCCAGGGCGGCAAGGGCATCAGCGCGAACGGCAAGGGCGTGTTCGCGGGCGGCAGCGTCGTCGTGGACGTGAGCGGCTCGAACTATTCGAAGGGCGACATTTCCGCCAAGGGAATAAAGGTCGACGGGGTGCTGGAATTCAGCGGGAGTACCGTCTGCGCCACCGCCTCTGCCCATGAAGCCATCGAGAGCAAAAGCACCATAACCGTCAGCGGAGGAGACGTCTATGCTTACTCTGCTTCCGACGACGCCATCAATTCCGCCTCCACCTTCACCGTGACCGGCGGAATTCTCACCGGCATTTCTCTTGGCAACGACGGACTGGATGCCAACGGCAACTTCAACATCAGCGGAGGAATCGTGTTCGCCGCCAGTTCCCGCTCGCCTGAAGTCGGCATCGACGCGAACACGGAGCAGCGCTACAAACTTACCCTCACCGGCGGCACCCTCTTCGTGATCGGCGGGCTCGAGAGCGGCAGCACTCTCTCGCAGTCCTGTTACCAGGCATCCTCCTGGAACAAGAACACCTGGTACACCCTGACAGTGGGTTCTTCCGAGTATTCTTTCAAGACTCCTTCTAGTTCCGGCACACCTCTGGTCGTCTCAGGATCTTCCACCCCGACTCTCAGGAGCGGCACTACAGTTAGTGTCGGGACTGGTTCTTCGAGTTCAGGCGCGTCCGGAACTTCTGGCACAGGCTCGTCCGGAACTTCTGGCGCCGGCTCGTCCGCTACCGTGTGTGCCGCCGGCAACATTGTGTTGGGCGGCGAGGTGAGCGGCGGCACCGCCGTGACGCTCAGCGCCTACACCCCCTCCTCCGGCGGCCCCGGTGGCGGCGGCGGTCCCGGCGGCGGTGGCGGTCCCGGTGGCGGTGGCCGCTGGTAGCCCCTATGCTCGCCGCCGTTGGTCCTTGTGGCGGTGGCCGCTGGTAGCCCCTATGCTCGCCGCCGTTGGTCCTTGTGGCGCATAACTCCCTGAATGGCAACGACTTACTAAAAGTCGACTCCGAAAAATCCGGAGCCGATTTTTAGTATCTTGCTGATTAGTAGGGAGTTATGGGCCACACGACTTTGGAGCGAAATCGTAAATAATGCCTAAACAACTGTGTAATAATTACTTAACATGAGTCTATTTTTGAAAATAAACCATTGTAATTAGGAAAAACTGTCCTACATTGCGATGAAAAACACTGAACTCACTATGAAAAAAGCAGTACATGTCTATCAAAGAAGTGCCGATTGGGGCGTCATCTTCTACACAATTCAGGATCTCTTGGTGTACTTCACCATTTTTTGTGTCTTCGCCAGACGTTATGGCGTACAGGTTCTTGGCTTGGCACTTATGTATAACCATTTACATCAGTTGTTGTCTGCCAGCAGCAGGAAAGACATCGAGGCATTTGTGGCTGTAATCTCAGCATTGTTTGCGAGGTACTTTAATATCGATGTGGAGCGCGAGGGAGCAGTGTTCCATAAAGCCTTCGGATCTGCTGTTGTTTATGGCGATAAAAACATAAGAACAATTGCAGGTTATCTTTATAACAACCATACTAACAAGAAGCTATGTGATAAGGCCGAAGAGGTACGCTGGAATTTTCTGGCTTATGCTCATAATGATCACCCGTTTTCTGAGCCAATTATTCTTAATAAGGCAAGCAAGAGGCTTAGAAAAGCTCTCAAAATGGTAGACTCCTTCAGAGCACGGGAACAGTATCTGGGTTATGGTGCCATTAACACAATCTTTTCCAAACTCAACACTACCGAAAAAGAGCAGATTATAGATTACATTATAAGCAAATACAACTGCATTGATTACGAGGCGCTGGAAGGCCTGTATCGTTCTTTCGATGAGATGATTTATTCATTCAACGCCAACACATTTAATGAGTATGAAATCAAAGAAGGAAGGGAAGAGAAGTATGGTGATGACCGTGTATACAAATCTCTGGCGTTCACTATTATGACCACGGGCAAGTATAAAAGGCTAAAGGATATTCTAGTTCTTCCTGATGATGAAAAAAACAAGTTGGCCATAGAATTACAGGCGGCCACTGGTATTCCAATTAGCAAGATTGCCGCATACCTTCACCTTGAAATCAGGAGTGGCGCTTAAGTTTCTGGTACAGAGCTATTTACCAATACTCGGCTCCGGGATTATCGGAGTCGTGTATTAGGAAGTTGTTGATAGTAAGGGAGTTAGGCGCCACGCGCCCCACGGGGCTAGCGCAGCCAGTCGCAGGAGGATTTTTCGCCGGCGAGCCAGACGGTGTCGCCTTCTTCGAAGACGTAGTCGGGCTTGGGGTTGGTGGTGAACTCGGAGCCGTGGAGAACGCTGATCACCATGCAGTGGTAGTCGCGAAGATTGCAACTGCGCAGGGTCTTGCCGGTGAGATATGACTGAGGGCCGAGGACGATGGGCATCACGGTGAAGTCTGCGTCGGAGGAGGCACCGGCGGGAGCGGGCAGTTCTGCGTCGGAGAGCATCCGACGCATGGCGTCCAACTGCTCCTGGGTGCCGACGGTGATCAGTTCGTCTCCCGGGAAAATCATCACATTGCTGCCCGGTATGGTGATGCTCCGGCTTCCGCGGACTATCTTGATTATGTTCGCGCCGGTATTAAGGCCGAAGTGGATGTCGCCCAGTTTCTGGCCGGCATAACTGCAATCCTGCGAAACAACCAGCGATTCTATCTTCACGTTATATGCGCCCATCTTTTTCTGCACAGAAGATGACACCGGTTTCTTGCGGGCTTCGGCCTCTTCCTTCTCGTTGAGGTTCGCGAGGAAGCGGCTCTCAAGCGAGGAATTGTGACGCACGAAATAGCGTGCAAGGATGAAGAACAACACTCCGGCCACCAGAATCAGGACTATGCTCCAGCCGGCAAGGGAGAAGTGCGAGGAGATGACGGCGGCAATCACGCCCACTGCGAGGAATGCGCGAAGCAGAATCAGTCCGAGCAGGGGCCACTTATTGCTGTCCTTCTCGCGCAGCAACTTGCCGGCGGACTGGCTGATCGAGCCGGAGGTGACCCCGAGTCCATAGATGAACGGCGCCATCAGCGCGAGGGTGATGCCCACCGTGACCAGGTTATGCGTGAAGTCCGTCCACAGCGTGAAATATTTGTAAAGCGCCGGCTCGAGCACCCTGTGCGACAAGATCGCGATAGCGAAAAGGATGACGCCGTAGAGCACGATGCGCAGCACATAGGCCTTGATGAGTTTTTTCCACTCGCTCTGTTCGGCCACGGTAGTCTTCGATTCGATGGAATCCATCGCCTTCAGCCAGCGTGCGGGAAGTTTACGAAGCAGCAACTGATGCGCTGGCCCGGCGAGCCTTATCATATAAGGAGTCGTGAAGGTGGTGATCACGGACACGGCGATGATTATCGGGTAAATGAAGTCGCGCATCACGCCGAGGCTGACGCCCACACTTGCGATAATGAAACCAAATTCACCGAGTTGCGCGAGGCTGAAACCCGTGTGAACACCATTTTCGAGGCCCTTACCAGTAAGAATGATGCCTGCGGCGGAGAATGCGATATGGGTCAGATAAACGACAAGTACCAAAATCAAAATAATGTACCAGTACTTCCCGATCACTGCGGGCGAAATCATCATACCCACCGACACGAAGAAGATGGCGCCGAACAGGTCCTTGATCGGGCTGACTATCTTCATAATGTGCTCGCTCTCAATGGTTTCCGCAAGGATAGAACCCATCACGAATGCGCCCAGCGCGGAGGAAAAGCCCACAGCGGACGCGAGAGTGACCATACCGAAGCACAGGCCTATGCACACAACCAGCAGTATCTCGTCGTTGATCCAGCGCTTGGCCTTTTGCAGAAGAGTCGGGATGACATAGATGCCCACCAGGAACCACAAAATCAGGAAGAAGGCCAGTTTGCCGAGGTTGAAAAGCATCTCGCCGCCGGCAAACTTGTTGGACACGGCCATAGTCGAGAGGAGCACCATCAGGAGGATGGCGATCAGATCCTCGACCACCAGCGTGCCGAACACCATACCGGCGTAAGGTTTATTTTTCAGCCCCATTTCGTCGAAAGATTTCAGCACCACCGTGGTGGACGACATAGACAGAAGTCCCGCCAGGAACACGCTCTCCATTGTTGACCAAGAGAGCGCCTGACCCACGATGAAACCTAGTATGAACACGCCCAGGAATTTCGTCCCAGCCGTCACAAGTGCCGAACTACCGACTTTAAGTAATTTTTTAAAGCTGAATTCCAAACCTAGAGCAAACATCAGGAAGATGACGCCTATCTCCGACCATTGATGCACCGCTTCCTGACTGGAAATACCAGGGAAGAAATCGATGTTCGGGCCCACCAGGAAACCTGCGATTATGTAACCCAGAATCAGCGGCTGCTTCAGGGCTTTGGAGATAATGGCGAAGACTCCGGCCGACACCAGAATGACGGCAAGGTCGCGCACCAGGTTCAGTTCTTCCGACATATCTTTTTGTGAGTGGAGGCTTTGGATTCTTTTTCGTTAAGGGCTATCGTGGCGCGCTCGGAAGGATCCGCGGCGGCGTCCAGCAGGCGCTCCCACAGCACCTGCACGGCGGTAGCGCTGGGATGCAGCAGGTCGTCGGCATAGAAACGGTAGTCGCGCAGTTCGTCGTGGACAATCTCGTAGGCCGGGAAATACGCCGCGCCGGCGAGCCCGAGGTGCAGCGTCGCCTTGCTGAGGCTGTTCTCGCGCGGGTCGCTCATCTGGCGTATGGGGCAGACCATCCAGAGGAAACGTTTGTCCGGGTGCGCTTTCTCAATGCGGCCCACGGCGGAGGCAACTTCGTCCACGCTGAGCATGCGGCGTGTGAATTCGGCGGCGGGACGCTTGAGGCAGTTGGCCACCACACGGCCATCGTGTTCCCACACGCATGCCGTGTAGAGGCTGACGATCACCGTGCTGGCGGACCGCCATTTTTCGGCCGCCCGGGCCAGCGCTGCATTGGCGCCGGCGAGGAACTCGTCTGCCGTGGGGCGGGCGAACTTCGTGTAGTGCTCGAACGAGCAGACGAGTCCGGCCCCGGCGCCAATCTCCACGCAATCCTTTTCCGTGTACGATTCCGCCGAGTCCAGGCGCTTAATCGCGTTTTCTATCGAAAGCGGATTGTAGAGCGTGCCGAACGGATTGGCCATCACGTCGAATCCGGCATCGGCGAACTTTGCGCCCAGATCGTCGCACAGGCAACTGCCCAGCACGACTATCTTATCCTTCAGGCTGATGCCGAAAGGAAGCGGGGGAACTGACACGGGAGTCGATAGTTTGACCATATCCACACAAAGATAATTATATTTGTAGATATGAAGAAGAGAATTGCAGTACTCACTGGCGCGGGAGTAAGCGCCGAGAGCGGACTATCGACCTATCGCGACAACGGCGGACTGTGGGATAACTACGACCCTATGGAGGTCGCTTCGGCGGAAGGTTGGGCTCGCAACCCCGGACTCGTGCTGGACTTTTACAATATGCAGCGCGAACACCTTCGCGACATCAAACCCAACGAAGCCCACAGGCTGATTGCCCAACTGGAAGAAAAGTACACGGTGGATGTCATCACCCAGAACGTGGACAATCTCCACGAACGCGCCGGCAGTTCCCATGTCATCCATCTCCATGGCGAAGTCACCAAAATCCGCCCCGAGAACACCTGCAACGAATACGACGGCTTCAGCGAGCGCTATGTGGTGGACTGCGGCTACGAGCGAGTCTCGCTCGGCGACCTTGCCCCCAACGGCGCTCAGTACAGGCCCCACATAGTGTTTTTCGGGGAGGCCGTCCCGAAGATGGAGGCGGCGATTGACCTGGTCGCGCAGGCCGACATCATTCTGATTGTCGGCACCTCGCTCCAGGTTTACCCCGCCGCCGGCCTCTACCGCTATTCCAACCCCGACGCCCCGGTCTACATAATCGACCCGAGCGACGTGGTCGTTCGCGACCCTCGCCTCCAGCACATACGCGCCGTCGCCTCAGAGGGCATGCGGCAGTTCGTGGCCAAACTGGGATAGCCTCAGTTTGGTACACCAAACGGCCTTCTGGTGTACCAAACCTCGTTTTGCCCCCAGTTCGTACACGAAACGGCCTTCTGGTGTACAAAATGGGAGTTATTAGTATATTTGCGGCGTTTTTAACGCGAATGAATATGAAACGTGTACTAATTATAGCGGCGTTGGCGCTGGTGAGCATTCAACTCAGCGCGCAGGGCTTCGAGCAGTTCCTGAAGCAGATTTGGTTCCAGACTGAATTCGGCTACTCGGCGCCGGTCGCTCCGGGAATGAAGGGCGGAATGATGGCGCGCATTGCCCTGGAGTGGCGTCAGGAAAACCAGGAGGGCCTTTTCGCCGGCGTCAATCTGGACACGGGCTACGACGGTTACCAGGACAAACTGCCCGCCGCCACCAACCTCACCGACGGCGATGTGGATTTCAACGACCTCTCCGTGGGCGCGGGCTGGCGTATGAAGCTTTCCGACAGTTTCTGCCTCGCGCTTTCGCTCTATGGCGGAGTCACCTTCTGCAACTATCAGTCGATCGTGGCGAGCACGTATATGCCCACGGACGAAGAAAAAGCGGCCGGGCTGAGCGTGTGCCGCACTATGCCTACGATCGCATTTCCGCAGCCGTGCCATCCGTGAAACTGACCTCGTTCTATGAGTATTACGTGGACCCGTCGTGCTGCATCTTCCTCACGGCCGGCTATGTCCAGCACCTTTCGAAGACCCCGTTCGCCGCATCTTTTGGCGAGGACGGAATCTTCGAGATGTCTGTGGGCTTCACCACCACGTTATTCTAAAAACGCTCAAACTGCGTATATCCAGGAAAAACGCTATATTTGCAGTCCCTAAGCCGTTGGGCACCGCGTTCCACGGCATCTTGCGGGTGTGTTGAAATTGGTAGACAAGCCAGACTTAGGATCTGGTGCCTATGGCGTATGGGTTCGAGTCCCTTCACCCGCACTTCTTTCTTTACTGGGGGATGACGCATCCCCCAAACCCCCTGCGGCCTTTCCGCCTTTAGCTTCGCTCTCCTTCTTCTCGCTCGGAAGAAGAAAGTTCCTTCTTCCCTCGCTCGTGCGTCGGTTCCGTATTTTTTTCTTCGTCAAAAATACCCGGCCCGGAGGGGCGCTTGATAGCGCCATCGGCGCTCATTGTGCAAGACTGAGGGGGCAGAACTGAATCTATTCTGTGGAGGTGACGCTGATTTTTGAGAAGGTCATCGAAATCTCAAGACTCCTGGAAGAATAGTCGTAAAGGGTGAAAGAGTTTGCATTCCAGAAGACATACATCCAGGTTCCGCTATTGTGGATGGCGAAATAGGCGGGGCCGTCGCCGGGCACTTCTGAATAGGTGTATGAGATGGTGCTGCTGCCTTGGACTGTGTAAGTGCCAGTGGCTCTCAAATCTCCGCACTCTTCCACAAAAGTGCCATCCTCATTGAACTCCATAGTCTTGTAATAATCGTCCTTTGAATCCAGCCCCGAGAAGACACCGTTCCTCTCAATCCCTCCGGAGACCATTCCCCATTTCCCTTCTAGTGAGTATGTGGACCCGGAGCCCCCGAAAAGGCCGGACATATCCCCGAGACAGGATGTCAATAGACAGCAAGCAATAACGGTCAGAAACAGAACATTTTTCATATCGCGAAAATGGTTGATTAATCACAAATATAATCATTTTCGTACACCAGCAGCCCTCGTGGTGTACCAAATGCTGGAAATACTGTATATTTGTGATATGAAGCGAATTCTAACTTTAAGTCTTGTGCTCCTCGGACTGAGCGCCTATGCGCAGACTTTCGAGGAGAGTATGAGGTTTTGGGACGAAGGTCCGCTGACTTGGGAAGACCTGACTTTCAAGTCACCTAGGGATTTCCGCACCTGCAATCTGTCTTTCCGCTGGATGGTGGACAGCAAAAAAGAGCGGGTGTCCTGGAACACCGTGGAGATTAAGTCGGTCCCAAGGGTAGCCATGGACAAATCCATCTCCTGGCACAATGAGGACAGGCAGTATCCCATCACATTGAAATATGACCAGACCCTTTTCGACCTGAACGAGTTGTATTTCCGGAAGTGCCTTACGGACTGGAAAAACAGGAAGTCCGCCGGGCAAAGCACCGACGGATTGAGTTCCTTCTATGACGGACAATTGAATGCGGCCTGGAAGGAGATTGTGGACGAGACCCAGGACGGATTGGATTCCACGATGGTGGAGCAATACTCGGCCAAGGTGGCAGATGAACTTGCCGCAGTGTCATATCCGGATTTAACCTACCAGCCCGATGGAATGACGTTTTTCTTGTCCATTGGAGCAGCGACAGGCATTATGGGCGGCAGCGCGGCTGAAACCTTCGGCCCGACCTATGGAATAGATATGGACTACTCTTTCGGCTACAACCGCCACAATGGAATTCTCCTGTTGTCCTACACCGCAGGCAAAAGCAAGAAAAATTTCACATACAAAGAAGTTACTCTCCACAATGGAGATTCCTTCAATCATATGTATGTGGGTGTCTTCTATGGCTATAACCTCTATGACGGGAACACTTTCCTGGTTATGCCGCTGGCCGGGCTTGGCCTGAGAGGCCTGACTTGGGAGGAAAAGGTGGGCGATGACAAATTGAACGGAGACCTTACATGCCCGGTCGTTCTGGCAGGCCTCGGGAGCCGCCTGAAACTCTCCCGCACTCTAGGGGAAAATATGCTTTCCGAGTCAAGCCTCGCCGTCAGGGCTTTCGCCGCGCGTGATTTCGGCGTCCTTGACACGTGGTCTTTCAACATCGCGCTTCACTTCAATTTCGGGGGGAAGTAATAATCTCTCTTATATTTGCGGAAACTAATAACGAAAAATATGTTCAAACGTTTATTTATGGCAGTCCTGGCGGTGGCTTTCATCGCGGCGGGTTGCGACAAACCTGAAAATGAGGCTCAGGACGGTCCTGCAGCAAAGTCTGATCTTGTGGGCAGCTGGGAGGCAGCTGGAGAAACAGCGTTCGTCTTCAACGAGAACGGAACTTACGCGGAATCCAGGTGGGGAGAAAATATCACCGGTACATGGGATTTCAACGACGGCAAACTGACATGCACCCCCACGGGCGGACAGGCCTGGGATGTCAATATCAAGCTGATAGGCGGAAAAGCGTGGCTTGTGTTTATTTATGAGGATGAAGAGTTCCGCTCGATCGAGAATTACCGTAAAGTGGGTGCAAAGGTTCAGTCCGGAAAACTCTCCGACGGCAGATGGGATTCCACACACAGCGGAATCAAGCCGAAAGAGTTCACTCCTTCCACGGATTACGTCTTCAATATGATCATTAAGGGCGATAAGGTGGATCTGTATGTCCCTATGTGGGGTTACCATATCCAGGGCACGTTTACTCTCGAGAACGGCAAGATGAAAATCGAGACCGACGACGACCATATCTGGGCAGGAAAATATTACGAAACTACAGGTGATCACGACTGGTATATCGGATGGAATGCCTGGGGCTCTCCCATTGACGACGATCCTAACTGGGACGAGTCTTATGGCTCCATGAACGCAGAGACTTTCGCACTTCAGAGCCCGTATAGTTATTACTCAGTGACAAGCCTGCTCGCGATGGGCGAGAATCCGAAGGAGCATCCGACCGAGTACGCCAGTGACCCCTACCAGTTCAAGTTCATAGTTTATGAGCTTGGAGAGCAGCTTCGCCAGGAAGCTATGGATCTCTGCAACTTCGACCTTTGCGTCACGGCCGACGGCCAGGAGGCCTACGGCGGCGCAGTTGGAAGAGGTGCCTGGATGTACAAGAGGTAAGCCTGGCGATCAAATTCCGAAGAAATACTTCCTCACCCAGTATTCGAACAGGGGGTCGAGGATGACGGCACCGCCGTTGGGCAGGAAGGTCACGATTTCCTTCTTTGCCAGCGCATCCTTGAGGCGGCCGACATTCGCGGAAGAATTCAGCCCGTAACGGGCGATGACCTCGGACGAACTGAACTTTGTCTCGCCGTCCAGGATAGCCCTCAGCAGGAACACCTGGAAGTTGGTCAGACCGTTCATCAGGGCCATGAAGCGAGGTTCGTGCATCGCGACGAGAGAAAGCATGCTCTGATCCACCACAGCCTGGGTTATGTAACCACGGCTGAGACCGTCGCAGATGGCGGCGAAATGATTCACGTAGTAGATGTTGCAGCGGAGTATGGAGCAAACCTCGTGGATGAGTTCCTTTTCGATCACCTTGCCGCTCACGAGGAACCCGCGGTTGACATGGTTCTCTATGTCTTTCACGCTGATGGGAGCGATTTTCACCCGCTCCACCATGTGGTAGAAGTACTTCCGCTGCTCGAAGATGTTCTTCATCGCGTTCACCATGCTTCCCGTCCACACCCAACTGCACAGCCCGCGCGGAGCCTTGCGGACTATCTCCTCGAAAATCTGAAGGATGTGGCCCGGGTCGTCGGTCAGAAGGATGTTCTGGAATTCGAAAACGCAGACGAAAAGTTTCTCGTGCCTTTCGGCGGCTATGCGATACGGCAAACTGAGTGCGACGCGAAGGTCAGCATCTGTCAGACGGCCTTTCAACGAGACAAAACTGCCCCCGCGTGCGTAGGCCTCCCGATCGAAACGCAGCCCGCCCGAGCCGAGATATCGGCCGCACATCCCCTCTATCTCCTCCGGAGTGCCGGCATACAGCCCGATCACGGCTGTCGCCAGCCGAATGGCGAACGCTTCTGGGGTGCGGACGCTGAGTAGCGAAAGGTCGACCGTCCGAAAAACGGAGCCCGCGGCTCGAAGTCCGAGCAGCGTTTCCCGCAGCAGGGAAGTCTTCCCCGTCTTCGGCGGCTCGTAGATCACGGCATTCTCGCCGCGGCTCAGGAGATCAGCGAGTTGATCCTGTTCCGCGCGGCGTCCGATGAAACTCTTGCCGGTGACGTAACGGTCGTATGTGAAGACGGTATCCATACCCACCAAAGGTGCTCTTTACAAAAATAGCAAAAAATATTTTGCAGGTAAAAGAATTTTACCTACTTTTGCAGCCCATTTTATAGATGACCGCTGAGCAGGTAAAGAGCAGCCGCGAGGGCTGACGCTTACGGCCGAAACTTTTCAAACAAAGTTTTACAATGTACGCAATCGTTGATATTGCAGGCCAGCAGTTTAAAGTTGAGGCTGGCAACGAAATCTTCTGCAACCGTCTTCCGGAAGCAAAAGGTGCTGATGTGGAGTTCGACAAAGTCCTCCTTCTTGACAACGAAGGTAAGGTGAAAGTCGGCGCTCCCTATGTGAAGGGCGTTACCGTCAAGGCAACCGTTCTCGCAGACGACGCAAGGGCTGACAAAGTCCTCGTATTCAAGAAGATCCGTCGCAAAGGATTCCAGAAGTGCAACGGACACCGTCAGAAACTCTCCAAAATCCGTATCGCAGAGATCGCTATCGCTGCTTAAAACTAGTTGAATTATGGCACACAAGAAAGGACAATCAAGTTCGAAGAACGGTCGTGAATCACAAAGCAAGCGACTTGGTCTCAAGAAGTTCGGTGGAGAAACCGTGAAGGCTGGCAACATCATCGTCCGCCAGAGAGGAACGGTCCACAACCCTGACAAGAACGTCGGAATGGGTAAAGACCACACCCTGTATGCCCTCGTGGATGGAACTGTGAAGTTCACCCGCAAGCGTCAGGACAAGTCTTACGTTTCCGTAGTCCCCTTTGAGAACTAATCTCAGGGGTTTTTATTATGCTGACACTCAAGACGCTGCGCGAAGACCGTGAGAAGGTCATCGCAAAACTGAAGATCAAGAATTTCGACGCCGCTCCGCTCGTTGACAAAATCATCGAGTTGGATGCGAAGCGCCGCGCTCTGCAGACGGAGAGCGATGCTCTCCTGTCCGAGCAGAAGCAGAAAGCGGCCGAGATCGGCGCGCTGATGAAGCAGGGTCTTAAGGATCAGGCCGAGAAGGCGAAGGCTGCAGTGGCTTCCCTGAAGGCGAAGAGCAATGATCTCCTCGACCAGATGGAGCAGGCCGCGAAAGACATTGAAGCAAGTCTCGTCCTCATCCCCAATATGCCTTGCGACCTCGTCGCGCCCGGCAAGGGAGCCGAAGACAACCAGGTGGTGAAAATGGGCGGACCGGATGTAAACCTTCCGGAAGGCGCCCTCCCGCATTGGGAACTCGCCAAGAAGTACGATATCATCGACTTCGACCTCGGTGTCAAGATCACTGGAGCAGGTTTCCCTGTCTACAAAGGAAAGGGAGCGAAACTCCAGCGGGCTCTGATCAACTTCTTCCTGGACTGCAACACCGCAGCAGGGTATAAAGAAGTGGAGCCGCCGGTGATGGTGAACAAAGACTCCGGTTTCGGCACCGGTCAGTTGCCCGACAAAGAAGGCCAGATGTACCATGCCGAGGTGGACGACTTCTATATGGTCCCCACAGCCGAGGTGCCCGTCACCAACATCTTCCGTGACGTGATCCTGTCAGAGAACGAAATTCCGCAGCGTCTTACCGCTTACACTCCTTGCTTCCGCCGCGAAGCCGGCTCCTACGGCAAGGATGTAAGAGGATTGAATCGCCTCCACCAGTTCGACAAAGTCGAGATAGTGCGCGTGGAGAAGCCCGAGGACAGTTATAAGGCCTTGGACGAAATGGTCGCGCACGTGGAGTCGCTGGTGAACAAGCTGGGTCTGAAGTACAGAATCCTTCGCCTCTGCGGCGGGGATATGTCCTTCACCTCGGCAATCACCTACGACTTCGAACTCTGGAGCGCAGCGCAGGGACGCTGGCTCGAAATCTCCTCAGTGAGCAACTTCGAGACTTACCAGGCGAACCGCCTGCATCTGCGCTACCGCGACGAGAATGGCAAGACCCAACTCGCGCACACTCTCAACGGCAGCTCACTCGCGCTTCCGCGCGTGGTGGCGGCGCTTCTTGAAGACAATCAGACTCCGGACGGAATCGTCATCCCCGAAGTCCTGCGTCCCTACACAGGCTTCGATAAGATTGACTAAGTCCGGCACCATACTCGGAATCGATCCCGGAACCAACTTGCTTGGTTTCGGGGTTGTTCGTATTAACGATAAGGGTAAGCCCGAGTATGTCTCGATGGGTGTGCTGGACATCCGCAAGGAGACGGACCCTTACGCCAAACTCGCGCGCATCAATGAATTTGTGGGCGGACTGTGCGAAGAGTACAAACCCGACCATATGGCGATCGAATCGCCTTTCCTTGATAAGAACGCCCAGGTAATCTTCAAACTGGGCAGGGCGCAGGGCGCGGCGATGGTCGCGGCCGCTCAGCACGGCGTCACCATCACCGAATACGCGCCCCGAAAAGCCAAGATTGCAATCTGCGGCAACGGCTCCGCTTCGAAGGAGCAGGTAAGCACCATGGTGCAGAAAACCCTTGGCATAAAAATTGATACTAAGCACCTCGACGCAACGGACGCTCTGGCGATAGCGATGTGTCACTATTACCAGCTTTCGAGCCCGCTCACAAGCAGTGAAGGCACCGGTTCGTGGGCCAAGTTTATCAAGGATAACCCGGGGAGGGTTAAATAGTTAGTTAAGAAGGTTATGAATCTAAACCTCAAAGTCGCAGCGCTCCTGCTCTTCGCAGGCGTTTTCGCGCACGCGCAGGCCTATTCGGTGAAGGCCGTTCTCAAAGATTCCCAATCGGACGAAGCAGTCAGTTTCGCCACAGTCTCGCTCCACAACCCCACAAACGACAAGGGAGTCGCCTACGAACTCAGCGACGAAGACGGAAAAGTAACCCTTACCGGAATAAAGAACGGTAAATACATCTTCCGTTCGGAACTCCTCGGTTACAAGAAATACGAGCAGAAGATTGAGATCAAGGATGCCGACCTGGATCTCGGGACTGTGAAAATGGCTCCGGATTCCCGTATGCTGGAAGCTGCGAAGGTCACCGACCGCGGCAACCCGATACAGATGAAGCGCGACACTATTGCCTTTACCGCATCGACCTTCAAGAGTACAGACAACGATATGCTCGAGGACCTTCTGAAGAAGATCCCCGGGATGGAGATTTCCGAAGACGGAACAATCACTCATAACGGCAAGGAAATCAGCAAGATAACAATCGACGGAAAGACCTTCTTCCTGAACGATCCTCAGATCGCTACCAAG
>CAJOHV010000009.1:28103-29884 GCA_905234485.1 uncultured Bacteroidales bacterium | reverse complement strand
GGTTCGCACTCCGGAAGGCGGCGTTCTGATGGGCCGGAACTTCGATTTCAATTCGGCCACCGGAATCGTCCTACACACGGTCCCCGAGCAGGGTTATGAAACCTATACCACCTTCAACACCAACTTCCTCGGATTCGGAGAAGGGTGGCTCCCGGAAGGCTTCAAGAATCAGTATATGGCGCTTTCCGTGCTGTTCTTCGCCCTGGACGGCATCAACGAAAAGGGCCTGGCCGTCGCAGACCTGATGGCGGGCGACAACGCCCAGACGAACCAGGAGAGCGGGAAGCCTGCCCTCACCACCACATCGGCCATCTGCTACCTGCTCAAGAATGCCGCCACGGTGGACGAAGCCCTGGATCTGCTACGGGGAATCGACATGCATTCCGACATCGGCGCAGCCCATCATTATGCCATTTCCGATGCCACCGGCCGAAGCGTGGTGGTGGAGTATGTGGACAATCGGATGGAAGTGGTTGAATCTGCCGCCGTAGCCAATCACTACCTGTGTGAAGCCAAGCTGAACGTCGGCCTGATCGAAGGAGACCGCCGATATGAAGTCCTGTGCAGCCTGTATGATGCCACCGGAGGAACAATGGATAAAATGCAGCTCACGAAGACGATTGCATCTGTTTACCGACGGAAGGAGGTCACATGGGCACCGCCTGGACCCTTGTGATGGACCTGACAAACCCTTCCGTCACCTACTATTCCCGCCGCCACTTCGACAAGCCATTTCACTTTGAATTTGAACGGAAGGGCGAATAGAATCATTTCCGATTTCCCCGGAAGCAAACGTCCGGCTCAAGGTCGAGGCCGATATAACAAAGCGGTCAAAGCCAGTTCGCTCCGCTAAAGCTGCGCTCACTCGCTTTGGTTCCGTCCTCCGGGGCACTGCCGCGCCCCTTCGAACTCCACTCCTGGCAGCTCCACTGCAAGACTCTTCCCGCCGCGCCAAGGCGCTCTGGTCAGAGACTCGCGGCCGTTCCGCGCCGCGCTTCGCGCAATAAAGGAAATAAGGTCAAGAGACTGTGACCGGACAAGCCGGCCACAGACTCTTGCTGGTTTATGCCCCTCCGGCTCCCCACGGGGAGAGAATAATCGCCCGGGAGGCGGAGTACCGGCGCGAGCGTCAGTGCCCAGAATCCGGGCACTTAACATAATCCCATCGGAATTGTGTAACAGCCGCCGGCACCGTCAGAGCCCCGCATCAAGGGAGTCGGTATAGCATACTCCCGGTCCCCGCAAGAACGTCCTACAAGGCAGCTGATTACACAATTCGGATTATGTTAAGTGTCTCCGTCGTCAAGGTGCGGAGGTCCCACCTTCGAATCTCCCGGGCGAGGCGGCGGCAGGAAAGGGTCTGGCGGAAGTGGTCGGGTTGCACCCGGCCCTTTGCCAGCCCCGCACCGGGCTACGCAATTGGGGCCCCAATTTCCCCAATTACTCCGCTCCGGTGCCATCCCGCATCAGCGTCATCAAGACTCGACCGACATCTCCCGCAACAGCCACAGTGATCCGCGAGAATCCTGCCGCCTTACGCAGCTCCGCTGCTGGGTCGTTCCAGGCCGTGACTCCTCTTCCTCCGCGAGCTCCGGAAGAAGAGTCCCGTCCCTCCACTCCAAGGTAGAGTATAACCTGGCCGCTATTCCTCCACACCTCCGCCGGGGTAACCCCCGCCGGAAGTGTTCCGGGCGTCCAGGACACGGCCGTCTCGGCCGTTGGCGCTTCGTGTACTCACCGTTATCAAGGATTCCGAGGATCTCCCGTAAGTACACCAAGCG
>CAJOHV010000009.1:0-27995 GCA_905234485.1 uncultured Bacteroidales bacterium | reverse complement strand
CCGGGAGCCTAAGGTCTCCCGTCCGTGGTCCCGCCAAAGCCCGCCACATCCCCACGCTGCCAGACACCCTCCGGGGCCACGCTCCACTCGCTTCGCTCGTTCCGCGCCCATGGTCACTGGGAGACTCTAAGCCGGGCTCCCGCCCGGACCGCATCAAGAAAGGGAACGAAATCACCCGCATCGCCGACCCGCCTTAGAGACTCCCAGCAACCAAGGCCCACCAAGAGACTTACGCCCCGGCCTCAGTGCCACATCGACCGGCATCACCCGCCCTAGAGGGAAGAAAAGGGTATAAATAAATTATACAACGGGAGGCAGCGGCTGGCGCCGCTGCGGGTGCTATTACACTTGGTTAAGTCGCTGATTTTGATTATCTTTGTTATACCTGAGAAGGTACTTATTTGCTATTGCCCTGCCCAAAAGTACAAGTGTACGGTATGCCCATGTATAGACCTTCCATACTGCTTTCTGATGCCTACGGTTCCGCAGGAGATGTTACCTTTTACCATAGGAATGGGCGGTGTTATACCAGGCGGAGAGTTAAAGCTTCGTATCCGGGCACGCCGGCCCAGCTGGAGCATCTGGCCGTGCATCGGCGCGCTATGGCAGCATGGGCGTCCCTGGATTCTGAGATACAGGAACAGTGGAATGCCTACGAGGTCACCGCAGAACCACATCGGCCTCCATTTGACCACAAAGCGCATATCTCCGGGAATAATCTATTCATGTCGGCATACCATGGATTTGCACTGCTTGGGAATGAGCATATACCCCAAGCGCAACCCTTTCAGGCCCTTCCTCCCTTTAATGTTTCTTTTTGCGACGCTGTAGTTAAGGATGGCACCCTTCGCTTGTCCATTGATGCCCATGTTTCTTCAGAGATTCAACCGGAGCGATATCGGCTATGTGCTCGTCTTCGGATTATGGATTCAGGCAGAGGATATGGCGTCCGGGGGATGCGAGGCTTCCTGGCAGAGGGAGACTGCTCACAGCTGATGACCATCTCTATCCCTGGTTATAACGATTATTGGAGTTTCAATGAAGATTGCTTTCAGATCCAGGCGATGTGCATTCTTCTTGACAGTATAACGGGATTTCGGAGCCAGTATCAGCGCACAATTGCTGTTCTGTCGCTATGAGGCCAAGATTTCAGTTTTCCAGGGTTTTCGTGGATAGCAGGCAATAAAAATACGCACAAACTTCGCTTTCGTGTGCGCAAGTTTGTGCGTAAATAATGCAACTATCTGAATCAGAATCGTTATTGCGGTGAGAGAGGGATTCGAACCCCCGGTACGTTGCCGTACACCTGTTTTCGAGGCAGGCTCCTTCAACCACTCGGACATCTCACCGGGTTTTGAGGACTGCAAATATAGCAAGTTTTCCAAAAAAATGTTAAATTTGAGTGCATAATTAATAATATAGGATGAGAAGGCTTATATGGGTGATTGCGGTGGGGCTGGCGATGATGCTTGGCTCGGAACTGCACGCCCAGAATCCTCAGAACGCGCGGGGTGTCGTTCTCGATCAGGACAAGCTCCCGATTCCGGGAGCGGGTGTCGTGATCAGAGGAACGACAATAGGCGCGGTGACGGGCCTGGACGGAACGTTCGACCTGGAGATTCCCTCCAAATACGCAAAAGGCGAACTGGAGTTTTCGTGCTTCGGCTACGAAACTGTCACCAGACCAATCGGCAGATCATATTACGAAGTCACCCTCGGCGAAGAAGCGCTGAATCTGGATGAAGCCGTGGTCGTGGGCTACGGCGTTCAGAAGAAAGGAGACCTGACCGCCAGTGTGGCCACGGTTAACCAGAAAGCGCTGCGTAATGTTCCCGTGGACAATATCACGGGTATGCTGGGAGGCAAACTTCCCGGACTGGTGTCACGCCAGACCACCGGTCTTCCCGGAGAGAATGACGCCGCTATCTACATCCGCGGCGTCAGCACGACCGGCAACTCCGCCCCTCTGGTGCTTGTGGACGGAGTCGAGCGCGAGTTCTCTAACCTGGATCCCAGCGAGATAGCCAGCATCACCATCCTCAAGGATGCCGCGTCCGCCGCGGTCTATGGTGTCAAGGGCGCTAACGGAGTGATCCTTGTCACCACCAAGCGCGGCGACGCCACCAAACCTATTCTCACATACAACGGAAGCGTCACCTTCTCCAGTAACACTGATATGGTGGAACTGCTGGACGGCCCCGAGTACGCCTACTGGCATAATCTCGCGACAGCCACCGACAACCTCCTTCGCAAGCCGGAGAATCAAATACTCCCAGATTACTCTGACAACGAGATAGCCTATATCAAAGGCGAAAAGGTAGACCCCCAGGGCGTTTTCGGCAACACTGACTGGGTGAAACTGATTTTCAAAGACTACGCGGTGGGGCAGAGCCATAACCTCACTGTCTCCGGAGGAACGGACTCCGCCCGCTATTTCCTCGGCGGCAGCACCCTCCAGCAGGATGGTCTGATAGACAACGTCTGGTTCAAGCGCTATAATCTTCGCTCGAACGTGGACGTAGCCCTCACCAAAGACATAACCCTCAAACTCGACATCTCAGGCCGCCTGGAGCAGCGGCACCAGAGCGGAGTCTCCGCCGGATCCTCCGACCCTACCGCCTCGCTCGACGGCGGCGGCGCCGAATACGGCTACAAAAACGTGGTCTTCTACACCATCTCCGCGAAGCCTACCATCAACCCCCGTATGCCGGACGGAACTTATATCGGCTACCAGAATCCTCTGATCGCCCGCGACGAATCCGGCTTCCAGCAGAAGGAGAACAGCTTCGTGCAGACTGCTCTTAGTCTGGAATACCGCGCCCCCTGGCTCAAGGGCCTGACAGCGCGCGGCATGCTGAGTTACGACTTCCGCAACACCTTGAACAAACGCCTGATGCTCCCTTGCGCGCAGGTCACTCCCCAGTACGGCACTGAAGATCCCACCACCCTGGAAGTGACTCTGACCGCCGGCAACTCGCCTCATCTTAATTCGGGCGTGAATACCCTTCAGGAAGAAAGTTCGCTCTACACGCGTTACACGGGCCAGGCCCAGATCAATTATCGAGGCTCTTTCGGAGAGCACGAAGTGGGCGCGGACCTCGTGTGGGAACAGAGCGGCACCTCATACCGCTATTTCACTGCGACCAAGCAGGACTTCGCGATAGTGGAAATCCCGGACCTCGATTTCAGCACGGAAGTCACGCCCAACTCAGTGAGGGGCAACCACTCCAATACCGGCCGCCAGGGTCTCCTCCTCAGGGCAAATTACTCCTACGGCGGACGTTATCTCCTTCAGGCATCGGTTCGTGAGGACTGGTCGGCCAAATTCGCCAAGGACCACCGTATGGGAGTGTTCCCGGCTGTGAGCGCCGGCTGGCGTATCAACAAAGAATCGTGGATGAAAGGTACTGAAGGCTGGCTGGATAATCTCAAACTCCGCGCTTCGTGGGGTAAACTCGGCAACGACCAGATCTCCGATTTCCTCTATGTCCAGGGCGTTGCCCTCTCGAAGAATCCGGCTGTTATCATCAACGGAGTCCCGGCCCAGTCGCTTTCGACCACCTCGGTGCCGAATTCGGAAATAACCTGGGAAACCACCACCACCTGGAACGCCGGCGCTGACCTTTCCCTCTGGAACGGCAAACTCGGCGTGCAGGCGGACGTCTTCTATAAACTCACGGAGAACATTCTCCAGTCGCAGTCCGGCGAGATGCCCCCTTCCATAGGCGGCAATTTCCCTAATATCATCAATGGGGGAGTGGTGGATGTCAAGGGCGCTGAACTCGTGCTCAGCCACCACAACACCGTGGGTGATCTGGTCTACGACATCTCCGCCAACGCATCTTATGCCGCCAACCGCTACATAAGCACTAACGACAGCGACAACATCCCGGCGTGGCAGAGCAAACTCGGCACCTCTCTCGGTAGCGTGCTTGGCTATGTCTCCGACGGTCTCTATAAAGATGATGAAGACCTGCTGAACTCCCCGAAGACCAGCGATGCCGTCCGTGTGGGCGACATCAAATACAAAGATCTCAACGGTGACGGCAAGATCACTCTCGAAGACCGCACCTGGATCGCCGGCCCGCAACTCCCGAAGGTAATGTTCGGAATCAACCTCAGCGCAGGCTGGCGCTGGTTCGACTTCAATGCTACACTTCAGGGAGCGGCGCTCACGGACGTGATGCTTTGCGGCAATTACTCAGCCCTTGGTTATTCGGACGGCACTTATTTCACTCAGGCGTTCAAGTGGGGCAGCAATCCTCCGAAGTATCTGGTGGAGGGCAGTTGGCGTCCGGACAATACCGACGCGGAGTATCCTCGCCTGAGCACACAGACCAGTTCGAACAATGCAATCGCGAGCGACTTCTGGAAACGGGACGCTTCGTACATCCGTCTGAAGAATGTCCAACTCGGATTCACTTTCTCTTCGCGCATCACCAATCTGATGAAGATCGCGAGGATGAGAGCCTATGTCAGCGGCTCGAATCTCTTCACCTTATCCAAACTCGCCAAACTCGGGCTCGATCCCGAGGTGCCGAGCGTGCAGAACGGCTATTACCCGCAGCAGAGAGTGCTCAGCGCGGGTTTGGACATAACATTCTAGGGCTATGAAAAGACTTCCGATAATAATGATGGCAATCGCGCTGCTGGCAAGTTGCAGCAGTGTGGATCTCAAACCCACCAACCAGTACGACAGGCCCTACGGAGTGAGCAATGCGAAGAACACTGAACTCTACCTGAACAGTTTCTATCCCATTATCCGCAACTTCGGAATGTTCGGCGGCAATGCCCTCGGCGGCGGCAGTTCGCTGATTTCGGACGGCCTGACTGACATCCTCAAATATAGCAGCATAGTTGCCGGCACCGGCGACTGCAACCTCATAATGACCGTGGACGGTCAGCAGAGCGTCACGCACAACTACTTTGATTGTTGGACCACTTGCTACGGCTGGATACGCCGCCTCAACGAATTCCTCAAGGCGCTGGACACCGAAAGTCCGCTTGCGGCGGAGGAAAAGGAGCGCTATCGTGCCGAGGCACTGTTCTTCAGGGGTTACTGCTACCATCTGATTATGCGCTCGCATGCCTCCGTAAAGGACGACTTGGGAGTGATTCTCTACACGGAGATCGACCAGATGAACGCGAAGGGCAAGGACCACGCCCGGGCCGGCGTCTCCGAATCGTGGGACCAGGTGTGGAGCGACCTCTCTTATGCATGCGCGCATCTCCCCGCGCCCGATGCGGCTCAGGGCAGGCTGGACAAATACGGTGCGGAGGCAATCGCCGCCAGGGCTATGCTCTATGCCGGACGCTATTCGAAGGCGGACTCGCTGTGCACGGACATAATCTCCAACGGAGGCTACGATCTCGCGGCGGGGGAGGCGATCCTGCGCTACGATTTCCTTAAGGACAATCTGGTGCACTACTACGACCAGCGCTACAGTTCGCCTGGCGATGTGAATCTCAGCGGCAACTACGGTAGCGGCTGGGCCGGCCCCACTCAGGAGTTCGTGGATATGTTCGACAATTCGGACGGCACGCCCTTCGACATTTCGAATGCCGCGCGCCGCTTCATAACCAACGACAATGTCGGTTCGCGCGATCCGCGTCTGGCGAAGGCCGTGCTCTGGAACGGAGCCGAGTGGAAAGGCCGCACGATGGAACTCTACGAAAACGGCGTGGATATGAAATACATGCCCTACGGTTCCAAGAATACTCCCGGCAACACGGTCACGGGTTACTACATACGCAAGAACCTGGATCCGGATAACAACGATTACGTGCTCAACGGCTCATGGACGCCGTGGGTGGAATGCCGTCTGGCGGAAGTGCTGCTGATCAGGGCCGAATGCCGCGCTGCGGCGGAGGATTACGCGGGTGCGCTTGCGGACGTGCAGACCCTGCGCAAAGCCCGCTTTGGCCGCGACGACGTGGTCACTCCGGCCATCACTTCGTGGGACAGCGCACTTGACGTAATCCTTCACGAACGCGCGGTGGAACTCTGCTTCGAAGGCCACCGTTTCTGGGATTTGAGGCGTACCGGCAGGGCACAGGCCGTGCTGGACGGAAAGAAATACAACGGAGTGCTGTGGAAAAAGAGCGGAACTACCTTCAATGCCGAACTGATCTCGTGCGAAATGGGCGCAAGACATTATCCTGAAAGGTTCGACCGTTTCCCCATCCCGCAGAGCGAGATTTCGAACAACACTCTTGCAAGACAAAACAGCGACTGGTGATGAAAAGATTATTGATACTTGCTGTTGCGGCGTTCGCGCTGAGCGCCTGTGTGCAGCCTGAGTTCCCTGAAGGCGACTCGCTCTGCACCCTCAGCGCGCTTAAGGTCTGGGTCTACGATGCGGACTACAATGTGGTGGCGAAAGATCTCAATGCCCTTGGAGGCATGTACGATGCCGAAAGCGGGGCTGGGCAGTACAAATTCCCGGCGGAAATCACGGACGTCAGCCGCTGCCGCCTTGAGGCCTCGATCCCTGCCACCGCGAGCATCGTGGAAACCGATGCTCTCTGGCAGTCTCTCGGCCACGGCATAGGCGGCCTCCGCGACCTCAACAATGTCACGGTCTACTTCACCGTGAAAGCGGCAAACGGAAAAGACACTAAAAACTATCAACTATATTTCAAGAAATGAAAAAGTATTTTGCAATTCTGGCTTCGGCACTGACAGTCTTTGCCCTTGCCTCCTGCGGGGATAAACCCGTTACACCCGATACGCCGGACAATCCGGATCCGGGGAAGAAGGACATCCCTGCTCTTACCCTTTCTGCGGCGAATATCGACGTTACCGGTATCGACGGCGACTACATGGCAGTCGTGGACAACGCGGCGAAGACCATCAAGATCAGCCTCGAGTATGCTGACAAGGAGAACGCCAAGGCTCTCACCATCAGTTTCGTCAACATCCCTCAGGGTTTTACGACTGAGTATCAGAAGACTTTCAATTATGCGGACGGCGCCACTCAGACCGTAACATTCATGTACGGAGAGGAGAAGGCCGCCGAGTATGTGATGAGCGTCTCGATCGGCGCTGCTGATCCGAAGTTCCTCACCCTCACCGTAGGCGGTGTGAATGCCCTTTCAGGTGAAGTGCGTCTTTCCGGTGCTACAGCCCTGAGCGCGCTCGCAG
The DNA here is from genome assembly GCA_905234485.1 of uncultured Bacteroidales bacterium. Classification (GTDB taxonomy): domain Bacteria; phylum Bacteroidota; class Bacteroidia; order Bacteroidales; family UBA932; genus Cryptobacteroides. The sequence continues at coordinate 20,851 of CAJOHV010000009.1, read as the reverse complement.
TGGAGTTCACAGTGGATCCTGCAGAGACTCAGGTCACCGTGAACGGCAATGCTGTCACATCCGGAGACGAGCTTGACTTCTCTGACAAACTCAACGGCGTCACTTTCACCCTTACCTGTGGCGAAGCGTCCAACACACTCAACGTGAAGGTCATCACCTCCGGAATCGGCAAGGTTACCCGCGTTTGGGGACACTATTCGAATCTTGAGGATGATACATGGTTCCAGACTGAAGCTACGGATCTTGAGTGGGGTAAAAAGTATTGGCTCCGCACATGTGCCATGGACGATAGGTACGTGTATCTTGCACAACATGAAGGTGCTGCGACGGGGGCCTATGTTCTAAGTATTGAAGATGGCTCCATTGTCGGTCGTCTTTCTGTAGAAGGAGTCTCTGTTGGAACTCATCAGTTAAGCGCAATAAAAGTTATCCCTGACGGAACATCTACGAGAATCTTGCAGTGCAATCTTGTCGCCCCGGGTAACCTGCGTGTCTATTCATACGCCGACAAAGACAGCAAACCTGTCCTTGAACTTGAGTATGATTCTAAAGGACTTCGTTTGGGGGACAAAATGGGCGTTTTCGGCACTTGGCAAGCAGGCGAGATTACATTCGTAAACAATGCAAACAACCCCCGTCCAGCTGTCAAGTTCTTGATTGAGAATGGAAAAATCAATCCACAGCCTATTGAAATTAGTCTCCCTGATTTTTCGGGATCGTGGAGCGGACTGTATAAGTATTCCGACTCTGAAGAGTTAGGTGTGGGCTGCGGTATGAGGCCGGTTGTCTATTCTGTCAGTGACAATGTCTATACTACCGCTGCTTCTGGAGATTCAGATGTATTCGGAGGAAATGCTCAAGGATTCAATTTCTTTGCTTTCAATAATCAGGATTATACTGCATTTGTGGAGGTTAATGGCAATCCTACTGACGGTTGTCTAAAGATCATGCCTTTGAATAATGATACTCTGGCAGAATCTATCAAAGCTCTCACCAAGGACGCGACAGCATCCGGTATTTTCAAATACGGCCTCGGAGATCCGGATGAATATCCTATCAATGGATTTGCTTTCGCTAATGCACTTGGCGACTGTACAGTTAGACAGGTAGGAGACGATTTCTATATCTGTGCCGTTTCTGGAGCAGGTGCAGGTGTTTCGCTATTCAAACTTGAGAAATAATTATTGATGCGCGAGATGGGAATCATATTGCTCCTCACTGTGCTCATGGGGGCCTGCAGGCCTTCCGTGCCGCTGGCTCCCACACCGGTTGATCCTGTGGATACCACCCAGACACAAGAACTGCCTGATTTAAAGATCCTCACTCTCAGCGCACCTGATTATCCCGAAGCCGAAATCACTATTGGGGAAGGGGAGGCTAATATCCTCTTCCCCTTCGGCGCGGAACTAAGCTCAGTACAACTCGAATTCACGCTCCCGGACGGCATTACAGCCGATCCGGCGAGCGGAAGCGAGTTCAACCTGACTAAACAGGGAATAATCTTCCTGCAGAGGACGGAAGACGGCGCTGCTGCCAGATTCCTGGTTAATGCGTCAGTCGCTCCTCAGGTCGGAGTAAGAGGTCTTTTCCTACCTTCTCCCGACCATACCACTTCGTTCATCACCTATGCGAATGTATGTTCTTCGCTGGATCTGATGGCCGAGCTCAATTTCAATACCCTCTTCGTCTGCAGTTGGGCTGCGACGAAAACTAGCTGGGACAGCGACTTGCTGGTCAGCAATACAACCTACACAAGCGCGAAGCAGGGCAATATGTACGCCAACTACACAGGCGGCTCGGGCGATGCGCTGAAAGACATTATATCCGAAGCCCACAAACGCGATATCAAGGTAGTCCTCTGGTTCGAATACGGCTTCATGCACAGGATCGGGGGAGTGGACTTCGACGATCCTCTGCTTGCGACTCATCCTGACTGGATCGGAATCGACAACAAAGGCGGATACGCCAACTACAACGGCACGGACTTCTACCTCAATGCCTTCGATCCGGCTGTACGCGAGTTCTTCCTTTCCCTGATGCGTGAAGTGCTCACAAAGTATCCCGATGTTGACGGTATCCAGGGTGACGACCGTATGCCTGCAATGCCTCTTAATTCGGGATATGATCCACTGACTTCCGCGGCCTACAAAGAGGCTACAGGGAAAGACCCTTCTGCCAACTTTATGAGTGCGGCGTGGCAGCAGTTCCGCCTCGACATTCTCAATTCCTTTGCAGGGGATATCTGGGATCTTGTCAAGGGGATCAATCCCAAGACAGCCGTCTGCTTCAGCCCCAACCATTACCCCTGGTGTCTTAATGCCTTAATGCAGGACTGGCCCACCTGGGTGGCGGAAGGCCACGCGGACCTTATAAGCGTCCAGTGCTATATCCCCGCCAACTACGAAACTTACGTAACGCTGTCCTTACGTTATTTGGACAGCACGAAGTTGAATCCCGTGATGATACTCAAGAACGGGAGCAACATCCTTTCAGAAGAAAATATACGAAACGAAATAGGCATAAACCGCGCGAATATGACCTGCGGAGAATCGCAGTTCTGGTTCGACGGCATCAGGGAGCGCGAAAGCGTGTTCCGTGAACTCTACAAAAACAAGGCAGTCAATCCGTTATGATGAAAAGATTTCTTGCAGTTTTTTCCGTGCTGGCCATTTTGCTGGCAGGATGTAAAGACACGCCCCAAGTTCCGACTCCGGAGCCGGAACCCGATCCGGACCCTCAGGAAGAGCCTCAGAAACCCTCTATGGTGGCCCCGTCCAATCTCCAGGTGGAAATCGTGGACGGACTGAAGGCTGTGCTGACCTGGGAAAACGAATCCACTGACTACGACGGAGTGGAATTGCAGAAGGCGGGCCCCAACGGCAAGTACAAGATGATTGGCAACATTCCCGCCGGGACACTTTCATATGAGGACGTCGCTTTTACGGAGAACGGCGAGTACACCTACAGGCTTTGCTCTTTCAAGGGCAATACCTACAGCGACTATGCCAGCGTCAAGTTCACCATCGACGCCATTCCGGATCCCACTCCTCTGGCCAGAATAGACAAGGTGGCGACCGCTCCCAATATGATCGCGGTGTATTATACCATCACGGAGGACCTTGGCAATTACGCAGAGAACGGAATAGTATGGAGTTCGACATCCACCGCCCCTGAACTTGGCACGGATGAGACGTTCACTTATTGGAAAAAGCGCAGAAAAGACGGCGTCGGAGTGGGCGTTATCATCAACCCCGCAGGCCCCGTGAATCTCAGGGTCTACGCCAAGAGCACGGTGGATGGCAGCATAGGCTATACCGAGACTGTCACCGTGTCTCCGGAGGCCGAGCCGACGCCCTACAATATCTCCTACACAGACATCACTCCTGCCGACCTCCCGTCGGAGATCAAGGTCTACAGTACCAGCACGACTCTGAACGGTCAGCCGATGAACATCTGGTATGCCATAGCGGATATCTCCACCGGCAACGTGGTCCTCAGGGCGCTTTGCCCGAACGGCTACGCCAAACCCAGCCAGTGGGCAAAGACTCATGTCACGACTCCGTATGTGTTCACCAACGGAGGCTATTTCTACAACAACGCTTCGCTGAGTTATGTCCTTGATCAGGGAGTGCAGAAGGCGGACAACGACAGTTTCCTCTCCCGCAAGAATTCCTACTACGCATCCCGCGGAGTGTTCGGAGTGACGGCGAGCGGCGAATCGTCGGTTTGCTGGCGTTTCGGCCGCAGCGATTTCGGCGGGCCGTATTTCTACGACACACCGATCCCTCAGATTGACGGCGCTGCGCAACTCAAGCCTTCGGCCACCTTCCCGTCGCCGGCCCTGAACCCTGGCTACTATTCCGCCATCGGCGGTGGTCCCGTGCTGGTGAAGGATGGCAAGACCCGCATCAACTTCCTTTCCGAAGACGAGTCGCTCTCGGACGACGATAAGGTTTACCTTTCGAACTTCGAGTTGTTCTACACTGATATTTACAATAGGACTACGCGTCAACCGCGCACCGCTATCGGCCGCACTGCAGACGGCAAGATAGTGCTGATGGTGGTGGACGGCCGCACATCCGTCAGCAAGGGAGTGGTCCTGACCGACCTTGCCCGCCTGATGACGGGCGTGGGCTGCGTGGATGTGTTGAATCTGGACGGCGGTGGCTCGTCTGTTTTCTGCGCGGGCACTGATCTTCAGATTCTCAACCACCCCTCGGGCGGTTCCGAGCGTTCCGTCATCTCGATGGTTGGATTTGCAAAACCCGAATGAGAACTGCGGTCGTCATACTGAACTGGAACAACCTGGATTACCTGAGGCGTTTCGTCCCGGGAGTCCTGGCGAGTCTGGCCCCGGAGGACAAACTCTATGTGGCCGACAGCGGTTCGGAGGACGGCTCTCTAAATTATCTGTCCGGCACTCATCCGGAAGTGGGAATCATTCCGCTGGGTAAGAACTACGGTTTCGCGGAAGGCTATGACCGGGCGCTCTCGACAATAAAGGACTCAGAGTACTATCTGCTCCTGAATTCCGATATAGAAGTGGGTGAGGGCTGGCTGGAGCCGCTGGTGAAGTGGATGGAGAGCCATCCGCGGTGCGGCGTATGCGGGCCCAAACTGCATGCGCTCAATCGCGCGGAAGACGGCGGCTGGCAGCGCGCGGATCGCTTCGAGTACGCCGGCGCCGCTGGCGGATGGCTGGACCATTATGGTTTCCCGTACTGCCGTGGACGCGTGCTCCAATCGGTCGAGCCCGACTATGGACAGTATGACACTCCGGCGAAGGTCTTTTGGATCACGGGCGCGTGCCTGATGGTCCGCTCGAAGGTCTGGAACGAACTCGGAGGCCTGGACGGCGAATTCTTCGCGCATATGGAGGAAATCGATTTCTGCTGGCGCGCGCAACTCGCCGGATTCGAGGTGTGGACGGTGCCGCAGTCGGTAGTGTGGCACATAGGCGGAGGCACGCTCGCCCCGGCATCGCCGCTCAAACTGAAACTGAACTACCGCAATTCGATGTGGATGCTGCGCAAGAATCTGCCGGCCACGATAGGCCCACGCAAGGCACGTTGCAGGATAGCGTCGAGAAAGATAATAGATTTCGGCACTCAGGTGGCGTATCTGCTGCAGGGGAAACTGAGTTATGTAAAGGCGGTTTCCCGAGCCCGAAAAGAGGCTCGTGCCAGAAAGATAGTTCCCACGGATGGCAAGGCGCCTGTGGCGCTGACTAAGGTGCGCATTATCGCAGCCTGGGCCTTCAAGGGCAAAAAAGTATTCGAATATCTGAGAAAATATGAAAGTAGTAATTGACGGAGCCGGAGAGGTTGGATCCCACCTGGCAAAATTGCTCTCGAGAGAAGGAAACGAAGTCACTGTGATGGACAATGACGAGAAGAGGCTGGACGCCCTTTCATCCACAGCCGATGTGGGTGTGGTGGAAGGCGAACCCAGTTCGATCGCGGCTATGCGCAGGGCGGGAGTGGACCACTGCGACCTTTTCATCGCTGTGTTCCCGCACGTGAATCAGGAAGTGAATCTGGTGGCGTGTATGTTCGCGAAGAAACTCGGAGCGAAGAAGGTGGTTGCGCGTATCCACAACGATCTTCTGGGCGCGGAGCCCAAGAAGATGATACGCGAGACCGGGATAGACAGAACCTTCTGCCCGGAGAAAATCGCGTCCGACGTTATCGGAAGTTACATCAGGAGGGGCCTGACTTCAGACACTCTGGATTTCGTGGGCGGCAAACTCCAACTCGCAGTGTTCAGAATGGGCGAAGAAAGCCCGATTCTGGACGCCAGGCTGATTGACTTCGTGCAGGAGTATTCGGTGGAAGAGGCGTCGCAGTTCCGCGTGATTGCCATCACCCGCGACGAAAAGACCATCATCCCGAAGTTCGACACTAAGTTCAAATTCGGCGACGTCGTCTATATCATGATCAAGAAAGCCGGACTCAAGAGGCTTACCAAGTATCTGGGAGTCAGCGATATAGACGCGGAGAAAGTGATGATAGTCGGAGGCGGTACGGTGGGAACGATGACTGCGGCTTCGCTGCTTGGCGATGTGCAGGACATCAAGGTCATCGAGGTAAAGCACGACCGCTGCGTGGAGGTGGATGAAATCCTCGACGACAGCATTCTGGTGGTGAATGGCGACGGCCGCAACCCGGACTTCCTCGTGGAGGAGGGAATCACCAGTTACGACGCTTTCGTGGCCGTGACCGGCAACGACGAAGCGAACATCCTCGCCTGTGTGGCGGCAAAGAAATTCGGCGTGCCGCGCACGATAGCGGAGGTGGAGAACATTGAATATGTCAGCCTCGCCGAGGAAATGGGCATCGACCTGGTCGTGAACAAGAAACTCAGCTCCGCCAGCCTCATCTTCAAGATGACCCTGAGCGACAAGGCGAAATTCATACGTTATATGAGCGGGACCAAGGCGGAGGTGCTCGAGTACACCGCCGCGAAGGACAGCGCCATCACCCGCGCTCCCCTCAAGGACATCGAGTTCCCGGAGGGCGCTGTCGTGGGCGGTATACTTCGCGACCAGGAAGCCTTCATCGCGGTGGGCGAAACGCTCATTCAGGACGGCGACAGGGTAGTGGTCTTCGCCCTTCCCGACTCAATCAAAGCAGTAGATAAATTATTTAAATAGTGTATTATGGGAATCCGTGAACAATTCGCATCGCTGGATGCGGTTAACCTGAACCTCGGAGGCGGAACCGGCCTCGTTATGGGCATCGTGCTTGGCCTCATTATGTTCGGCATCGCCCTGAACATCAAAGCACAAACCCTTAAGGATGTTTTCGTGAAGCCTAAGTCCATCCTCACCGGAGTCATACTCCAGTGGATAGGCCTTCCGCTCGTGACCTTCATCCTGATCATGATCTTCAACAAGATGCTCACCCCGATGGTGTGCCTCGGTATGATCCTCGTGGCTTGCTGCCCGGGAGGCAATATCAGCAACTTTATGAGCACCTTCGCGAAGGGCAACATCGAACTGTCTGTGAGTATGACAGCAGTGGCCACAGTCGCGGCTCCCGTCATCACTCCTCTCAACTTCTGGCTCTGGGGTAACCTCTACCTCCAGTTCGCCGGCAGGGCTGGAGAACTCACCATTCCTCAGCTCGTCATCCCGTTCTGGGATATCTTCAACACCGTGTTCATGATCCTGGGAATTCCCATCGTTCTCGGTATGCTCTTCAACCACTACTTCCCGAAGGCTGCGCAGAAGATTACGAAACCCTTCTCGATCTTCTCGATAGTGGTTTTCATCGCAATGGTGCTCGGAATGTTCATCCCGAACTGGCAGCTCTTCGTGAAGTATATAGTCTTCATCTTTTTCCTCGTGCTGATCCACAACGCCTGCGCGTTTGGCACCGGTTTCGGCGGCGCGACCCTGATGAAACTTCCGAAGAAGGACCGCAGGTCGGTGACGATCGAGGTTGGTATACAGAATTCCGGCCTCGGACTCACGCTCCTTCTCAACACGGCTATTTTCAAGCCTGAGATCTGGAACAATCCCGAAACCGGAATTATGTACGGAGGTATGCTCTTCGTCACCGCATGGTGGGGAATCTGGCATATTATCTCCGGACTGACCCTTGCGAGTATCTTCAGGGCAAAGAAACTGCCCGAAGAGACGGCCTAGCGCTATTTATCGCAATCGCAATCTTCGTGGTGGCAGTCGCAATGGCTGTCACCTTTTTCTTTGCAGCACTCGCCCTCTTTCTTGTCGCCGCGATGGCAGCCGCCTTTGCCCTTTTTGCAGCAGTGTTCCTCTTCCGGGAGGTATTCGCCGTGCAGGCCTTCGGTGAGTTCCTTCTGAGTGGCCTCACGAACTGAGACGACATTGCCGCTGAAGTTCAGCGTCTTACCGGCCATAGGGTGGTTGAAGTCCATCGAGACGGCGTCTTCCTTCACAGCCGCCACCGTGCCCTGGACCACCTGTCCCGCCTGATTGAGCATGGGAATGGTGCGGCCTACGACCAGCAGGTCGTGGCGTATCTCGCCGTCGATGGCGAAGGCGCTGATGGGTATGTCGAAGACATGCGCGGGATTGTGCACGCCGTAGCCTTCCTCAGGCGAGAGGGTGAATGCGTAGTCCTCTCCGGGCTCTTTGCCGGCTACTTCCTCTTCGAAGCGGGGAAGGAGCATGCCGGTGCCGTGGATGTACTCCAAAGGGCGCTCTGCAGTGGCCTGGTCGGCAATCGCGCCGTCCACCACCAATGTGTAGCTCAGCGCTACAACTCTGTTCTTTTCAATTTTCATTATCCGTTAAAATCTACGTTGTTAAAAGCAATTGTGGGGATGAGTTTCGCGGAGCAAACGCGAGCGTCGTCGCCGGCGGCGATCAGATTCTTCCACAGTTCGCGGAAATTGCCCGTAATGAGCATACCGCTGACAGGACTCACGATCTTGCCGCCCTCGAAGCGGAATCCTTCGATTCCGTAGGAGAAATCGCCCGTGGCGGAATTGCAGTTGCCGCCGTTGAAACCGGTCACCAGGATACCCTCGCCGCACATGTTGAGGATGTCGTCCTGCTTGAGGCCCGGCTTCGGCCAGGGCATCAGGTGCGCGCGCGAGCAATCCTCCACCGTGGGCTTCATACTCATCTTTTTAGAAATATAAGTGTTGATGAAATACTCTTTGACCACTCCGTTTTCGATCACCGGCCCCGGCACGGTCGCGACGCCTTCGGAGTCGAACAGGCGCGAACCGGACTGGCCCTTGATGTGGCAGTCGTCGATCAGTGTGACGCCCTCGCCGAACACCCTCTGCCCGAGAGTGTCCGTCATAAACGAGTTGCCCTGCTGAAGCGAGTAGCCGCCGAGCGCGCTGAGCACGGGGGAGACGAGTTTGGAGGCGACGTTCGAGTCCACCACCATTTTGTAGCGTCCGCTCGCGAACGGCTGCGTGCCTATCTGCGCCGCTGCGCGGCAAATGGCGGTCGTCCCCACTTGTTCGAGCTTCAGACCGCTGCGGGATGGGGACGATTCCCACCAGAACCCGCTGTACTTGCTGCCGTCCGTTGCCTGCACCGTCACTTCCACCCCGTATTCGAACGAGGTCTCTTTGTGGCGGCAGAAGAGACCGTTCGAGTCGAGCGTCACCGCGTCGAACTCTGAGTCGCTGTATTCTCCTTCTTCAGAGATAAGTTTGTAGTCTTTGGTGTCCGGGACTTTTCCGAATGCTGCTGCATCCAGAGCCAGTTTCCTGCGCTCTTCGGCGCTTACTTCGGCGTATGCGGGATCATACAGTCCCAGTTCGTCGCCATCGTTTGCAGATTTGCAGCAGCGTGCGGGATCGGGAAGGTCGCGCAGAGTATCTTCCGCGAGGATGCGTGTCATCTTCACAGCCTTGCTCACGAAATCGCTCAGGCTCTTCTCATCCAGTTGGTTGGTGGAGAAAGTGCCGAAACGTCCGTCCACGAACAGCGTCAGCGCCAGCCCGCGGTCCAGGCAATGCGTCACTTTGTCTATCTCTCCATTGAGGGTACCGATAATGTCGGAGACGCTCTTGGTGAGGCTGACCCTGCATTTCAAGGCGCCTTCCTTCGCTGCCAGTTCCATCGCCAGGCGCGCGAGTTCCAGTTCGTAGTTCTCTATCATTGTCCGCCTCCCACAGTAAGATTCTTGATAAGCACGGAAGGGATGCCGCAACTCACTGGAGCGCTCTGTCCCTTGCCGCAGGTCCATCTGCCCGGGTCCACCTTAAGGTCGCCGGCAACCGCCTCGATGTCGGCTAGCGCCTGCGGACCGTTGCCGATTATGTTTATGTCCTTGACGGGCATAGTCAGGCGGCCGTTTTCAATCAGATAGCCGCTCTTCACATAGAAGGTGAAGTCGCCCTCGCCGATCTTGACCTCGCCGTTGGCGAATTCGTCCACATAGATGCCGCTGCCCGCCATCTTGATGAGGTCTTCGACCGTGCCGTCCGCGCCGTTCTCCATGTAGGTCGACCGCATACGCGGGATCGGGTGGTATCTGAAAGACTCACGCCGACCGTTCCCCGTAGGGGCGACTCCGTAGAAGCGGGCGCTGATACGGTCGTGCAGGTAGGACGTCAGAACACCGTCCGTGACCATATAGGTCTTCTGGCCGGGTACGCCTTCGTCGTCGTAGTTGCAACTGCCGCGAAAGAAGGGGAGAGTGCCGTCGTCCAGTATGTTGATGCCTTTGCGGCATATCTGCTTGCCCATTTTGTCCGCGAACACGGACTGGCCTTTGCGGTTGAAGTCCGCTTCGAAGGCGTGGCCCATCGCTTCGTGCAGAAGGATTCCGGATGCTCCCGCACCCATCACCACGCTCATCTGCCCTCCGGCAGGGCGTTTTGCCTCGAACATGGCATCTATTCCGCTCGTGGCTTCCTCGGCGACTTCCTTGATGAGTTCGTCAGTGAAGAATTCCACACCCATCCTGAAACTGCGTGAGGCGCTCTTGGTCTGCACCGAGCCTTTGCTCTGGAACACTACCTGCACACTCATGCTGGCCATAGGCCTCAGGTCCGATGTCAGCTCGTCCAGCGAGTTGTACATCAGAATATCGCTGACGGAGTAGCCCAGAAGGGCGATCACCTTCATCACTCGGCTGTCTTTTGCACGAATCAGCGCCTCGAGTTTGTTGAGGCCCGGAAGGAACTCCGCCGCGTCCGCCCCGCGCCAGTCGCGCTGCATGGGGTAATAGTTGGGCTTCGCCGGGCCGAAGGCCGTTTTGGCAAAGCCTCCATTGCCACTGCCGGCGGCAATGGCTGATGCTGCCCTGGCCGCGGCGAGAAGCGATGGCATATCCGTTGATTCCGAATACGCGTATCCCGTCTTCTCTCCGTGGAGGACGCGGACGCCACAGCCGTAGTCCACGGTGTAACCGCCGGAAGACACCTCGCCGTCGCGAAGCATAAGGCTGGAGAGCATAGTGCTTTCGAAGAAGAGGTCGGAGTAGGAGCCGCCGCAGCGAAGTGCCTCACTGGTCAACTTCTGCAGATCCGTCTTCCGGATAGCAAATGTCTCTAATGCTCTTGTATCGTTGTTCATCTCTGATGAAAGTCTCTTGTTTGTTGCCCTCGGCCACGACCTTGAACGGGGTCTTGCTGTTGTCCGCAAGCACCCAGCGGTCGCTCACGGGAGCGTAGGTCTCGAAGAAATACTTCAGGCCCATCACGTAGCGCCTGCGGACCGTGTCCTCGGGGATGTTGTGTCCGCCTGCCTGCACTCGCGCCTGCACGCGCTTGATGGCGAGTTCGGGGGTGTTCAGCCAGAAGTAGAGAAGGGTGACAGTGTAGCCGAGGCTCTTCGCTTCTTTGATTATGTTCAGGAGCGAACGTGTGGCGAGAGTCGTCTCGATGCTGAAATCGGCGCGTTTTGAGAGCAAATACCTGATTTTCAGAAGCATATAACGGCTCGCGGATACGGATGCCGCCGAAGGGTCGAAGGGCGAGAGGCTCTTGGCGAACTCGTCCGAATTGACGAATTCGCGGCATTCGAGCATCTCGGGAAGAAGGGTGTAAGAGGCCGTCGTCTTCCCGGCGCCGTTGCAACCGGACAATATATACAGTCTTGGCATCCTATCTCGTTACTCCATATCCAAACAGCGCGAAGTCTCCCTTCACCGGATCGTCGGGCCATATCTCCCTGAACGCATCAGTTATCTGCATTGCAGTCACGATGTCCTTTTGCTTGCGATTTGTCAGACCCAGCGCCGCCGCCTGCGTGTACACATGCACATCCAGAGGCATGATGAGGTCCGCTGGCGACGTGTGTTTCCACACGCCCAAATCCACCTTCCCGTCATCCCTGACCAACCATCTCCTCATCATATTGATCTTCTTGTTCGCCGCCCTCTTATCCTCCTTCTGCCTGAAAATCGTTGTCCTGATTTCGTCTACCGATAATTTTTCTAATGACATTGATGACAGCCCTCTACCCCTGGAGACCGTCTCGCTAACGCTCGACCCCACCGCTGACGCGGTCCCCCCTCTTACGGTGCCGAGGGTGGCACGGGTCCCAGGGGCAGAGGGCTGCTCATCTGATTCGACCATCTCTGCGTATCCTGTCGGTATGACAAAGCTTGCACGGGTTCTGGGGGCACGGGTCTGCTCAGCTAAATAGAAATGGTACAAGTGGTTACAAATATGGGCGATTTCGGACCATTTGATGGTGCGATGCAAACTGGTGTTGTCGTCGCGGTAGGAGTGGGCCATGATGTAGTCGTAGGGACGCCACTGCATTTCGTCGAAGAGACGCTGGCAGTCGCGGACGATCATGGCTCGGCGGCCCCAGGCGAGGTGCGCGGCGAAGACGGCGGCGATTTCGATGTCCTGGAGGGAGGCGCCGCGGGCTACGAACTCGCGGGGGAAGGCGATGGGGTCTTCCTCGAAGTAGACGGGGTCGTTGTAGGTTTCGGCCCAGTCAATCAGTTGATTGCGCAGATCTTCGGTCATTCAGGTATGTTGGCGAGGACTTCCTGCAGGTAGTCCCATACTTTCGCTACTGAAGGGATGTGCGCGCGCTCGTCGGGTGAGTGGGGGCTGAGAAGGGTCGGTCCGCAGGAAACCATATCCCAGTGAGGATATGCTCCCGAGAGGATTCCGCACTCGAGTCCGGCGTGGATGGCCATCACAAGGGCTTCCTTCCCGAACATTTTCTGATAGACCTCCTTCATCACCTTGAGGATGGCGGAGTTCGGATTCGGTTTCCATCCGGAGTAGGCTCCGTCCAGGGTCATCTGCGCTCCGGCGAGGTCGAACACTGATTTCATCTTGTCCGCAAGCGCCATCTTGGCGGTGTCCACGGAACTGCGGAGCAGGCTCTTCACGAACCACTTGCCGTCCGCGACCTTGATCATAGCCATATTGGTGCTGGTCTCGCAGAGGCCGGGTACGGACGCGCTCATTCTCTCCACTCCGTCAGGGCAGACGAGGATGGCGTCGATAATGCGTTTCGCATCGGCGTCGCTTGCGCACTTGGCGGCGGGGGAGGCTGCCTTTTCGAAGACCACGGTCATATCCGGGTCTGTCTCGGCGTATTCGCCCTTCAGGACCGCGGCGATCTTTTCGACTGTGGCTTTAGCCGCTGCGAAGTCCTTCACGAGAAGGGTCGCGAAGCACTCGCGGGGGATTGCGTTGCGAAGGGTGCCGCCTTCGAGGCTGACGAGTTTGATGTCCTCGCTCTTCATCGCCTCGAGGAGGATGCGGGTAGCCACTTTGTTGGCGTTCGCCCTGTAGAGGATGATATCCATTCCGGAATGGCCACCCTGGCAGCCCTTGACCGCAAATTGTACCGCGGTGTAGCCTGCTGGGGCGTTCACGGCCGCGTAAGTGCCTTCGGCCGACGCGTCCACTCCGCCGGCGCAGCCCACATAGAGTTCGCCCTCTGTCTCGGAGTCGAGGTTGATGAGGATGTCGCCTTTCAGCACGCCCGGCTTGAGCGCCTGCGCGCCGGTCATACCGGTCTCTTCGTCGTAGGTTACGAGGATCTCGATGGGGCCGTGTTTGACGTCTTTGCTTTCAGCCACAGACATTGCCAGCGCCACTCCGAGGCCGTTGTCGGCGCCGAGGGTCGTTCCGCAGGCCTTCAGCCACTCGCCTTCGACCTTGGTTTCGATAGGGTCGGTGAGGAAGTCGTGCTTCACGTCGGAGTTCTTCTGGGGGACCATATCCATATGTCCCTGGAGAATTACGCCTTTACGCTTTTCGTAGCCGGGGGTGGCGGGGACGCGCATTATAACGTTGCCCGTTTCGTCCGCGAAGGCTTCGATTTTGTGCTCTTCGGCCCATTTCAGGAGAAATGCGCGTATTTTTTCTTCGTGCTTCGAGGGACGCGGGATGCGTGTGATCTGGTAGAAGTTATTCCATACTATCGATGGAGTCAAATCTTTGATAGTCATATAATTAAAGTGTTAGTCATACAAGGGATAAGTGGCCTCCAGGCCCAGTTGGTAGATGGGTATGCGGGCGCTCAAAATATCATTCGAGCCGTCGGTGAGGGTGACCGTGCACAAGGCGGGGATGCGGTAGAACAGTTTCTGGCTTGGCTGCTTCTTCGTTGGGGCTGCAGCGGGCGCTTCGGCCACAGGTTCTGCGACAATCACGAGTTCGAAGGTCTCGCCCGTGCCGGTCGGCTTCACGAGTCCGCGGTCGGGATCGAGCGTGAACACGTCCACAGCGCCTTCCTTGTCCGGGACTATGTCGAAGAACGCGCGGCCCTTGACAGTCTGCACCGCGGGCTGGAAGAGGGCCAGAAGTTCGTTCTCCATACGGCTCAGTTCAGCGAGAGCGGCGCCGAGAGCCTCGCCGGAATAGGACGCGTCAGTATCGCCCGTGAGGATTTTGTAGCGCTGTTCACGCAATTCCACTATGCCCTCAGCGGCATCCTGCGCCTCCAGAAAGAGCGAATCCACGGGGATGATCTCCACCAGGATGGTGTCGCTGATTTCGTTGCCGAGGGAATCCACTCCGGGAACTATCTGCTCTTCGTAGTAGGTCTTTTTCACCTTAGGCTCCGCCTTCGGCTTCGGCTCGGGTTTTCTGTAGCCGGCCTGCCTTCCGTTGTGCTTTAGTTCAGCGTCACTGCCCGAGACCAGACCCTGCTCAGTGAGGGTAAGAAGGGTAGGGCGGGTATTGGACGTGAGGTTCACGGAATAACGCCTTGACTGGTCTGCCTCCACTCTGGGATGCAGTTTGAACTGAGTGATCTCGGTCACTACAGTGTCGCTCTGCGCGACCTCGATGCCGAGAAGATCCTTGGCGTATTTGGCATATTTGCCGGCGTGAATGATGTCCTGGGTGTAGGCCGCTTCCACCGTGATGATGGTCCTCGGAAGGGCGTACGACACTTCCTGCGCGCGAACCTGAAGGGCCGCGAGCGCCAGAACGGCGACTGCGATTAATGTCTTTTTCATTGCGTGTCGGGGGCTTTTTTCCATCTGCGGTGAGACCAGAGATAATTGCCCGGGTCTGCGTAGATGTCCTCTTCTATATACTTATAATACTTTTCAATTATTTCCTGCTCGGGGAGTTCGCTCGCGTTGTCTGCGATGGGCTTTAACTCCACGACATATCTTCTGCCGTTCGGATTCCTGACTATGGAAAGATAAGTGACGGCCATATTCAGTTTTCGGGCGACGGCTGCGGCGGCGGTCATCGAGCGGGTCTTGCGGTGCATGAATGTGACGTGCGTATAGCCTTTGGCGCTTCCGTAAGGCCACTGATCCGTGCAGAGGAAGTAGAACATCCCCTGATTCTTATGCTCCAGGATGTGACGCAGGATGGAATTGGTCTCCACATAGTTGTCGTAGTCCTTGCCCAGGGCGTGAATACGGTTTTCGCGAATGATGTCATCCCAGACTTTGTCGGTCAGCCTTTTGTAAACCTCGGCGGTGTTAGCGACGGTGAGAGGGGAACCCTCCGGGCCATAGTCGAAGTAGGGGAATCCGGCGAGCACCTCCCAGTTGCCGGTGTGGGCGAACATCACTATCGTTCCCTCGGGCTTGGCGGCAAGTCTGCGCAGTTCGTCGGGATTCTTCACGGTGATTATCCTGGAGCGGCTGAGACGCCTGGGTGAACTGCCTCCGAACCAGATTGTTTCGGTGATTATCTGCCCGAAATGGAGGTAGAAGGCCTTGAAGATCTTCCTGCGCTCCTTTTCGGTTTTCTCCGGGAAGGCCTGGTCTATGTTCGATCTGACTACCTTCGTCCTATAGGTCAGACTGGCTATCCAACCGATTATGTGCGCATTGAAATGATGCACACACAAGGGCAGCCAGGAGAACAGCCTCAGGAACGCTTTGATCAGAAATCGCTTCATATCCCCCAAATTTAACAATTAATTAGTAAATTTGGTGCTTGAGAAAATTCAGTAAATAATTGATATATGTTCAAGAATCAACCCAAAGGTTTGTTTGCCCTTGCCCTCGCCAACACCGGTGAGCGCTTCGGGTACTACACCATGATCGCCGTCTTCGCGCTGTTCCTTCGCGCGAATTTCGGCCTCGAAGCGGGAACGGCCGGACTCATCTACAGTTCGTTCCTTATGCTCGTTTATTTCTTCCCCCTGATCGGCGGTATTCTGGCCGACAAGTTCGGTTTCGGCAAGATGGTCACAGCCGGTATTTTCGTGATGTTCGCCGGATATCTGCTGCTCTCCGTTCCTCTCGGAGGCGGGACCGTGGCCCTTATCGCGATGCTGGCCGCTCTGCTTCTGATCGGCTTCGGCACCGGCCTGTTCAAGGGTAACCTGCAGGTTATGGTGGGTGATTTGTACAACGATCCCCTGTATGCCGCAAAGCGCGATTCAGGCTTCTCGCTGTTCTATATGGCCATCAACCTCGGCGCGCTCTTCGCTCCGACCGCCGCCATCAAGATCCGCGAGTGGGCTATCACCCTCGGCTTCGACGGCAATGCCGCTTACCACTTCTCCTTCGCAGTTGCGTGCGTCTCGCTGATCGTTTCAATCGCAATCTACTACGCATTCCGCAGTTGGTTCAAGCATGTGGAAGGCGGCGCGAAGAAGGGTGAGAAGGCCCAGGTTGTGGATACCCTCACTCCCGAGCAGACGAAGAAGCGTATGGTCGCTCTCTTCCTGGTGTTCGCGGTTGTGATCTTCTTCTGGATGAGTTTCCACCAGAACGGTCTGACCCTCACTTACTTTGCAGATGAATTCACCCAGCGCAGCTCGGAAGGCCTCGCATCCATGCCGTTCAACGTGTGGAACCTGGTTGCCGTAATCATTATCGTCTACGCCCTGTTCACCATCTTCGACAAGGAGACGGCCGCCAGAGGCAAATGGATCGGTGTCGCCGTGGTCGCGCTCGCTTGCGCATACCTTGTGTGGCAGTACAGCCGCCTCAGCGGATCGGTGGCCATCAGCGCCCCTATCTTCCAGCACTTCAATCCGTTCTATGTGGTGGCCCTAACCCCCGTGTCGATGGCCATCTTCGGCGCGCTCGCGAAGAAAGGCAAGGAGCCGTCCGCTCCCCGCAAGATCGCTTACGGTATGCTGGTCGCCGCCGTCGCTTTCGGCCTTATGGTCTTTGCGTCCATCGGCCTGAATAACCCCGAGACGCAGGCAGCCGCGCGCGCAGCAGGCATGCCCGAGACTCTCGTGTCGCCGTACTGGCTCATCACCGTTTATCTCATTCTCACCTTCGGCGAACTTCTCCTCAGCCCGATGGGTATCTCCTTCGTGTCGAAGGTAGCTCCTCCGAAGTACAAGGGTATGATGATGGGTATGTGGTTCGTGGCCACCGCCCTCGGAAACTTCCTCGTGCAGGTGGGCGGACACCTCTGGGGCAACATCCCTCTCTGGGTTGTCTGGAGTGTCTTCCTCGGCGTCTGCGTCATTTCCGCGATCTTCATGTTCGCCATGATGAAGAAACTCGAAGCCGCCACAGCGGAATAGCGCGAGCTTTTGTTCAAGGTTTGATTTTGTTCAGCAGACCTTGAACACATAGATGGCCGCAGGATGTATTGTAGCCAATAATTAATGTGCAAGGTATGTCGCAAAAAAACAAACCTTGCACATTCTTTAATGCAGAAGACGCCTTCCGCGGACTATTTGTAGATATCCTTCTGAGTCAACTCGACTATCTTTCCGTACTCGGCGATCTTGTCCATAGGGAGTTTGGTTCGGTCTCCGACTATGACCAGACACCTGGGAGCGGATTTGATGAATTCGTCGTAGTAGGCCTTGAGGCTCCCCAGAGTAATATCGGGGAGATTCGCAAGGATAGCCTTGTTCGGGTCTTCAGTGTAACCTTGAAGTTCGTAGTTGTGGATAGTGGATGCCACTCCGCGGAACGACGGGTAACTGTTGTTGGCCGTCGCCGAAATCGACTGGACAGAGGCGGTGAAGGTGGATTCCTTCAACGGGAAGTTGGTGAGCAGCGAATCCACGAGTTCCATCGCGGCCTGGCTCTTGTCAGCCTGGGTGCCGAGCGTGGTCATGAACATAGCTGGAGTATCGCCTTCCGCAGGGTAAGGACGAACGGCCTGGCCATGGGCTGAATAGGCCATAGCGCGGAATTCGCGCACTTCCTGGAACATAATCGAGTACATTCCGCCGCCGAAGTATTCGCCGAGCACTTCGAAGAGCGCGGCCTGGGAGTCATCTGCCGGAGCCTTGGGGGTCTGGTAGGTGGTCATCTGGGCCTGACGTGAGTCTGCAAGGTTGTAGAAGAACACAGTGGGCTCTTCGTACTGCTGATACTTGAAGTAGTTGAGCTTTGTCGCGACTTTCGCGCGCTCGAGGTTGAGTTCGGCCTTCAGCACGGCTGCTACTGTCTCGATGGGCAGGGTACCGCTGTAGAAGATGTTGCATTCTTTGTCCAGCAGTTCTGAGAACTTGTCGAGCAGACCCTGGGCGCCGATCTTGTCCAGTTCCTTGGCGCTGAGAGCCCTGAGTTTAGGAGCGTTCTCGCCGTAGAACACACGCTGCATAGTGGCCTGCATAATGTTGGAAGTGCCTCCGGTGAGGAAGGTCTTCTTCTCGAGTTCGATGCCCTGCTTGAGTTCCTTGAAACTGGCCTTGTCTGCCTTCGGGTGATCCTCGAAATGACGCAGGAGTCTGACAGACGGAGCGAAACGGCTGTCGAAGCCGGTCATATTGAGGAAGAAACTGTGGTTGTTGTTGCCCACAGCGAAGCTGGTGCCCAGATTCTGCCATGCCTTGGAGAGTTGCTGGATGGAGAGTGAATCGGTTCCTATGGTGTTGAGGAACGAGGCGACGTGAGGGATCACAGGATCTTCGTTAGTGCCTTCGTCCACACGCACGCTGAGGTTGAACAGGTCGTTGGCTACGTTGGCTTTGTAGAATAGGGTGACTTTGTCAGTCAACTGAACGCGCTGGACGTCTGCTGCGAAATCGAGCAGTTTGGGTTCTTTGTCACCGACCGGCATTTCTTCGAGTTTCTTCGCGTACTCAGATTTCTCGCCGGCGTGCTTGGGCACGATCGGGTCGAACTTCGGCGCTGCTACCTTATCCTTGGGATAGGTGCCCTTGACTTTCTCGAAGCGGATATAATCGTCGCCGAAATACTTGCCCGCCACACGAATCACGTCTTCGCGTGTGATATTGCGGATGGCGTCCACTTCGGCGAGATACTCGGACCAGCTGCGGCCCTGAGCCATCACCTCCACCATCGCGTTCGAACGGGAACTGATGGTCTCAAGTTGCTCCATAGCGCTGCGAGCGGCGTCAAGCTTGAGGGCCTCAAGATCGGCGTCGGAGAACTTGCCGGCCTTCACTTTTTCCACCTGTTCGCGGACCAGTTTTTCGGCCTTGGGAAGGGATCCGAACGGGATGGACGGTATGATCACATAGCCGGCTATGCCCATTTGAGTGAACAGAGGAAGACGGGCGGCCATCGCCGCGAGAACTTTATGGTTGGTGGTAAGCGAGTCGAGCAGACCGGAGGAGAAACTGTTGGTCAGCAGCGAGGCGGCAAGGTCGAGGACAGGAGCGTCCGGGTCACCGTCCTTAGGGCCATTGAAGCCGTAGACGGCTATCTTGATCATGGGGATATCCGCCTTGATCTTCACGTCGCGAACGCCCTTGATTTCGGGAACCTTAACGGGCTCCTTCACTGCGATTTCACCTGCGGGCAGACGTCCGAAGGTGCTCTCGAGAAGGGGCTGGATAGTCTCGGCGTCGAAATCTCCGGAGAGAATCAGACCCATGTTGTTTCCCACATAGTACTTCTTGAAGAAGTTCATCATCTCCTCGAGACGCGGGTTCTTGAGGTTCTCGGTGCTGCCAATAATCTCGTAGGAGTAGGGGTTGCCGTCGGAGAAAACGCGTATCATCTCCATCAACGGCGCCTCCATCGTGTTGTCTGCAGCGCGGTTCTTTTCCTCATAAACTGTCTCAAGTTCGCCCTGGAACAGACGGAACACCGGATTGATCATACGGTGGCTGTTCATTTCGCACCACTGGGCGATGTACTGAGGAGAGAAAGTGTTGAAATAATAGGTGTAATCGTAAGAGGTCGCCGCATTGAGACCAGTGCCGCCGAAACGCGCGGTCAGAAGATCGAACTCGTTCGGGATGGCGTAGTCCGCAGCCTTGATGCTGAGGCGGTTGATTTCCTTCTGAATCTCAAGCCTGAGGCTGTCGTTCTTGGTCTCTGCGAGTTGGTTGTAACACACTGCGATGGAATCGAGCCAAACTTTCTCGGCTTCGTAGTCCACTGTTCCCATCTCGGTCGTGCCTTTGAAAAGGAGGTGCTCAAGATAGTGCGCCAGACCGGTGTCCGGGCAATCCTTTCCGCCGGCCTTCACAACCACCGCGCCGAACACCTTCGGCTGGGAGGCATCCTGGTTGAGCCAGACCTGCATTCCGTTTGAGAGTTTGATTTCCTGAACGTCAAGGGGAGAATTCTGAGCCGCAAGGCTCAGCGAGCACAACGCGGCAATAGCGATACTAACTAATCTTTTCATGATAGATTATTTCTTTGCTTCAAAAATACGCAAAATACAGACCAATTCAATACCGAATGCGGGTGGTGTCCCCATAAATGCTTTATCCTCAGAAGGTGAGGGTGGCGGAGCCGATGCGGACGGTGACGGGGTCCGTCTGGCCTTCGATTGAGCGGATGAGCACCGGGTTTGCGGGCATCTTCTTTTCCCAAGTCATAAGCTCCACCTTTCAAAGTGACCGTCTTTACGGGAGGATCGAATTGCAAACGAGCCGAAAGGATCGCCCTTTCGGCTCATCTTTCTTTATCGTACGATAGTGCATCGGTTCCGCAGACCGATTAACTATCGGTTAATTATCGGTGTCCTGCACTTTTTGAAGCCTGAGATTGCAAATGGAAAGAGGGGTATTGTCATAAAGCCTGAATGTCTTATACCCGCAGTTGCC
>CAJOHV010000008.1 GCA_905234485.1 uncultured Bacteroidales bacterium | reverse complement strand
CATCGCCCATGCGCAGAACCCGAAAATAAAGTTCGGAGTGTATGTGGGCGGCTGGTACAGCCAGTACTACGATGTGGGCGTGAACTGGGCGAGCCCTTCGTATAATACCTCGGCCTATTTCAGCACCTGGGCCAGCGCGGACTACAAAAACTACGGTTTCGCAGACCACTGCGACCATATGCTGATCGGCGCTTATGCAAGTCCGGGCGCCGTCTATGGCACTGGCGAGTGGACCATGCAGGGATTCTGCAAGCAAGTCAAGCAGAAAATCGGCGATGCGTGCCCTCTGGTGGCGGGTGGCCCCGATGTCGGGAACTGGGATTCCTCGAACAACTACACCCAGGATCAGGAGAACGAGGCCATAACCAATTCAGTTAAAGCGTGTTACGACGCCTGCGACGGTTATTTCCTCTTCGATATGATTCATCTGAAGCAGGCTGATCAGTGGCAGTATGCCAAAAAAGGCATAGATAAAGCACTCGGAAAGTAAATTTTTTTTACTATCTTTACATCCGATATAGAAATTCATTACTAACCTTATAACATTTTATTAACCAAACACAATTTCATGAAAAAGATTTTGTTAGCAATTTTTGGCGCGGCCTTCCTCCTGGTCGGTTGTACCAAAGAAATCCAGACCTATGTTGAGGACCTCAACACAAGGGTCTCGGCTCTCGAAGACAAAGTAGCCCAGAATGAGGCCGCTATCAAGGCTCTTCAGACTGCTGTCAATCAGGGAGTTTACATCGCATCCGTGACAGAAAATGCAGACGGATGGCTTATCACTCTGACCAATGGTGACAAGTATCAGCTGAACCATGGTAAGGATGGTAAGGACGGAACCAATGGTACCAACGGTACTAACGGTAAGGATGGTAAGGATGGCGACTCCTGGATTACGAACGTTGCCATTGAAGGTGACATCGTGGTCATCACCACCGCCCAGGGCGAACTCAGAATCCCTTATGCAAAGGCATTCAGGCTCGTGATCGCTCAGGATGTGGCAGTTGATCCCGGCATCGTGAAGGTCCCTTACTCAGTCGAGAACGGAACCGCAGCGACCACCGTCGATGCATTCGCATCCGCTCCTTACATTGCAGAGGTTACTGCTGAGACTGTGGACATCACCGTTCCTACTCCCGCAGTGAAGGGCAATGTCCTCGTTTGGGCAGAAGACGGAACTCTCGGCAAGGCTTCCATCAAGAAGATCAATCTTGAGGGACCTTACGCCACTGTTTCCGAGGTTACCCCTATCGCAGGTGTCGGCGGAACCATCGAGGTTCCCGTTGTGTCCAATGTGGAGATTGCAGTTCTCGATGAGACTGAGGACTGGCTCTCTTACAAGGAGACCAAGGCTACCACTTACACCGTGGTCCTCACCGCTGCCGCTAACGAAGGCGACGCACGTTCTTCTTCCGTGAAGGTGGTCCGCAAGAGCGACAACACCGTCCTCGAGACCATCACCATCGCCCAGAAGGCAGTTGCTCCTGTCACCCTCAACGGCGCGCTTGAGTACAACACCATCGCAGAGGCTCTGACCGCTGCCGAGGCTCTCACCGAGGGCGAGGCTGTGATCACTCTCGCAAACAAGACCTTCGAGGAGGCTGTCAAGATCGACGGCGCCAAGATCGCTGTTCCTGTTACCATCGACGGTGGCGCAAAGGCCAAGATCGTCGGCGGTATCGAGATCTACAAGAACGCAGCTACCATCAAGAATCTTGATATTACAGTAGCTACGACCTCTCTCACAACTCTGCCCGGTACATATCTCAATAGTGCAGCTAGCGGGTACGCTTTCGGTATTCAGGTCAATGTTCCCGGCTTCGGCGCAACTATCAAGGACAACGTCATCAACAACTCCGTATCTAATGCAACCGCCATCTATTTCGCAGGAAATGAGGCCGATGCAGCAGAGGGAGATCTTGTAACAGGAAACGTCCTGAATTGCGGCACTCAGCGCGGTATGCAGGTTTACGGAAGTATCAACCTCGTCGGCAATACTATCGTTTCCAGCAAGTATCCTATCCGTCTTGGAAGAGGAAGTGGCTCAACCAAGGTCGTTATCGCAGGCAACAAGTTTGAGGCTGCAGCCGCAACAACATCTGCTATCGATGTCCACTCAACCCTTACCGGTTGCGACATCACCCTTGGAGATGGAACTGTTGACAACAACCTCTATTCAGCAAACTTTACTAACCGTGTGAGCGGAACAGGTACAGAAAACACCTGGCATCCCGCAATCGCCAGCCCGTATGTAAACGCTGGAGACGTAAGCCTAAACGGTTATAAGTTCGCAACTGTAGGTGCAGCTGTCGAGGCCGCCGCAGCCATTACTACCGGCACAGCAACGATTACGGTTCCTGCAAGTACAACTGTTACTGAAGAAATCAAGATCGACGGCTCGAAGCTTACTGTTCCTATCGTTATCGACGGAACTGCTCAGAGCAGTACAATCGTAGGATCTGTAGAGATCAAGGGCGCCAAGGCTACTGTCCGTAACTTCACCATCAATCCTACAGAGAATTCCCTTACCACAATGGCCGAGGATGGTTGGTATACCAACGCCTTCACTACCGGTGTTGAGATCGACGGAAGCGGATTCGGCTGTCTCCTTGAGAACCTCACCATCAATACCGCACTGGAGAGTTCCACCGGTATTTGGGTCGGTTATAAGAAGGGAACAGAGCGTGATGTCATCAACAATGTCACCATCAACGGAACCGGCGCCGCAGGTCGTAAGATCCAGGCCTATGACTCTATCCTCGAGATTGCCAACTGTACTTTCAACGGAAGTTACAGCTATGGTGTCCGCATCAGCGGAACCGGTGGATCCAATGTTATCCTCAAGGCTAACAGGTTCAACTCCGCTGGCAATGACGGTGCCGCAGTCGGCTTCCAGTTCTATGCATTCGGTGAGTCCACTGTTGTTCTCGGCGACGGAACAAAGAACGACAACACTCAGGACGGATCATACCGCAGCCTCTTCGGAGCAGGAAATGAGTGGCTCTTCCACAACAATAACTTCTTCTATCCTGACCTCAAGTACGCAGCCGCGAACAACGACCTCATCGTCAACGAGACTCTCGGCCGTGTCTGGGCACACTGGGATGAGTACAACAACACATGGGACGATGCAGTTCTCCCTCAGGCCACCGGTAACAACTGGGCCCGTCACGGAGTTGCATCCGGCCGTTATCTCTATGTTCCTATCGCACAGGCTGCTCTCGCCAACAGCGGTATCGCAGTCTTCGATGTGCTTACCGGAGAATACCTCTACAAGATCACTGAAGGTATTGAGGACAAGGGTCACTTCAAAGTCTGCTCCACTGCAAAACTCGGTGAAACCGTCTATGTGGCTTCGATGGGTCAGCAGAGCAATGGAACACCTCTCGTAGTTTACAAACTTACGACTGCTAGCCCGTACTTCACCAAGGCTGAGAAGGTTCTTGAGTACACAATCCCTGCAGGCCGTCTTGGTGACACCATGACCGGTTGGGGAACCAACGAAGAAGGCGTTCTCGCATTTGTTGATTACGCTCAGTCAGGAGATCAGCGTGCCAGTTATCTGTTCCAGGTCAAGGACGGCGCTGTCACCAACGCTGCCGAGCCTTATTGCCCGCCTTTTATGAACACCGCTACCGGAAGTAAGATGCTTGGTATCTATGTCTTCTCCGGCCCTGGCACCGTTGAGGGTAGCCACTATGCACTCCTTACCGGTAATACTGCAGCAGTTGTGCGCGGAATCTTCAAGTATAATAAGGATGGCTGGTACTGCACTGAAATCACAACCGGTGTGTGGGCTGATTATGCTACTGCTGGAATCTTTAAGCACAGCGTGCTTGATCCGACCATCATGACTATCGATGGTAAGCAGCAGATCGTCTATGTGACCGTCAATGGCAAATACGCAAGCCTGCGTCTCCTTGATGTCTCCGGTGACGGTGGCCTGCTCGCCAGAATCTACGCTATCGGCGACGAGGCTGGTCTGAATGCGAGGACGAATGCTTATGCTCTTGCATATCCTGGCAACCCCGCACATGCAGTTGAGGCTTACACCCAGGGTAACAACGGAACCGGTTTCGTTACTACGACCGTTATCGACGAGGTGACCTACATCGTCGCCGCTGCTACCGAAGTTGGTTGGAGCTGCTTCAAGGTCAACTAATATTAACCACACTTCATAATCGCCCGCCTCTTTTTTTGTGGATTTTTTGCTAAATTTGGCTTACTATAACCAATTGCTATGCGACGCATTCTTTTTTTCCTTTTGGCGCTTATGGCGGCCGTTTCATGTACTCAAAGTGTGGATGTCCTGGTGGTGGGCGGCGGCGCCTCGGGAACTGCCGCAGGCGTTCAGGCCGCGCGCTGCGGTGTGAATACCCTTATAGTCGAGGAGACGCCCTGGCTCGGCGGAATGTTGACGTCGGCCGGCGTATCGGCCATCGACGGCAACTACCGCCTGCGAGGCGGCTTGTTCCGCGAATTCACTGACGCCGTGGCCCAGCATTATGGCGGCTACGAAAACCTTAAGACAGGCTGGGTAAGTCATATCCAGTTCGAACCTAAGGTGGGCGAACAGATCCTTGAAGACCTTGCTGCGGCAGAGCCCCGGCTCAAGGTAGTGAAGGGCCTGCGTTTCGTCTGCGCGAAAAAACTCTCCCGCGGATGGGAAGTGGGCTTCGAGTCCGAATCAGGGGCGAAGAAGACCGTGCGCTGTAAGATATTGATCGACGGGACCGAGCTCGGCGATGTTGCGAAGGCCTGCGGAGTCGCATACCACATCGGCTTCGACCCGCGCTCGTACACGGGCGAGGAGATGGCCCTTGAAGAGGGCAACGATATCGTCCAGGATATGACCATGGTCATGACGATCAAGGACTATGGCCCGGAGGCGGATATGACTATCGCCCGGCCGGAGGGATACAACGAGCGCAACTATATCAACAGCTGCAAGAACCCGCTCAACGACCCTTCGATCTCGAAGGGGCAGCCGCTGTGGTCGCCGGAGATGATGCTCTCATACGGCCTGCTGCCAGGCGGTGAGATGATGATAAACTGGCCGGTAGAGGCGAACGACTTCTACGCCAATATTATTGAGATGTCGCGCGAGCAGAGGGATTCCGTTATCGCGGTGGCGAAGCAGCGCACGCTCGGTTTCCTCTACTTCCTGCAGACCAGCCTTGGGATGAAAAGCCTCGGGCTGGCAGACGAATATCCGTCGGAGGATGGGCTCGCGCTGTTCCCGTACTATCGTGAGAGCCGCCGCATCGAGGGCGAACATCTGTTTACAGTAGACGAGGCGCGCGACCGCTATTCTACCAACGCTTACCGTACGGGCGTCTGCGTAGGCGATTATCCTGTCGACCATCATCACTATGCTTACCCCGACTGGGCCTCGCTCCCGCGCCTTCATTTCGCGCCGATCCCGTCGTTCACCCTGCCGCTCGGCTCGCTCGTACCGCTTAAGGTCGAGGATCTGATAGTGGCGGAAAAATCGATCAGTGTGACTAATCTTATCAACGGCTCGACCCGCCTTCAGCCGGTGGTGGTGGAGATAGGGCAGACCGCCGGCATCCTGGCAGCGCTTTCCGTCCAGCGCGGTTGCGCGGTTCGCGAGGTCGACGTCCGTTCGGTTCAGAAAGCGCTGCTTGCCGCCGGCGCCTACCTCCAGCCTTGGCTTGATCTCAAGCCCGGCGAGGAAGGCTTCGAGGCCATTCAGCGCATAGGCTGCACGGGTATCCTTCGCGGCATCGGTCAGAACGTCGGCTGGGCCAACGAATCCTGGTTCCGCGCCTCCGACCCTCTCAAGTGGTCCGATTTGCATTTGGATGATTATTACCCTTCTGCAGTGCTTCCTTCAGGTTGCCCTGCGACTGACCCTTCGTGTCCTTCCCGACCCGATCGGGAACCTTCTTCCGACATCGTCACCAAGGGCGCCTTCGCCGACCTGTTGAACTCTCTCGGCGCTTCCGTGGAGGTCCACGACTGCTGCCGTGAGAAACCCTTGACCCGCCTCCAGGCCGCCGTGATGCTCGACCGCTCCCTCAACCCCTTCTCCCGCCCGGTAGATTTCAACGGAAATCTCCTCTAATTTCTTTAGATATCGCCCTTGTGTGCATACCCTCGGCAAACTGACCGAGGGTATGTGCATTTTATGGGTGTTTTTGCACATACCATCACTCTTCTCGGCGAGGGTATGCACGGTTTGGGACATAAGTAGAATTAGTTTTATATTTGTCTTGCCATCTAAATAGGCATTATTGTTCTATGAAAAACTTTTATTTGATTTCTACGGAACACCTCGAGGAGGTTTTGTGGTTCCGTGATGACGAAGATTTTGCTGTGGGAATGAATTATGTAGCGATAGAAGCATTCCTCCATAAAGGAGTCGTAGTCTTCATTTTCATTCTTATGTCCAATCATCTTCATCTCATTTTATATGGAGAGAAGGAGGAGGTAAGTATTTTTATTCAAGATCTCAAGGGGAGATACTCCCACTACTATCAGAAAAAGTATGGCGTGAAGTGTCTGCTTAGAGATAATGATGTTCATATTGAAGCGATTGATCTTAATGAATGGGGCTTTGAGTGGTCTGCCGCTTATGTTATGATGAACTGTGTACACGCCAATATCTGCTCTCATCCTAGCCAGTATCCCTGGGGCTCTGTCAATACGGTGTTTCAAATGGAAAAACCCTCGGGGAGAAGATTGGGTGAATTGTCAGGAAGAGGATTGAGAAAGTTTCTTCATTCCGGAGAAACATCTCTTCCCAAGGATTGGATTATCAGTGAGAAGGGTTTCATTCTTCCACAGAATTATGTGCCAGTGGACGCTGTTGAAAGACTTTTCAAAAGTCCCACCAGAATGAATTATTTCTTATCTCACTCATCAAAAGCCAAAAAGAGGATTGAAACCGCAGATAATCTGCCTGCATTTAGGGATCAGTCTATACTTGCCGCTCTGCCGGATCTAATCAGATCGCTGTTTGGAAAGGCGAAGTTTGAAGATCTTAACCGGGAAGAGCAGACGGAATTGATACGTCAAATAAGATTTCGATTTAGTGCAGACATCACTCAGGCCGCCCGTACTTGCGGAATCTCTTATGCCGAGGCGGCAAAATTGGTCGATAGGGTTTAAACGCGTGCATACCCTCAGCAAATCAACCTGGGGTATGTGCAAATAGACCCCTAAAACGCACATACCCTCACCTTTTGTGGCGAGGGTATGCACGTGGATTGCAAGAATAAAAGTCCGCGATGGCGGCTATTTTTTCATGTGCCTCTTGATGTGCGGGAGGAGCCATTCGGCGTAGCGCATCATGCCGAGGTCGGTGAAATGGGTGCTCTCCACGAAGGGCTCGTTGTCGTGGCCGACCATATCATCTGACTTGAGATACCAGATGTTCTTCTCGCCCTGCTTTTTGAGTTTTTTGAACAGAGCGCGCTGAGCCGCGTTTTTCTTGTCGACTTCAGTCTTGATGAAACTATCCCACTCGTAATGGGAGAAGTGAGGATCCTCAAGGAACAGAATCGGCACATCCGGATGCGCATCGCGAACTATCCTGTAGAACTTCTCGCCTTCCTCTCCGCTGATCAGATAGTCCCACGCATTAGGGACATAGTCGAACACAATCAAAGCGGGATCCTTGACCGCGGCAATCAGTTCGGCGATTTCGTAGTCCAGCAAAGCATTTCCGCTGAAACCTAAATTAATAACCTCGCGGTTGAGTTTGCGGGAAATGATGCTGGTGTGGCACATGCCTGGACGGTTCGCGCATCCGCCCTGCAAAATGCTGGTTCCGTACATCACGATCGGCTTGTCCGTCTTCGGCAGATCGACTAAAGGCTGCTCGACCGTGGCGGTGGAATCGACTCCGATTTCCAGCGACGTAACCCCGTCGTACAGAGGAAGATAGAGCATATACTCGCGCCACTCCGGGGTCATATTGCCGATGATCTTGTCGGTGGTGGTCTTGCCGTTGATGTTCGGCTTGCCGGCAGCCATGAAACGCCATTCGTTCTTTGCAGTCAGGGTGTACAGGTCCACTCCGCGCGTGCCCACGAGTGTCTGATGGTTCATGTGGTTGCCGAACTTCGCGGTCCAACGGCACCAAATCGCGGTGCTGTTCGAGCGGAAGCGGATATATAGACCTGCGCTGTTGCGGCCGAGATACCAGACGGCGTCGCGCGAGCGGCCCTCGAATTCGGCGGGCAGACGCTCGTAGCGCTCTTTCGTGTCCTCGCGGGCTTTGCCATAGAGCGGCAATTCGTCCGCATTGTAGAATACCTGCGCGGAGGCAGAGGCGGCGAGCGTCAGAAGCGCGGCCGCGATTGTCGTAAACTTATTCATTGAACCAGACCGGGAGTTCCCATCCCATTATTGAAGAAATAAACGGAGCCACGACGCTCGCTATCTTGCGATGGCCGTTGTAATTAGGGTGCCAGGATGCGCCGAGATCCTCATCGTCCATCCTATAGCAGCCGGGAAGAATCGAGGCGAAATGCACATTCGCGAGGCCGCAGCGCTCGACCGCCGCCTGCACATAGTCGTCCATCAGTTCATCGCAAGGCGAGGCAAGGCATAGGATGGGCACCTTGGGGCCGTGGAATTCACGCACTTTCTGAAGCAACTTTTTGTAGTACGCGCACCAGATGGCGAGCGAGGGCTGCTTGCCCACCGAGAAGTCGTTCGTGCCGAGGTAAATCACCACCAGGTTCGGCTCGTAGGTCGGACTCCACGCGTCCGCCTTGAACTGGTCGAAGGTCTGAGCGTAGAGTTTAACCATATGCTCGCCCTCTCCATAATCGCCGTAGTTGCGGACGACGCCGCGGCCGGAATGGCTGATGTGCACCGCCTCAGCGCCGTACATGCGTGCGAGAATGTCCGCATAAGTGCGTGCGGGATTCTCCTCTTCCGGGCGGAACGGGTCACTGCGGTGTAGCGCTTCGGTTCCATATCCACAGGTGTACGAGTCGCCGATGAACTCGATCAACCGCGGCTTCGGGGCCGGGGCCTGAAGGAACTGCCCATCAGTGGTGAATTCCCTAATGGTAATTGTACCCTGTTCACCCTCCGTGCGCTTCTGAAGAATGACGGTGTGCTCTGTGGCCTTCTTGGCTTTGCTGGTGAAGAGAGTGATGATGGTGTCGCCGGCGACCTTTATCACTTTGTCTTCTATGGCTTTCTGCTCACCGTCTATCCAGAGGTTTAGATAGTCTTTCTTGGTGGACGAGCAGGCCATCACAAGGTTTTTGCCCTTGAACTTGAGCCTGAGGGTCGTGGCGCTCCAGTCGAAACTGACAGCTTTGTCGTCAGTGATCTCGATTCGTCCGATGTAAGACACCTTGGCGTCCGATCCTTTGATGGTCTCCGCCTTGCAGAGAACGCAGGCGACCAACGCCGCCGCGATGAGAATGGTTCTTTTCATAGTTACAAATTTATCAAAAAACGCGCGGACCTGCAAAGTAATTACTATTATGGCGTGCATACCCTCGCCGCAGAATGTGAGGGTATGTGCATTTTTGGGGTGTTTTTGCACATACCCTCGACAAATTCGGGTAGGGTATGCACGCGGGAGGGTTTTAATGTGAGAAAATCTTCGTAAATTAGAGGACTAAACCAAAGAGCACGATGAAGATACTGAAACTGACCATTATCGCGGCTGTGGCGGGGGCGCTGGTGTCGTGCCGCACGGCAGACGAGAAGACCGCCGCCGCCCTTGCGGAACGCATACTCGGTCCCCAGGCAAAATCGATAGTTTTCGAGCAGATTGCATCCGACCAGGATGTGTATGAGTTGAGTCAGAATGGCTCGAAGATTCTGATCAAGGGTAATAACGCCAATTCGATGGCAGTCGGACTCAACAGGTATCTTCAGGAATATTGCCTCACCAATGTCAGCTGGTATCATTTCAATCCTATCGAACTTCCGGAAACACTTCCAGAAATAGCCGCTCCTGTCAAGGCGAAAGCGGAACTCAAAGACCGCTTCTTCCTTAACTACTGCACCTTTGGTTACACCATGGCCTGGTGGAAGTGGGAGCAGTGGGAGAGATTCATAGACTGGATGGCTCTGAACGGAGTCAATATGCCGCTGGCCATTACTGGTCAGGAAGCGGTTTGGCAGAAGGTTTGGCGCAAATATGGTCTCACTGACGAGCAGATCAGGGCGTTCTTCGTGGGCCCGGCGCATCTGCCGTGGCAGAGGATGTGCAACCTGGACAGGTGGCAGGGTCCGCTCCCGCAGGGGTGGATCGACGGACAGGCGAAACTTCAGAAACGCATCTTGAAAAGGGAGCGGGCGCTCAACATGACGCCTGTGCTGCCCGCATTCGCAGGACACGTTCCGGCTGAACTGGCCGAGGTCGCCAAAGAGCCCCTGGACACCTTCCGCGTCAGTTATTGGGGAGGTTTTGCAGACAAGTACCGCTGCACCTTCCTCAGCCCGATGGACCCCATATATGCGCGCATCCAGAAAGACTTCCTTGAGGAGCAGACGCGGATGTACGGCACGGACCATATCTACGGCGTAGACCCGTTCAACGAAGTGGATGCCCCGTTCTGGGATCCGGAGACGCTTGCGAAAATCTCCAAGGGCATATATGACTCCATGACGGCAGTGGACCCCGACGCCGTGTGGCTGCAGATGGGCTGGCTCTTCTGGGCCGATCAGCAGCACTGGAGCGATGAAAACATCAAGGCATATCTGACTGCCGTGCCTCAGGGAAGGATGATTATTCTGGACTACTTCTGCGACGCAACCCAGATCTGGAAGCGCACGGAAAGTTTCTATGGCCAGCCGTTCATCTGGTGCTACCTCGGCAACTTCGGCGGCATGACCGGAATCGAGGGTGATTATCACCAGAATGCGGAACCAAGGCGAACGCCGGTCCGGGCTTCGTGGGACTCGGCAGCACGCTCGAGGGTTTCGGCGTGAACGAGCCGGTCTATGAAGCCGTGCTCCAGCAGGCCTGGAGCAACGCCATGCCGGTGGATGAGTATATCGACAACGTTGCCGACAGGCACCTGGGCTATGCCGATCCAGCCTTCAGGCAGTACTGGCATATGCACGCAGACAAAGTCAGCGTCACCCATTCGAAGACTTCAAGTTCGAGCATAATCTGCGCCCATCCCAATCTGGAGGGCTTCTGGCACTGGACGACCCTGTTCAACCGCGGGTATGATCCCAAAGACCTGGAAGAAGCGCTGACAATCCTCGAAACCGTCAACGGCTCCTCTGACTACTTCAAGTTCGATCTCGCGAACGCCCGCAGGCAGGTGATTGACAATAAAGCCCTCGCCGTCCGCGACAAATTCACCCAGGCATATTACAAAGGAGACCGTGAGGCTATGGTCGCAGCGTCAGAGGAGTTCCTCGGACTATGTGACGACCTCGCCGCAGTGCTTAAAACCCGTCCTGAATTCTCGCTCTGCGACTGGATCAAGGACGCCCGCAGTTGGGGCAAGAACCCGCCCGAGGCAGACTACTACGAAATGAACGCCCGCACACTAATCAGCGTCTGGGGCGACTCGTTCCACCTCTCCGACTACGCCAACCGCGACTGGGACGGCCTGGTGGAGACCTACTACAAAGTCCGCTGGAGAATGTTCTTCGACGCCGTGCTCGCGGCCTTTGATGCCGGCGAGACTTTCGTGAATCCGAAGAGTACCGGCTATGTGGGCACGTCAGCCCAGGGCAGCGCGGAAGGTGTTGAGGGAAGGGCCCTTCAGTTCGACAGAGATATTTGGGACTTCGAATGCCATTGGGCACACATCAGATAGTATGAAAAAGATAATCATAGCAATCATAACCCTCGCGGCATTAGCCGCCTGCACGACCGCTCAGACGGGGAACACAGTTGCTTCGCCAGACGGCAGCCTGAAGGTGACCGTGGACGCAGTGGACGGAACCCTCTGCTACAACGTCGTCAAAGACAACGACACTATCATCTCGAACTCCCGCCTCGGCTTCGAACTGATGGGAGGCAATATTCTCGGCGTCCGCACCGAGGTTCTGGACATCACGCGAAGCAAAGTCAATGAAGACTGGGAGACCGTCTGGGGAGAGCAGCGCGTCATCAAGGACAAGCACAACGGCGCCATCTTCCACACCGCCTGGCTGGATGTGGAGGTGCGAGTTTTCGACGACGGCTTCGGCTTCCGTTATATCTTCCCGGAGAACCTGGGCAATATAGCGATTCGCAAAGAACTCACGGAGTTCCGTTTCACCCGCGACGACCACAAAGCGTGGTGGCTCCCCGAGAGCGTGCCTTACTATGAGTCCTACGGCAATCATACCGCCTTCAACGAAATAGACTGCGCGCACACGCCGCTTACCATCGAAGGAGCGGACGGCCGTTTCTACTCCATCCACGAAGCGGCAGTGCTTGACTTCGCAAAGATGAATCTCGTCCCCGAAGGCAAAAGCACGCTTAAGGCCGCGCTGGTGCCATGGTCGGACGGGACCGCCGTGTACGTGAGCGACACCCGCGTGTCGCCCTGGCGCACGATGATAGTCACCGACCGCACTGGCGGCCTGATCGAATCCCGCCTGATGCTCAACCTCAACGAGCCCTGCAAGATCGAAGACACTTCCTGGATCAAGCCCGGCAAGTACGTCGGAATCTGGTGGATACTGCACAAGTTCCTCTACACATGGTACTACGCCCCGCTCAATCCGGAGGGTCATGGCGCCACTACCGAACGCACCAAGCGCTACATCGACTTCGCCGCTGCGAACAACTTCAGCGGAGTGCTGGTGGAGGGCTGGAATCTCGGATGGAACGGCGACTGGATGAAGAACCACAACTTCAGTTTCACCCAGGCCTATCCTGACTACGACTTCGACGAAATAATGAAATATGCCGCCGAAAAGGGCGTCCAGATGATAATCCACAACGAAACCGCAGCGGACACTCAGAACTACTTCTCACAGATCGATGACGCTTACGCGCTCTATCAGCGCTACGGCATGCACTATGTCAAGACCGGCAACGTGAACCTTCTGATGGACGGCATCGAAGCCCACGACGGCCAGTACGGAGTGAACAAACTCCACTGGATAGTGGAGAAGGCGGCTGAATACCAGATCTGCATCGACGAGCACGAGCCGTGCATTCCGAGCGGTGTCTGTCGCACGTGGCCGAACCTTATGACGGGCGAAGCCATACGCGGCCAGGAGCACGATGCCTGGGAGGTGGACGGCGGCAACACGCCCGAGCACACGACGGTGGCGCCGTTCCTGCGCGGACTCGCCGGCCCCATGGACTTTACCTTTGGCACCTTCGACTTCTCGAACCCGTCGAACCCGCAGTGCCGCACGCGCACCACGATCGCGAAGCAACTCGCCGAATATGTGGTGATCTACAGCCCGCTGCAAATGGCCAACGACGATCCGTCCGCCTACGAGGGCGTGAAAGCGTTCGATTTCATACGCGACGTCCCGGCCGACTGGGAGCAGACCAAGGTGCTGGACGCGGTCATCGGCGACTATATCGTCACGGCGCGTCAAGAGCGCGGCGGCAGCGACTGGTTCCTCGGCGCGATCACTGATGAGAACGCCCGCGAACTCAGCGTGCCGCTCGACTTCCTCGGCAAGGGCAAGTGGCTCGCGCAGATCTATTCCGACGCCGCTGACGCTTCGTACGAGAACAACCCCACGGCGGTGGATTACAACGAGAGGGAAGTCAGCTCGAAGGACGCGCTCGAACTCAAACTCGCGACCTCGGGCGGCACCGCAATCAGATTTATCAAGCAATGAAAAGGCTTATATCAGTGATGGTTCTCTGCGCGCTCGCGGCATTCAGCCTCGGGGCGAGGGACTATGTGCTCGCATCTCCGGACGGAACGTTGAAAATCAAGGTCAGCGACGGCTCGAAACTGGTCTGGAGTATCACTAAGAGCGGCGCCACGGTGATGGAGCCCAGCGAAATAGCACTGGATGTGAAAGGCCACGGCCGGCTGGGTACTAAAGCGAAAGTGAGCAAACTGAGCCGCCGCGAGATAGACGAAACCCTCACGGCCATAGTGCCCACCAAGTTCCGCGAATTGCGTGACCACTGCAACGAGATGACCCTGCGCATGAAGGGCGGCTGGTCAGTGAAGTTCAGGGCATATGACAACGGAGCGGCCTACCGCTTCGTGACCGAATTCGGCGGGGATGTTGAGGTGCTGAACGAGACCTCCGAATGGAGGCTGCCCTCCGGCTCGAAAGTCTATTGGGCTAACGAAAAGAATCCCGATTATATCACTCACTGCGAGGCTTTCTTCAAGGAGAAAGTGCTCGATGAGGTGGGCACGGAGACTTATTCCTTCCTGCCGATGAGCGTCAAGACTCCGGAAGGAATACGAGTCGTCATCACCGAAACAGATTTGTTCGACTATCCGAATATGATGCTTCGGAGCGCGGGTGCAGGCGCCCTTAAAGCAGAATTCCCGCATGTGATAGATGCATACGACATGCGTACGGACCGGGATGTGACGATCACTAAACTGGCTGACTGCATTGCGCGTACAAACGGCACCCGCGTGTACCCTTGGAGGGTCATCTGTGTGGGCTCTGACCGAGACCTGTTGGAGAACACCCTCGCCTGGCAACTCGCTTCGCCCGAGGAACCGGGCGACTGGAGTTGGCTCAAACCCGGCAAGATCAGTTGGGAATGGTGGTCCGCAATCAATGTGTTCGGAGTGGACTTCAAGGCAGGAGTCAACACGGACACCTACAAGTATTTCATCGACTTCGCGGCCAAGTATGGCCTCGAATATATCCTGCTGGATGAAGGCTGGTCCGCTTCCACCCTTAACATAGTCGAATGTCAGCCGGATATGGACATTCAGGAACTCATCGCTTACGGTAAGTCCAAAGGCGTCGGCGTTGTGCTTTGGACGCTCTGGACTCCGATGATGAAAGACCTTGAACACATCCTCGATGTCTATGCGGATTGGGGAGTTGCGGGTATCAAGATAGACTTTATGCAGATGCAGGACCAGAATATGGTCAACTTCTATGAGCGTGTCGCCAGCGAGTGCGCAAAGCGTAAACTTGTGGTTGACTATCACGGAGCCTACAAACCTGCTGGTCTGCAGAGGAAGTACCCCAATGCTATGACCTTCGAGGGCGTGCACGGAATGGAGCACGACAAAGACTCCGCGGACATCTCCCCGGACCACGATATGGTTCTGCCGTTCACCCGTATGGTCGCAGGCCCGATGGACTACACCCCGGGCGCCGTGAACAATGCCACTAAGGACGATTACAGCCCGCTCTGGTATCACCCGATGAGCCAGGGAACGCGCTCGCATCAGGTCGCGCTCTTCGTCTCCTACGAGAGCCCTCTGATGATGCTCTGCGACACCCCGTCCAAGTACTATCAGGCTCCAGAGTATGCCGAATATCTGTCGAAGATCCCGACCGTCTGGGAGGAGACCATAGCCCAGGAAGCGGTGGCAGGGGAGTATCTGGTTATTTCCCGCAGGACTTCGGACGGCCGCTGGTACTCCGCCGGCCTTACCAACTGGAGCGGACGCGAATTGACTTTGGACACATCCTTCCTCGGAGCAGGCGAATGGGAAGCCCGTATTCATAAAGATGGCGTGAATGCCGACATCTGGGCCGAGGACTACAAAATAGAAACTGTAACGGTCAGCGCGGGGGACAAACTCTCGATAAAGATGGCCAAAGGCGGCGGCTGGGTCGCTGAATTCACTAAAAAATGATGAAAAAAATATTTTTCGGTCTGTTTGCGCTGCTTCTGAGCGCTAATCTCTTCGCTTCCTCGTTCGTGGTGAGCGGCCATGTCTACGACCAGGCCGGCAAGCCGGTGGCGGACGTGAAGGTGACGGACGGTTACAAATTCGTCCGCACGGACGCGAACGGAGCGTATGAAATCGACGCCCACGACGACGCGCAGTTTGTCTACCTCACTATCCCCGCCGGTTACGAGGCGCCGGAATGGCACTCGGCTCCGCTCTTCTACCGTGAACTCGTGCGCGGAAGCAAGGGCCAGACGGCGGACTTCAACATAGTCCGCACCGGAGAGGATGAGACACGCCATATGTTTATAGTCTGGGCGGACGTTCAGGTCTATGAAGATGAGGAGATAGAGTATGTGAAGCAGGCGGCGGCGGACGCGGCGCAGGTGGCGGACGATGCGGGTGTGCCCGCATTCGGAGTCTCCTGCGGCGACATAGCCGGCGACTGGTGGAGCGGAATGACGCTTGACATCCAGAAAGCCACCGCGGAAACGGGCTTCCCGTTCTTCACTCTGATGGGCAACCACGACTACAAAGGCGACGCGAAGACCAATGAAGAGTCCAAGAAACTCTACACCGACCTCTTCGGCCCCACCTACTATTCCTTCGACAAAGGCAAGGTGCACTATATCGTGATGGACGACGTGTTCAACTATGTCCGCCATTATATAGGGTACATCGATAAGCACCAGCTGGACTGGATCAAGAGCGACCTCGCCGATGTGCCTGAAGGATCCCTGGTGGTTCTCTTCTCACACATCCCCACCTACAGTTGGGCCGCGATGCAGGGCGACTGGAAAGCGGAGAAGTTCAACGACATCCTTACCAACCGCCAGGCGCTCTACGACATCCTGAAACCTTACGATGCGCACATCTGCTCGGCGCACAAGCACTACGCCGAGAACTATGAGATAACCCCCAACCTGATGGAGCACAACCACGCTCCGCTGAGCGGACTCTTCTGGCAGGCCCTGACGGCCTCGGACGGTGTGCCATGGGGTTACTACGTCTACGAAGTGGACGGCTCGGATCTGAAGTGGTATTTCAAGCCTGTGGGTATGCCCAAGACCTGCCAGTTCAGCGCATACCGTGTGGGCGAAGACCCCGAGAAGCCGGACTGCGTAATCGCTAACGTGTGGAACTACGACTCGAAGTGGAAGGTGGAATGGAGCGAGAACGGTATGCCGAAGGGCGCGATGGAGCGCTACACCGGCCACGACCGCGCCATCCAGAAAGACATCCACGACCGCTGCGAGAAGGAATACAAGTGGAAGTATCTGGACGCGGCCAACTCGGTGCACCTGTTCTGCGCGAAGCCGGACAGCCCCGATTCATACATCGAGATCACCGTCACCGACCGCTTCGGCAACATCTCGAAGTGGAACAATTCCCGCCTGATCTATAAGACCGACGCCTACACCTGGAATTCGGACGAAATAGTGGAAGGCCACGCGAGCGTGAAGGCGCAGACTATCCAGAAACATCCCGAATACGGAACATATGTGGGCGCAAGCCGCCTGGAGACCTATCTCTATGACCTCGCCGTTCACGAACTGACAATGGACAAAGAGAAGGACGGCACCTACCGCACCGGCCAGTACTGGGCTGGAGTGTGGACACGCGACATGTCCTACAGCGCCATCCTTTCGCTGGCCCACGTGGATCCCGAAGGAATGAAGGCCTGCCTCCTCCGCAAGGTGGACAAGAAGAACCGCATCATCCAGGACACCGGCACCGGCGGATCGTGGCCTTGCAGCACGGACCGTGAGGTCTGGGCCGCGGCCGCATGGGAAATCTACCTCGAAACCGGCAGCGACGCCTGGCTCAGGCAGGTCTACCATATCATACGCCGTAGCCTCGAGGCCGACCGCGTGACTGCCTACAACCCCGCCACCGGCCTCTATCGCGGCGAATCCTCGTTCATCGACTGGCGCCAGCAGAGTTATCCGAGTTGGATGCAGCCTGTGGACATAGCCGAGAGCGAATGCCTCGGCACGAACGCCGTCTTCTACCGCGCACTGGACGTGCTGGCGAAGATGGGCGAAAAACTCAACCACAAGAGCGACGCGAAGAAGTTCGCCGCTCAGGCGCAGGCCTTGAAGGACGCCATCAACACTTACTTCTGGATGGAAGATAAGGGCTATTATGCGCAGTATATCTACGGCCGCAATTCCCGCGTGCTTAGCCCCCGCAGCGAGACTCTCGGCGAGGCCCTCTGCATCCTCTGGGACATCGCTGATGCGCCGAAGGCGGCGGCGATCCTTGAGAAGATGCCGGTGGCGCCTTACGGCCCCACGGTCTTCTCGCCCCAGATCGCCGCGCGCGACAGCGCCTACCACAACAACGGCATCTGGCCCTTCGTCACGTCCTTCTATGGGCAAGCGGCGGCCAAGGCGGGCAACCGCGCCGCGTTGCTGCACGCGCTGGGCTCGAACGCCCGCGCCGCCGCCGTCTTCGGCTCGAACATGGAGAACATGGTCGCCTCCGACGGCAGCCTGCACACCGCGCTCGATTCGCCGCGCCAACTGTGGAGCATAGCCGGCTACATAGGCCTGACCCGCAGCGCGCTGCTCGGCATAAACTACGAAACGGACGGCATCCGGTTCGCGCCGGTAGTGCCCGTCTCCATGGAGGGGGCCCGCTCCCTCAGCGGCCTTAAATACCGCTCGATGACGCTCAATGTCAGCGTCACGGGCGAGGGCTCGATAATCGAATCGTTCCTGCTCGACGGTCAGCCTGCCGAACCGTTCGTGCCTAACACGCTCACGGGCGAGCATAGCGTTCAGATCGTGATGGGCAGCGACTACTACGCCGCTCCGGACAAGGTTACCGTGCAGCCGGTGCAGTTCGACATCGACTTCCCGCGCGTGCGCTGCGAAGGCTTCACCCTTTCGTGGGCGGCTGTGGACGGCGCTGTGGGCTACAACGTGCTGCTCGACGGCGCGAAGGTGGCCGAGACGGACGGGACCTCGTTCGATGCGGCTGAGCCGGGCGAGTATGTGGTGATCGCGAAGACGATAGGCGGCACGCACTCCTTCATGAGCGAGCCGGTGAGGGTCGGCCTGAACGACATCACCATCCCGTGCGAGGCTACAATCGGCTCGAGGCGCGGTTCCCAACTCAAGGTGGTCCTGATTGCCCCCACGACCGGCACCTATTGGATCGACTTCAACTACTCCAACGGCAACGGCGACCTCAGCACCCACCAGAAGTGCGCGACGCGTTCGCTCTATATCGACGGCAAGCGCGTGGATTCGATCGTGATGCCGCAGAGGGGAACCGATTGGGACGAGACAGGCTGGACCAACAGCGTGAAGGTGGATCTGACTTCGGGCGAGCACTCGTTCGAACTTAAATATCTGGAAGAGAACGTCAATATGGACATCGACACAGACACGGCGGTGGTCCATACCCTTAGATTATCATACAAAAACAAATAGGCTATGAAGGTTATTATCAAACAGTCAAGCAAGGAGGGCTCGCTCTGGGCGGCCCACCACATCGCAGCGAAGATCAACGAGAAGAAGGCCCGCACGGACGAGCCGTTCGTGATTGGCCTCTGCACGGGTTCAACCCCCATCGAGACCTACGCAGAACTCATCAGGATGGTGAAGGCGGGAGAGGTTTCCTTCAAGAACGTCATTTCGTTCAATATGGACGAGTATGTCGGTCTGCCGGAGAATCATCCCGAGAGTTACCATTCATTCATGCACAAGTATCTGTTCGACCAGATCGACGAGCCGGCAGAGAACATCCATATCCTCAACGGCAACGCTCCGGATCTGGACGCCGAGTGCGCAGCCTATGAGAAGGCCATCGCGGCCGCGGGCGGATTCGACCTGTTCCTCGGCGGAATCGGCGAAGACGGCCATATCGCGTTCAACGAGCCGTTCTCCCCGCTGTCGTCGCACACCCGCGTGGTCACTCTGACCGAAGACACGCGCATCGTGAACAGCCGCTTCTTCGGCGGCGACATGAACCTGGTGCCCAAGCAGGCGCTCTCCGTGGGCGTGGCGACCGTCACCGGCGCTCGTGAGGTCGTGATTCTGGCCTTCGGACCGAAGAAGGCCCGCGCAATCAAAGACGCAGTCGAGGGACCGTATAGCCATATGTGCACGGTGTCCGCGCTGCAGACGCACGAAAACGGCATCATCGTGGCCGACGAGGCTTCGGTGGGCGAACTGAAAGTCAATTCCTATAAGTATTTCAAGGCTGTGGAGGCAGCAGAAAAACTCTAGACCTATGAAGAAGATAATCATTTGCGCTCTCGCGCTCCTTTGTGTGCTGCCGCTTTCTGCAAAGAAGAGGCAGGTGGCTATCGTCGCGCACCGCGGCTACTGGCAGTGCGAGGCGGGCGGCAACTCCCATAACTCTATCGCTTCCCTCAAGGCCGCTCAGAAAGGTGGCTTCTGGGGCAGCGAGTTCGACGTGAACATGACCAGGGACGGTGAGATGATGGTGTTCCACGACGACGCTGTCGCGGGCATGAAGTTCATCGAGCACGACGCGGCCGAGTTCGCGGGCGTGAAACTGCCCAACGGCGAGAAGATCCCCACTCTCGCAGAGTATCTGAAGCAGTTCAAGAAGAATAAGAAATGCCGCCTGGTGTTCGAACTCAAGCCCCATCTCGAGGCGTACGAGGAACTAGCCGTGGACAAGAGCATCGAGGCGCTCAAGGCCGCAGGTCTGTTCGACCCGAAGCAGGTGATCTTCATCTCGTTCTCGATGAATGAGTGCAAGATGTTCGTGCAGAAGTGCCCTGGCTTCATCGTGCAGTATCTGGGCTCTGACAACGATCCTAACGCTTTCTTTGCAAACGGTATTAACGGCGTGGACACCTATTTCGGTACGCTTTATCAGAAGCCGGACTGGTACACGCAGGCTCGCGCCAACGGTATGAGCGTGAATGTGTGGACCGTGGATAAGAAAGAGGATATGCGCAAGATGATCGAGATGGGTGTGGACTACATCACCACCAACCGTCCCGAGGACTGCCGCGCTCTTCTCAAGGAAATGAAGGTTAAGGAACTCAAAGCAGGAAAGAATTTTTAAGCAATGAAACACTTTTCACTCCCCAAGGATGGCGGCCTGATTGAGAAAGGCCTTCCGAAAGACATCCTTCACAGCAAAGAAAGAATATACACTGAGATTCTTGAGACTCCCTATGTGGCGAGCCAGATGGTGGCGGACGAAGTGATAGCCGCTATCAAGGCGTTCAAGCCCACCAAAGATAAACCTTTGTTCAAACTCGGTCTCACCACCGGCAATTCGCCTCTGCCTCTCTACAACGACCTTCAGAGGGCCTGCGCCAACGGCGAGGTTTCCTTCGCGAAC
Source organism: uncultured Bacteroidales bacterium (assembly GCA_905234485.1). Lineage (GTDB taxonomy): Bacteria > Bacteroidota > Bacteroidia > Bacteroidales > UBA932 > Cryptobacteroides. Next base: position 27,179 of record CAJOHV010000008.1, on the reverse strand, counting down.
GTTGAGGTGTTCTCCGTGGACGAGTACTATCCCGTCGCTCCGAATGCCATGCAGAGCCGCAACCATCGTCTGCGCTCCGAACTGCTTGATCATATCGACGTGAAGAAGGAGAATATCCATATTCCTGACGGTACGGTTCCCGAGGAGAAGATTTCCGACTACTGCGCCAAGTTCGACAAAGCCGCACGTGAACTGGATCTCCTTGTGATCGGCGTTGGCGAGCAGGGCCAGGTGGGATTCAACGAGTCCTGGACTGATCGCGGAAGCCGCACCCGTGTGGTCCTTCTGCCTTACCAGTCGCGCAAGCGTCAGGCCTCGAACTTCAACGGTGACATCCAGCACACTCCTTCGCAGGCTATCACGATGGGTATCTCCACCATGATGTCCGCATCCAAGGTCATCCTTATGGCCTGGGGCGAGGACAAGGCCGCGATGGTGCAGAAGATAGTGGAGAAGAAGATCGATCCGGACTACCCGGCTTCTTTCTTCCAGATGCACGAGAATGTGAAACTCTATGTGGATGAGAATTCTGGCGCCAACCTTATTAGGATGGTCGCGCCGTGGTGCATCGGCCCCTGTGAGTGGACTCCTAAGTTCATCCGCAAGGCGGTCATCTGGCTGTGCGATAAGTTGCAGAAGCCTATCCTGAAACTCTCATATCAGGACTATCTTCAGAACTCTTTGGGCGAACTCGTGGAGAAGTTCGGTCCGTATGACCAGATCAATATCAAGGTGTTCAACGACCTTCAGCACACCATCTCCGGCTGGCCGGGCGGCAAGCCCAATGCGGACGATTCTACCCGCCCCGTGGCTTCGAAGCCCTTCCCGAAGACCGTGCTGATCTTCTCGCCGCACCCTGACGACGATGTGATCTCGATGGGTGGTACCTTCATCCGTTTGGCGCATCAGGGACACAACGTCCATGTGGCCTATGAGACCTCCGGCAACGTTGCCGTCCACGACGACGTGGTCGTCCAGCATATGGACGCCGCGCGCGAACTGGGCTTCGGCGACCGCGTGGACGAGGTTCTGAAACTCGTGGCCTCCAAGGTCCCGGGCGAGCCCGAACCGCGCGCGCTGCTTGACATCAAGGCCGCTATCCGCCGCTCCGAGGCGAAGGGCGCCGTCCATTCCTTCGGCCTGGATTACTCTCACGCTCACTTCCTGAACCTCCCGTTCTACGAGTCCGGCGGCATCAAGAAACTCCCGCGCTCGCAGGCGGATGTGGACATCATCAAGGCTTTGCTCAATGAACTTAAGCCGGATATGGTGTTTATGGCCGGCGACCTTGCCGACCCGCACGGTACGCACCGCGTCTGCACGGAGTGCGCGCTCGAGGCGCTCGATCAGCTTCGCGAGGAGAAGGTCGGCTGGATTGCCGGCACTCATGTGTGGCTCTACCGCGGCGCGTGGATGGAGTGGGAACTCGGCCGTGTGGATATGGCCGTTCCGCTGAGTCCGGACGAAGTCGTGGAGAAGAGGCACTCGATCTATCACCATCTCTCGCAGAAGGATATCGTCCCGTTCCCGGGCGATGATCCCCGCGAGTTCTGGCAGAGGGCCGAGGAGCGCACCGAAGGCACCGCCAAGCACTACGATGCCCTCGGCATGGCCGAATACCAAGCAATCGAGGTGTTCCTGAAGCTGTGGTAATGAGGTAGGGGCCGCGAGGTTGGCAGTCTCCGGCGGAACTCCGGTCGCTTTGCTCCCTCCGGCCCCTTCCATCCTATCCTTCGTCATCGCTTCGCGATAACTTGTCTAGGACGGACGCCTACCCCCTGCCCGTGTCCGGGGGTGGACACGTCCGCCGGAGACCGCCAACCATCGCGGAGATTGTCATTCCGAACGAGACTTCTCCTGGTTAAGATTATTGTTTTTTATGGCAATTGACCTATCAAGAATAAAGCATGTGGCGCTCGATATGGATGGAACCATCTATTTGAGCAACACTAGGTTTCCTTTTACTCTAGACTTTTTGGCGGGGTTGAGGGAGATGGGGATTACGTATTCGTTTTTGACGAATAACCCGTCGAAGTCGTTGGCGGATTATATGGCGAAGTTGCAGAAGATGGAGATTCCGTGCACAGAGGAGCAGATGTACACGACCACCATCGCGATGATCGATTACATCCACGCGGAGTTTCCGTCAGCGAAGAGGTTGTTTTTGTTGGGAACGCCTTCGATGATTTCGCAGTTTGAGGAGGCGGGGTTTGTGTCGTGCGCAGATTCGCCGGATGATGTTCCGGATATAGTTGTGGCGGCATTCGACATGACTTTGCAGTATTCGAGGTTGTGTCGCGCTGCGTGGTGGGTTAAGCAAGGGCTGCCGTATCTGGCGACGAATCCGGATAGGGTTTGCCCGACGGATCAGCCGACCGTTTTGGTCGACTGCGGGTCCATCTGCAAGTGCATCGAGCACGCGACCGGCCGTAAGCCCGACATAGTGCTCGGAAAGCCCGACCCGCAGATGCTCGCCGGGATCGAGCGCCGGCTGGGCCTGGAGCCATCGCAGATCGCGATGGTGGGCGACCGACTGTACACCGATATCGCGATGGCCCGCAACGCCGGCGCCGTGGGCGTGCTCGTCCTCAGCGGCGAATCCACCCTCGAGGATGTCGCCAACGCCCCCGCCGGCTCGAAACCCGACCTCGTCTGCCGCGATGTCGCCGAATTCGGCCGCTTGCTGCGCGAGGCCCGTGGTGTTTGAAGGTTCTGCCAACATGAAGCCAGCTGACCTGCCTCAGAACCTATTGTGGGAGATGTCCTCTGGCTTGACAGGCCGAAATCGACCCATGAAGCCAGAACATGCATCTCAGAAGATACTCTGGGCCATATTGTCTGGCTTCATGTTGGCGAGAACAAACGAGGGAATAGGCATTCATCTCGGACATGATATTTATTTTTATGAATAGTTTTGGACATAGTTTCAGGGTGACGGTGTTCGGCGAGTCGCACGGACCGGTTGTCGGTGTCGTGCTGGACGGAGTGCCGGCAGGAATTGAACTCTGCGAAGAGGACTTTGCGGAGGACATAGCCAGGAGGTCTCCTGGCGCGGAAGGAAAGGCCGACGGTCTTGGAGCACTCGGCATGACTGCACGCAAGGAGGCGGACAAGCCGCAGATTCTGAGCGGGGTGTTCAACGGTCACACGACAGGTTCTCCGCTGGCGATAGTTTTCGAGAACGCGAACGTGCGCCCGGAAGACTATGCCCAGTTCGCGGCGACTCCGCGCCCCGGCCACGCGGACTTCGTTGCCGCAATCAAGTTCGACGGCAACAACGACCCGCGTGGCGGCGGCCATTTCGCCGGAAGGCTCACTCTGCCGCTCGTGGCTGCTGGTGTTGTGGCGAAGAAGGTCCTGGATGGGATAAAATTTTCGTCACAACTAGTCGCTCTTGGCGGTAGTGAAGACCCTTCGAAGTGGGAAGAGCTGATCGCGCAAGCGGCGAAAGAGGGGGATTCTCTCGGCGGAGTCGTGGAATGCGTCATCGAAAACCTTCCCATCGGAGTTGGCGAACCCTTCTGGGACAGCGTTGAATCGATGATCTCCCACGCCATATTCGCAATCCCTGGTGTCCGTGGAATCGAATTCGGCGACGGATTCAAAGCCGCAGCAATGAAGGGATCCGAACACAACGATCCCTTCGGCCCGGACGGACGTCCTGCGAAGAACGGCGCCGGCGGCATCAACGGTGGCCTGACTAACGGCGCCCCCGTCGTGTTCCGCGTCGCCTTCAAACCGACGTCGTCCGTCAGCAAGCCACAGATGACCTGGAATTTCGAGACCGAAGCCGAAGAGACGCTGACCGTCAGCGGCAGGCACGACGTGTGCTTCGCCCGCCGCTGCCCCGTCATCGTCGAATCCGTCGCCGCCCTCGTCCTCGCCGACCTTCTGCAACGGTAAAACTATTCCGTATCTCTGCGGGATATCCTGCAGAGATACTGCGCTATTTGAGCAACTAACAAAAATTGATTAATTTTGTCCGGGTAATACGATGGATATGAAACACGACGATTTGAATCTTTGGTGGACGTCACTTTCTGTGGCACAGAAGGAAAGGGTAGCCAAGAAGGGCATAAAGAAATACACCGGCGTGGAGCCGAAAGAGGCGGAATATCAGTATCCGGCGTGCTCTGCGTGGTGGAACGCGCAGCCCGAGGAGCATAAGACCTGGATCCACGACCACTGCGAGCATAAGCACGGCTACATCCTGAAAGAATGGGATGAAGCCAATCCCTACGGAGATTAATATTTCTAGATGAAGCACATCGTCATCTTGCTTTCCTGCCTGCTTCTGTGTTCGTGCGCGAAGCCGGCGGAGAAGGAGATAGTCGTGTCCATACCGGCGGACGGGCTATGGGACCGTTATCCCACGCCGGAGGCGGTCTGCGGTCTGCTGGACACCATCGCGTGGGCGGGCTTCAACTCAATCAAGGTGGACGTGAAGCCGGTCGTGGGCTACTGCGAGTTCGAGAGTTCGTACCTCGAGCCTATGCGCACCATGAAGACGCGGCCGCATGCCCACGAAGACTGGGACTACGCCGGGGTGTTCCTGCGCGAGGGGCGCAAGCGCGGGCTGAAGGTTTCGCTGACCTGCGCCGTGTTCCCGCTGGGGGCATGGCAACTGGACGACGGGCCAGCCTTCCGCGACAGCACTAAAGACGGCTGGTTCTGCGTGGAGTATCTCCCGGACGGCCTGCGCGACATCCGCGAAGACCGCCGGCCGGGCGTGTTCTGCTTCATGAACCCTTCGCACCCGGAAGTGCACGACTTCGTGCTGGGGTATATTGAGGAACTGTTGAGGAAGTATAAGCCCGACGGCTTCCAACTGGACTACTGCCGCTATAACAATATCAACTGCGACTTTTCTGATTATTCACGCAGCGCGTTCGAGCAGTGGCTCGGCCGGCCGGTTGAGCATTTCCCGGCGGACATCTTCACCTTCGCGTCAGCCGACCCTGACGATATCGTGCCCGGCCCGCTGTACAAGCAGTGGATCAAGTGGCGCTCGTCCGTGATTCAGGGCTACGTCCGCGAGGTGCGCGAGATCGTAGACCGCGTCTCGCCCCGAACGGCCCTTCGCTATTGGGGCGCCGGCTGGTGGCAGGCCCTGTACACGACCGGCCAGAACTGGTGCTCGCCCGGCACCGCTGAACCTATGGACTACCCCTGGGCGGCCGACGACTATGCTTCCACCGGCATAGCGGATCTCGTGGACTACTTCGAACTGGGCACCTATCGCCCGCGGGTCTATGGCCCCGACGACCCCGAGTCCATGGAGTTCGACCTTGCCCGCGCCCGCCGTCTCGTGGGTTCGGACAACATAGTCTACGGCTCAATCTCCGCCGGCTGCCCGATCGAAGAGGCCTTCGAATTCCTCTATGAGAACGCCGATGGCTTATCCTTCTTCCCGGTCGACGCCCTCCGCAAGGACCCATCCCTCTGGGAACTCTTCCACGAACTGATTGAAAAATAATGGCTTGCAATTCCGACTTTGTTCAATACATAATGGACCAGTGCGCCGGTGCCGGTGAAATCGCCGTCAAGAAGATGATGGGGGACTATTGTATTTATTGCAATGGTGTGCTCTTCGGCCTTATCTGTGACAACAATCTCTACATCAAGATGACCGATGCCGGGGAGGCTGTTCTGGACGAAGTCGTTCTCCGTCCGCCCTATCCCAGCGCCCGGGAGCATTTCTACATTACGAATGTGGATGACCGCGACTATCTCGTGGATATTATCAGGGCAACGCTGCCGGAACTGATGTCCGGCAAGTCGAAGGCCAAAAGAAGTGCTGTCAACCGCCAGGTGCCGGAGTCCCTGGACGACGTCATCGCTCCCAATATTGTATGTTCTCAGGACCTGCGCGCATTCTTTGTGCAGTACCTTGGCCCGTCATTCCGTTTCAAGGTGGAATTCCAAAGCTGGCTCCGCGAGAACGCCGGCCTCACTTTCCGAGACGCAGTTGAGGCTTATCCGATATTATTAAAACAGTGAGGTTTAAACACACACATAGGCCAGGATTCTGGCTCGGCTTTATCGATTTCTTCACCGCCGGGCTTTTCTTCCTGTTCTATATGCCGCTGGGCGGATTGCAGGATGAGTTGGACTATATCCTCGGGCGCAAGACTCAGCGCTATTGGATCGCGTATCTGCTTGGCATCCCCACGCTATTCATCTATCCTCTCGTGTGGATGTCGCGTATTGCCCGGGAGCTGAAGACGAAAGCAATTGCCCTCGGCATCGAGGGCCCTTACACCTCCTGGTGGCATATGTTCGGCTGGAACACTTTCGGTCTTCTTCTCATGGGTCCCGCCGTCGCCACGGGCAGATTCTTCGACACCCTCAACAAAATCGAGCAGAAACTGAACGGGTAATCTTCCGGTCCGCGCGTCGCCGAGCTCGCATCAACTTGCCACCTGCGGTTTTTGGGCCTGGGCGGTAGCCCGGCAGAAGACGTTGAATAAAGGTATGCCGCCCCTAATCGCTCAGGGCGTGAGTTTCCGCTCGAATCGGTATCTCCTTTCTGCGTTCGAATCAAATACTCTAGAGAGGGGCGGAGCCGGAAACTGCGGCGAGGAAGGCTAGCCTTCCCGCCAACTTTCACGAGTGCGACGCCCGTTTGTCCAAGCCTTCGCGTCCCACTCCCGTCCCGGCGAATGCCCCGCAGCCACTTCTGGGCAGTGTTGGTGATTTCGTGCAGTGGCGCTGTCTGGCTAAAATGCGGGAATTGATTGTTTTTTCGCCAAGATGAAACCAGATAGGATGCCCCAGAAGGCATTGTGGACGTGGTGGGCTGGCTTCATGGGCTGATTTCGGGGCATGAAACCGAGAGACCCCAGTCAGAAGGGCGTCTGAGAGGGGTGCCTTGGCTTCATCTTGGCGGAAACGCACATCCCGGCGGAAAAACAGCCTAAAATCTCGCCGAATGAGAGAAAATGAGCGTTTCCGCGGGAAATAGTAGCGAAAACCCGCCGGAATCAGAGGCGCCCCAAGCACGAGAAAGGAGCACCGTTCGGTGCGGGGAGATTATGGAGGGCGAAGCCCGACGCAGGGGAGTTTGAGATGGTACGCCCCCCCCTCATTCGAGGTAGGGTAATGTGGACAAAAACGGTTTGCCCCGGGCACGAAAAAAGCATCGCGGGAAGCGATGCTTTTTTGTGTGCCCAAAGCCGGGATCGAACCGGCACGTCTTTAAGGGACACTGGATTTTGAGTCCAGCGCGTCTACCAATTCCGCCATTCGGGCTGGTAGGATTCGGAGAAGAGTAAGGTGCAGCAACACCGCGAGACTCCATCCGGATTCGATGGCAAAGGTAAGGCAAAATCGCGATTATTCAAATTTTATGGTTATTTTCGCTTTTATGAAAAAACAGGCATACATAGTTTACGACCTGGCGGTGGAGGAGTTCGCGGGGAAACTTGCGGCGAAGTGGGAGAAAGAGGGGTACTGCGAGGTGAAGGATAAGATGGCAATAGTCGCCACTGAAGAGGATAAATCTCTTGCGACGGTGCAGGCGATATGCAGTTGGCTGCTCGCTAACGGCGCGGATAAGGGCGCGACGCTGGTCGCCGTCGGAGGCGGCGTGACCACTGACGTCGTCGGCCTTGCGGGCGCCCTCTACAAGAGGGGCCTGCCAGTAGAATATGTGCCTACGACCTTACTGGCCCAGGTCGACGCGGCGATAGGAGGAAAGACCGGTGTGAACCTTGACGGTATGAAAAACGCGGTCGGAACGATAACCCTTCCCCAGAAGGTGCACATCCTTCCCGAACCGCTCAAGACACTTAGCCCGAGAGAATGGAAATCCGGCTCGGCCGAACTCATCAAGACCTTCCTGCTTTTCGATCCGGAACTCTACGACAAGGCTGTCCGCCTGTTCTCCCTGGTCAATGGTTCCGGCTACACTCAGGAGGCAATCGACGCGGCGGTTCCGGAGATAATCGAACTCTCCAAAGCCGCGGCAAAACTCAAGGAGAAGGCCGTGAAGAAAGATCTCTTCGACAGGGACAAGCGTCATCTCCTGAACCTGGGACACACCTACGGCCACGCGATAGAGTGGTGGCAAAGCGCCGGCACCTCGATGACCAAAGGCAACGAAATCACCATCGCGAACTTCAGCCACGGCGAGGCGGTCTCGATAGGCATGGTCGCGGCGGCGAGGCTATCGGAGATTGAGGACATAGCCGAGCATGGCTTCGCGGCAAAACTCGCAAAGGACCTGGAGTCGTGCGGTCTGCCGACACAACTCCCCGCAAAAGCTGAAGAACTTCTGCCCGCGATAGGCAACGACAAAAAGATCGAAGGCGACAAGATAGATTTCGTCTACCTCAAGGAAATCGGCAAGCCGGTCCTGAAGAAACGCCGTCTCAAAGACCTTATGATACAAGCATGATCTGCACAACAATACAGCATAAGACATATCAGGAAATACTTCCTATCCTCGATGACCCGTTCGTGGAGATGGCGGAAATCCGCCTGGACCTCTGCGAACTCAGCGAAGAAGAAATCAAAGAACTCTTTGGCGGGAGCGAAAAACCTCTCATCGCCACATACAGAGTGGCCGGCGCGCCCAGCCTGAAGGAATTCAACATGGCGTGGGAGAAAGCGCTCAGAAAAATGTCGCAGGCTGTGGAGGCTGGAGCGCGCTATGTGGATGTAGACCTCGCGGCGCCTGTGAACATCAGCAAGTATTTCCAGAAACTCTGCCACAAGACAGGCACGGAACTCATCAGATCATACCACGACTTCGAGAAAACCCCCGACCTGGAATATCTCCAGCAAGTGGCTGCGCGTTGCTTCCGCTACGGCGCGGACGTGGCGAAAATAGTCACAACCGCAAGCGCACAGAAAGACTGCGACCAGGTAGAAGCACTCTATACTTCCGCGGCGCCGGAAGGTCAGGACTATCCTCGCACGAGGCTCATCGCCTTCGCGATGGGCGCTCAAGGTCAAAACACCAGAATCGACTGTCTGAAACTCGGAGCCCCGTTCTCCTACGGAGCACTTGACGAACCCGCGGCCGACGGGCAGATCCCTCTGGAAGAAATGCACCAGAAGGTCTACGGCGACTTCCTCGGCCTCTACCGCGGCGATTTCGCCGTGCCGAGCTCGAAGAGCTTCGCCCAGCGGGCGATAATCGCCGCGGCCCTCGCCGAGGGCACCTCGCACCTCGAGAACTACACCCCCTGCGACGACTCCGAATCGGCCGTGAAGGTAGCACGGACCCTCGGCGCGAAGGTCACCCGCAAAGGCAGCACGCTGACCATTGAGGGCCTTGGCCCGATCAAAGAAAAACTCGCGGTCGAGAAGATCTGCGCCGGCGAATCCGGCATCCTCGCCCGCCTGATGATACCCATCCTCGCGCAGATCAACGGTTGCCCCGTCAGCATCGAGGGTCGCGGAACCCTGCTCAAGCGCCCCCTCGCCTCGGCCTCCGACATTATGGCGGCCTTCGGCGTGATCCTGCGCAACGAACAGCCGCGCGAGAGCAAGGAAATCTTCGTTCCCCTCACGGTGAAAGGCGAACTTATCGCGGGCACGGCCGACCTTCCGGGCAAACCGGGCTCGCAACTCGTCTCGGGCGTGCTGATGGCGCTCCCGTTGAATGCAAAAGACTCGAAAGTCTATGTGGGCGAACCGAAGAGCATCCCGTATATGTTTATCACGCTCGATGTCCTGAGACGCTTCGGCATCAAGGCCGGGGCGCAACTCGAAGGCAACGCCGAGATGCTCGCGCAGCAGGACTGGAGTTATTGCACCGGCATCAATTTCACCATCGACGGTGGGCAGAGCTATAAAGCCTCCGACATCAGGCTCGAAGGCGACTGGAGCGCGGCGGCGAACTTCCTCGTGGGCGGCGCGCTTTTCGGCAGCGTGGAGATAGCGGGCCTGGACACCTCGTCGCTTCAGGCGGACATCTCCATACTCGACGTGCTGGTGGAGGCCGGCGCGGCAGTGGCCTACGACGAAGACGTGGTGTGTGTGAAGAAGGGCCCGCTCGAGGCTTTCGACTTCGACCTCAGCCAGGCGCCGGACATCTTCCCGATAGTGAGCCTGCTGGCGGCGTTCTGCTCCGGCACGAGCACCATCGCCGGAGTGTCCAGGCTGCGCAATAAAGAGACCGACCGCGCTACCGCGATAGTGGAAATGCTCACGCAAATGGGCGTGAAAGCCTGGATCGAAGGCGACATCCTCTCGGTCGTGGGCGAGACGCTCGCATCGCGCATCCTGAACGGCCGGCTGCTTAAGGGCGGCCAGTACACGGCGCACCGCGACCATCGTATGGCCATGGTTCTGAAGATCGCCAGCATCGCCGCCGCCGAACCGATCGTCATCGATGACACCGATTGCGTAAAGAAATCCTTCCCTGAATTCTTCGAACAGTTCTTATGAAAATCCGTTCCATCCTCCTTGCGCTCGCGCTGATCGCGGCCTGCTCTCCCAAACCGGACGAGCCCGTGACCCCCGACGACCCTAATGAAGAACAGAAGGACACGACCGCGGTCGAGCCTGTTCCCGTGGTGGATTCGGTGGCGCTCTCGCTGGAGGAAGCGCTGATGCTGGATTTCGTGTTCGACGACGACGGCAAGGCCCACGACGGTTCGAAAAACTCTCTCTGGATAGATTCGAAGTTGGGCGTCAACATGATGACCTACTATAACGGTTCCGCCGAGCGCAATGTGGCTCGTTTCTTCAACAGCCTGGGCGGAATCGTGGACGAAGGCTTCTACAAATACTCCTACTACAGCAACACATCCTTCAAAAACGCCCTCGCCAGCGGCCATTCGATGGAGGTGCTGTTTATGCTGGGCGAGGACCCGCGAGACGTGGGCGAAATCAAGATGTTTTCGTCTATGGAAGCGGGCGGAACGGGTTTTCTCATCACCGACCAGTCACGCGGACGCGAGATAACCTTCCTCCCGAACACCACCAACCAGGGCGAGAAGAACTGGAGGTGGTGCCGAAGCGGGGTGGTGCCCGAGGTGGGGAAGTACTACCACGTAGTGGGCGTTTGGGACAAGGAGGCCGGCAAAGCCAGAATCTATGTCAACGGCGAACTGAAAAACACCGTGGCTGCAGCCGGGACGCTGAATTTTCCCAACGGAGCGGCGTCCAACTGGTTCTGCGTGGGCGGCGACCCGTCCGGAGCGTCCTGCCAGTCGGCGTGGAACGGCGATGTGGTGATCGCCCGTGTCTATAGCGAAGCGCTGACAGACGCTCAGGCGGCGAAACTGTGGGAGAAGGCCCCGAAGAATTTCCAGGCCCCTTCCATCAAGTTGTCCAATGTGCTGTTTTTCTCCGAATGCGAGGTAAAAATCAATAGTGTTTACACGATTGCGGCCGACGGTTTAGTCACAGGTGACAAAATTCGTCTCGAAGGCGACGAAACTTTCGACTGTGTGACGGAAATCCTTTCGGACAGGGCGCTCGTTACCATCCCCGAATCATTCAAAAGCGGCGACTACAAGATATTTGCCGTCCGGGGGGCGGAATCCGCTCCCATCGGCTCAGCCCGTCTGACCGTCTCCGACTCCCCGCGTGAACTCTTCGCCCCGAAGGTGGTCGCGCATCGCGGCTTCCACGGCTCCGGCCGCCCCGAAAACTCCATCGCCGCCCTCAAGGCCGCCCAGGACGGTGGCTTCTATGGCTCCGAAATGGACGTGTGGATGACGACTGACGGCGAACTCTTCGTCAACCACGACGGAGTGATCAGTGGTAAAACGATTCAGAACTGCACGGCGGCGGATCTGGCCGGTGTCACCCTCTCCAACGGTGAGCCTCTGCCCACCTTCCGCCAGTATTTGGAGCAGTTCGCGAAGAACACCGCCACTCGTCTCGTGATAGAAATCAAGTCGCATTCCTCAGATCAGCGCAATCTGGACTGCACGCTGGAGATGCTGAAAGAGGTGGATGAAGCCGGCCTTGCGGACTATGTGGACTACATAAGTTTCGACTGGGGAGTCTGCACCGCAATCGCAGCGCAAAAGCCAGGCTCCATCGTTGGTTACCTGACTTCCACCAGCAATTTGGAAGGAATGCTTGAGAAAGGCATCAACTGCGCCGATTTCGCCTACACATATCTGTTCTCGAACCCTTCGCTCTTTGACAGGGCGCATTCGATGGGAATGCTGGTGAACATCTGGACTGTGGATTCGCCGTCGGAAATGATGCGCGCAATCGGGCTCGGGGCGGATTTCATCACCACCAACAAGCCCGATGTGCTGCAGAATATTGTAGAGCGCTTATTCTGATGTGATATCCGCCTCGAAGCAGATCTTCTGGCCTTTGACCAGGTGGTCGCATTCGATGGTGGGAACGCTGCTCGCAGACAGTCCCGGGGCCTCGATCTCCACCCATATTTCCTTGTTCGGCATCAGATTCTGAAGATTGTACTCGGAACGGACTCCGCCCACCGCCAGATAAGCCTTGCGGTAGATGGGCGCGACACCGATGTTGGCCACCAGCAGCGCCGCCTTATTGCCCTTGATACGGTAGTCCCTGATGCAGAATTTGTAGCCCATAGACAGAGAAGCCTCGCGTATGCGGTCCCACGACTGATATCCGGGCTGGTCGTTGCCGATAATGAAGGTCATATGGTACTTCGCCACCTCGTCTTCGAACTTGCGGCCATACATTCCGGCCTTGTCCAGACAGTGCTTCTGGTCGTAGGTCTCGAAGTAACTGAATTCTCCTCCGAACGGAGCGGTTTTGTAGCGCTCCCTGCCGAAGAACTGCCAGCCGCGGTAGTTGTAGTCGTCGTGGTCCTCGCACATAAACGAATCGTCGAAATTGCCGAAACGCAGTTTGAGGAGTTTGTTGTCGTACTGGAACGGACCATACTTATTGTCTGCGGAGTCGATAGAGATGCTCCAGGTAGTGTACTTGAACCACTGCGCCATCCCGCGCATAAACTCGGCCTGGAAGGCTTTCGAGGGGAAGGTCTTTCCCATAGTGAACGGGCCTGAATAGATGTGATACTCTGCCCACAGTCCGAAACCGGTCTCCACGAAAGCGAGGCGCGGGTCGTTGTCGTAGCGCTCCGCCATCCTGCGGTAGAATTCGAGATGGAAGCGCTGCAGTTCTTCGCAACTCCAGTCGGGGAAGGTGGTCGTGCGTCCCTCGCTCTTTCCGGAAGTCTCGTTATAGTTTGAAAGTTCCTTTATGTAGTCCGGCACTGTACACTTCTTTCCGGGGTAGACATAGTAGAAACGAATCACTGCCTGGTGTCCGCGGGAAGCGATGCCCTCGAGCAGATTGTCCAGCGCAGTCCAGTCGAACACGTCCTTCTTCTTGCAGATTTTGTTGTACTCCATATACGAGTACTCGAGCGCCATGTCGTCCGGATGCGAGGAGTAGGGCGCCCAAAGCACGATTCCGGTCATCGGCTGCACCTTCGTGATGCTGCTCTTGAGCGCGATGCGGGTGTAGTCCGCGTATGCTGCGGGCACGGTGACCGAGTTGGAAACGGCGGTCTGCCCGGTCTCGTCCGGCTCCCACTGTTCCACCGGATCTCCCGGGTCTACGGGCGGATCCACGGGCGTCTGAGTCGTGTCCGCGGGGTTCTGCTGAACGGTGCTGTCCGCCGGATTATGCGGACTCTCACGCCTGCCTGTTATGTTTTCCGGTCCGCAGGAAAGCACTAAGGTTGCCGCTGCGAGCAATAGGAAGATTCGTTTCATTTGTGTGGGATTTCTGAAATGACTATCGCGGAGGAGACGATGCGCTCGTTTCCGTCGCTGGGGTTGTTGAGGATTTCACCGCCGGCTCCGACCATGCAGGAAGAGCCTCCGCCGTCGAAGTTCATTGCATCCGTGCAGCCGAGCGAGATGAATTTCGCGGCCAGTTCGGCGAGGGTGTAGCCTTTGCTGCCGCCCGAACCGCGTCCGTCGCACACGATCAGGATCAGTTTGCCGTCCGCGGTGATGCCGGCGCCCGTGCGGGGATGCCGTCCGAACGCCGCCGTTCCTCCGGCATCGAGGCACTCGCCCCAATATGCGTCGGTGGAGATGTCAACGCCGTCCTTAACCAGACGCGGGCCGCCGCCCATCGCCTCCCAAGGCTCCCACGTCCACGTGCCCTCGCAATAGTCGGCTGTGGGCGGCTCGGACATGAAGGTCTGGGTCTGTTCGTTGTTGTCCAGCCACGAAGGGAAGACGGTGTGCGTCCTGGCGCCCGGTGAGGTGCAGTAGGCCCATTGAATCTGGAACGAACCGTCTTTCATCTGGCCGAGGGCGGAGCGGACGGGGTACATAGTGAGTTGGGCGTTCTCGTCGCTGGGCCAGTTGAAGACGCGATAAGCCGCCACGGTGAATTTGCCGTCGTGCGCGACCAGGCTCACCGAAGTGGTGCCGGCGAAATAGCCGCCGTTGGTCGCGAGGCACGGCACGCCGTCGGTCTCTTCAGTCTCCTTGAAGAAGGCGGAAGGTCCCTTCTTTTTGCTCGACTTGCGACAGTTGAACTGGAGGTTGGGGTTCGCGGCGAAATCGAGAGTGGCGATGAAACCTTTGCAGGCGTTGCCGTCAGTGAAGTTCTCCGTGAACGGTGTCACGCTCACGCCCACGGGGTAGCCGTCCACCCAGTTCCAGCGTGGATCGGGCTCCGGAGGAGTCTGCTGGGTGCTGTCTGCGGGCACCTGATTGGCGGTCGTATCTGCCGGGTTCTCAGGGGTTTGAGGACCCTGAGGTGTGTCATGAGGAGTGCAACCGAAAGCGAGCAATAAAGCCGCGGCGAGCGTTGTCAGATAAAAATGTTTCATCGCAACAATTGTGGTATACACCACAAAGATAGAAATTACGAGAATAATTGGTAACTTTACGCATTAAAACTAACCTAAGTAATAATGAACAACACTAACCATCACAGACTTGGACTCCGACTTCTGGCCGCGATGGCTCTTTTGCTCTTCTCCGCGCAGGCGTTCGCGCAGGTGCAGGTGACGGGCAAGGTGACCAGTTCGGCAGGCCCGGAACCGGGAGTCATAGTCTTCGTGAAAGGAAATGCCGGAAGCGGCACCATGACCGATGCCGACGGAAGTTATTTCATCACGGTGGCCGGTCCGGACGCAGTCCTGGTCTACAGCCTTATGGGCTATAAGGAGCAGGAAATCAGGGTCGGCAACCGCAGCAAAATCGACGTCACGCTGGAAGAAGACGAAAATGTTCTCCAGGAAGTGCTCGTGGTGGGCTATGGAACCCAGAAAAAGGAATTCGTGGTGGGTTCTGTCTCGCAGGTCGGCAGCAAAGACCTCCTGAAGGCGCCTAACACGAATGTCAGCACGATGCTCACGGGCCGCCTTGCGGGCGTCACCGCCGTGCAGACCACGGGTATCCCGGGCGGAGACGCCGCCTCGCTGCTCGTCCGCGGAACCAGCACCTTCAACGACTCGGCGCCTCTGATCCTGGTGGACGGCGTGGAGCGCTCGATGACTTACCTTAACCCTAACGACATCGAGACGGTTTCCATCCTCAAGGATGCCGCCACAGCCGCTATTTATGGTGTGCGAGGCGCCAACGGCGTTATCCTCGTCACCACCAAAAGCGGCACCCGCGGCAAGGCGCAGATAGTCTACGACGGCTCTGCTTCGTTCGACACTAACACCGTCATTCCTGACTTGCTGAACGCTGAAGAGTACATCTACTGGCACAACAAAGCCCGCGAGATGGACAACCAGACCCCTTACTGGACCCCCGAGCGTATCGCCAGCCTCAAAGAGCGCGGCATCTACGGCGAGGTGGACAACTGGGCGTTGATCTACAACGATTTCGGTCTCACGCGTCAGCATAACCTCTCCGCGAGCGGTGGCACTGACAAGTTCCGCTACTTCACTTCGGTGGGTTATATGAACCAGCAGGGTATCCTGAAGAACACCTCGATGGAGCGCTACAACATCCGCGCGAACATCGACGCGCAACTCTCCAAGGGCCTGCGTTACAATATCAACGTTTCCGCGGCGAACACGGACAGGCTGTGGCCGGGCCTCAGCATGCGTTCGAGCAGCGGCACCTGGCAGGGCGAGTTCTCTCCTCTGCGCCAGGCCTGCTACGCGATTCCTATCATCGCCTCGGAGTACAATGGCTTGCCTCTCGGCTTTACGAACGGAACTTACACCTACACCCCGCTTGCCGCCCTCAACACGGGCTTCCAGAGTGAGCAGAGATGGATGGCGGAGGTCCGCTCGAACCTCGAGTATGATTTCGGCGCCCTCGGGCTCGAAATACTCAAGGGCCTGAAAGCCGGAGTGAACCTGGCGTACAACTTCGATTACACGCTCAACCGCAATTATCTGGAGAGTTTCCAACTATATTCCTACAGCGTGACCACTGATCAGGTGGACCAGAAGACCTCGCTGGGCATCGGGGAGAGCAACTTCAATAAGTCGCACTCGATGGGCTACAATATGACTGTCCGCCCTCAATTCTCCTACGACCACGACTTCGGAAAGAACCATATCTCCGCGCTGTTCTTTATGGAGAGGTACATTTATCACGGCGACACCATCACCGGTTACAAAACCGGCTTTGCCGAGGGCTCTCCGATCGACCTTAACCACGGTCAGAAATTCCCTTCGACCGCGGCTTCTGGCGGTTACAGCGATTCCGGTCGCTTCGGCGCCGCAGGGCGCATCAGTTACGCCTACGACAAGAAGTATCTTGCCGAGGCGACCCTTCGCGCCGACGCGTCGTACAAGTTCGACCCCGAGCACCGCTGGGGTTATTTCCCTTCGCTGGCGCTCGGTTGGGTGATGACGGAAGAAGACTTTATGGAAGACGCCTCCTCGTGGCTGAACTTCCTGAAACTCCGCGCATCGGCAGGTATCCTCGGTCGCGACGACACTGAGGCGTATCTGTATATGCAGACATATCGTTCGACTTCGCCGAACACCACCCTTTACATCGACGGCTCGCCCTATTCGATTTACTACACGTCCAACTATGTGTACGACAATCTGACCTGGTCGCGCACCAACACCTACAACGTGGGTTACGAAGCCAGGTTCTTCGGCAACCGCCTCTCGATGGAATTGGACGTGTTCTACAAGTACACCTCCAGGATCCTTGAGTACGACGACACCGGCTTCTATGCTCCTTCGCTCGGCGGCAACAACCCCGTGTGGATGAACACCGGCGCCGTGGACAACAAAGGTTTCGATATGACGGTCAGCTGGGGCGACGCGTTCGCCAACGGATGGAGCTACACCGTGACTGGCATCCTTGGATGGTCCCGCAACAGGCTTATCTCCAGACGTCTGTCGGATTCCTACCCGTCCTATCGCGCTCAGCTCGGCCAGCCTATGGGCTCCTACTACGGCTTCCACGCCCTCGGTCTCTACCAGACTCAGGAGGAAGTCGACCAGGCCCCGAACGCACCGACCGGCTGGAACGAACTTGGTGCCATCAAGTACCAGGATGTCAACGGCGACGGCAAGATCAGCAGCACTGAAGACTTCGTGAAGATCGGCCGCTCGAGCACTCCTGAAATGACCTTCTCGATGAACTTCGACGTGGCCTACAAGAACATCTCGCTCAGCGTTCTCATGCAGGGTGCGACCCTTTGCAACTACGTCCTCTGCGGAACCTGGTCCAACGGCAACATGGACAACACCATGTACACCCGCGCCTTCTACGGCGGCGGCAACACCCTCCGCTATCTGGTGGAGGATGCCTGGACTCCGGAGAACACGGGCGCGCATTATCCAAGGCTCTCGTCCAGCACGAATGCCAACAACGCATGGCTCTCCGACTGGTGGGTGCGCGACGGTAGTTATCTCCGTGTGAAGAACGCGCAGCTGGCCTACGACTTCCCTTCGAAGTGGTTTGCCAAGACCCCGATAACTGCCTGCCGCGTTTTCCTCGCGGGAACGAACCTTCTGACTATCTCGGCGTTCAAGTACATCGACCCCGAGAATCCGGGTATCAACAACGGCTACTATCCTCAGCAGAGGACGGTCAGCCTTGGAGCTAAAGTAACATTCTAAAATGGGAGGAACGAAAATGAAAAAGATTAGAACAATCCTCGCAATCGCAGCGGCGCTGACAATGACCGCCTGCACCGATTGGATTAACGAAGCCCTCGATATCGATCCTTCCGACCGCTACTCAGTCTCGACCGTCTGGTCCAGCGAGAGCAGTGCCGACCAGTACCTCCTTGGCCTCTACAGCATAATCAAGGAGAATAACGGTACGGTGGGCGGCGACAGCAACCAATCCCTGTTCTGGGACGCCTATTCGGATCTCATCAAGTCCAACTCCTGGAACCAGTACAATCACCACTACAACAACGCCCTGCTCCAGGGAACTTTCCCCAACACGAGCGCCGGTGTGTTCGAGTGCTGGAGCGACTCCTACACCCGCATCCGCAGGTGCAACGAATTCCTGAGGGACGCTCCCGTCTATGGACCCAAGATCAGCGATGATTATGCGACCACCCGCTCTGCTGAGATGCGCTGCATCCGCGCCTTCATCTACTTCCGTTTGATGAAGATCTACGGCAAGTGCATTATCCGCGACGCGGTAGACGGCCCCGAGCAGAACGACAAAGCGCTGGCGACCCCGGCCAAAGTGTGGGACTTCATTGAGCAGGACCTCCGTTTCGCCGGCAGCAATATAAGGCTTAAACAAAGCAACGGAGAACCTGTGCCCCGCGGCCGCATCACGCGCGCATTCGCCTGGGGCCTCCTGTCGTCAGCGGCTCTCTATGCCGAGCGTTGGGACGTAGCCATCGAGGCGGCTGACTCCTGCGAGGCCTACGGCGGCGCGCTACAACATCTTTGCGGACATCGACAGCCCCGAGCATCTGCTCACCTTCGAGTTCGTGCAGAACAAACTCACGCACAGGGCAGATGTGTTCTTCCGCCCGCTGGGCGACGGAGCCCAGGGAGGCAAGCACCCCGGAGCCAATGTCTATGCCGTCTTCGGGCCCACGTCCGAACTCGTGGACAGTTATGAAATGGCCGACGGAACTCCTTTCGACACGCTTTGCTACAACACCGGAGTGGATCCCTACGCCAACCGCGATCCCCGTTTCTACTCCAGCATCCTTTACAACGGAGCCGACTGGGAAGGACGCAAGATCGAGACTTTCGTGAGCGCGGACACCAGCGTGTTCAAGGACGGTCTGGACAAGATAGTGGAATTCAACATCTCCGGCGCCGCCGGCTCCACAGTCACGGGTTACTACCTGAAGAAGTTTATCACCGAAAACCAGACCGGCTGGGAGAAGTACGGCAGCGACCACTTCGCAATCGTGATGCGCTTCGGCGAGGTGGTGCTGAACAAGGCCGAGGCCTACGCTCAGAAGGGCGACTTCGTGAATTCCTATAACGAACTGAACCGCATACGCGGCAGGGTCCATATGCCGGACAAGACCGGAGCGGACCTGGACACCGCGATGAAGGATATCAAGCACGAGCGTATGGTCGAACTCGCGGGCGAGGGCCAGCGCTTCTGGGATCTCCGTCGCTGGAAAGACGCCGTGGATGTGATCAACGGCAAGAATTTCCACGGCTGCTGGATCACCAAGAAGACCGACGGCACGCTCGAGTACAAGAAGGTGAGTTGCGACGGCACCGGAAAGATCCACACTTTCCTGGACAGTTACTACGCCTTCGCTATTCCTCTGACGGAAATCAACAACAACAATGCAATCAACCAGTCGGACCAGAATCCGGGATGGTAAAAAAGGAAGAAGTATGAAAAGGATATTAAGCATAATTGCCATTGCGGTCCTGGCTCTCGGAGCAAACTCCTGCGCCAAGCCGGACGCCGACTTCGTCCACGACGACGCCACCATCAGCGCCATGTATATCTGCTCCACCCAGAAAGACGCCACCGGCAAGGAGAAAACGGTTACTTTCCCCGGTGTAATCAAACAGGATGAAGGCACGATAGCATTCACCATCAGCAAGGACAAACGTAAGGACATCGATCTGGATGCAGTAAAACTCAGGGCTAATGTCGGCTTCGACGCCTATGTGAAGGTCACTAAAGAGGGCGGAAAAGACGTGGACAGGACCCTGTATGGAATTCACGATATCACCGAGGGAATAGATCTGACAGTGACCGCCAAGATGACGGGAACCACCAAAGACTATCACCTCACAGCCAAATACGAGAAATAACAACCATAAAACTAATCACAATGAAAGCAACAAAATTCTTTTTTGCGGCGCTCGCCTTCATCGGCGCGCTTGCTAGTTGTAATCCCGAAGACGAGCCTAACAACGGGAAAGATCCCGAGCCTAAGGCCAAGAGTTCTGAGTGCAAACTCACCTCTTTCGTGGTTACAGTAGACGGAGAAACCATCGAAGCTTTTATCGATCAGTCTGACAAGACCATCGAGGTCACCTACTTCAAGTATCAGTTTGACGCCTTGAAGTCTGCCACCGCAGTCGCCACCATTTCCGACAAGGCGACCATCAGCCCTGACCCCACCGCTGCTATTGACTACACAGTCGAGGGTGGAGTGGTCTTCACCGTCACCGCTGAGGACGGAGAGAGCAACACCAAGTACACTGCCTTCCTCGCTCTCGCAGAGGTTTCCGAGAAGTGCACCAAGGTGTGGGAGAAGACCTACGGCGAAATGCACGACCTCGGCGACAAGCCTAACTTCGACTGCGGTCTAGGCTTCTGCGCCATCGATAAGTTTGCCTATGCAGACCTTCAGGTCTTCGACCTCGAGGGTACCTATGTGGGTAAACTCAACACCGAAGGCATCCCAGGACTCGTGGTCTACGGCGACGGTGAGATCAAGGCCACCAACCAACTCGCAGCCGTGACCAACGACGTCAACGGTGTGCTCGTGGCCATCATCTCCTACGAAGGAACTCACGCCGACGAATCGGTGGGTTGCATGTCCGAGGTCTATGGCTGGCTGGACGGCTGGGACAAGGCTCCGACCAAGATTTACGGCCCCGTGGAGTATCAGTGCATGTATATGTCAGTCGCGGGTGATGTGAAGGGCGACTTCGTCCTGAACTTCCGCACCGGCGTCACCGCTCCTCCTCAGATGCACCATGTGCTCGTGTACAAAGGCGGCAAGTACTTCAAGGACAACGGCGATCCCGCCTGCACCTGGTATGGTCCTATGATCGAGCACCCGTGCAACGACGGTTGCTGGGGTCAGCAACTCTCCTTCTTCTCGGGTGACCCTGAGGATGGATTCGTAGTGTGGGATTCCCTCGCCGCCGCTGAGTATGGCGAGTCAGGAAACGCCTCCGCTGCATTCTATGTCTACAACGAAGGTCTTACCGCTTTCGTAAACGGTGCCGCTGAAGAGGTGGGTCTCAACGGAATAGTCAACTGGGGCGATCCCTGGCACGCTCAGGGCGGTCACTTCGGTTATGGCAACTATTCGACCGGCCACGTCCGCGCATTCATTTACAACGGACAGAAGTACATAATCGCCTGCTCGAGTTCATGGCCTTGCAACTGGATCACCGTCCAGAAGGCTACTGACCTTGTCGAGGATGACGAGAAGACCGATGAAGTGGACGAGTCCATGGCCAACTACCTCCTTCCGACCGACATCATCGAGGGCGCGGCTTCCTGCGCTCCTTGCTGCGCATATGTCTTCGATCCTGCCACACGCACCGGACATATCGTCTATGCCGCTCAGTCCAAGGTGGTCGTGGCTTACGACATCACCACTGAGGTTCTGTAAAGGATGAAAAAATTGCTGCAGGCTATTGCCTGCGCCATATTACTTGTGGCTTCCTGCGCGCCTTGCGCAGAGAAGCCCAAGTATATGTGGATGGCCATCGATAACCACAAAAGGCTGTCCACAAGGGATTCCGTCGCCTTCTATCTGGACAAGTGCAAGGACACCGGTTTCAACTGGGCAGTGCTCGATGTCCGCGGCTGCGACGGAATCATTTATCTGGACAATGTTCAGATGTTCGTGGAAGAGGCGCACAAGCGCGGGATGAAAGTCTCCATCGCGGCCACCATCTTCCCGGCCGGCTCGCCTTACTGGCACAGGGGCCTTGTCTATGATGACCCTGCTATCGAGAGGCTGACCTGCGTGATGTACACGCCGGAGGGCTTCAAGAAGATAGAGGATATGCCCCGTGAGGTGGCGGCGTTTATGAATCCGCTGCTTCCGCAGGCTCAGGAGATAGCGATGCAGAACATCAAAACTATCTTCGAGAGTTGCGACCTGGACGGCTTCGCGCTGGACTACTGCCGCTTCCCGTCCGCTCAGGCGGACTTCTCGCCGGAGACTCGCAAGGCCTTCGAAAAGTATGTGGGCGAACCGCTGGAGCACTGGCCTGAAGACGTCTTCTCTTACGATGCCGCCGGACGCCGCGTGCCTGGCAAGTACTACAAACAGTGGTGGAAGTTCCGCTCGCAGATAATCACGGACTTCGTCGCGAAGGTTAAAGCCTGGAAGGACGAGAATTACCCGTCCGTGGAATTGGAATACTGGGCCGGTAGTTGGCTGCACGCCCTCTATGGCAACGGCCAGAACTGGGCCTCCAAGACCGCTCGATATTATGAGGATTATCTGGACGACTGGGCAGCGCCCGATTATGGGGAGACCGGCATGGCCGAAGAACTGGACGTGTTTATGACGGGCGCCTACCTCGAAAGGGTGTGGGGCCTGAACGACCTCGAGTCCATGGAGTACGCGATGATGCGCTCGAACCGCGATGTGGCAGGCGTCTGCAAGATGGTCGGTTCGTTCCAGATTTGCAATCCCATCGACCTCGCCGACGCCGCTTACGTCTGCCTGACTCAGTCGGACGGCATGATGGCCTTCGATATGTGCCACACCTTCGGAAAGCCGGAGGCGTGGGATGCCCTGAAAAGGGGAATTAAACGTGCTGAAAAAGAATGCAAAAAAAGATAGTCTGTTCCATATTCGCGCTGGCGCTGCTGTGCGGCTGCGTGGATCCCAACTCGAAGCCGGGTCCCAATGATGTGAACCCCAACGATACCATACCCCAGGTCGACACCACCACAGTTGATCCTGTGGACACAGTTGAGGTCGATCCGAATTATATCGCTCCTGGCGACACCGTGCGGGAGAAGCCGCTCGTGATGTGGATCGACGCATCGGCCAACTTCCAGCGTTTTGCAAAGAAGAAGGACATCAGGTCCACCATCAAGAAGGCCCGCGAAAGTGGATTCAACGGCATAGTGGTGGGAGTCAAACCCGGCAACGGTCAAGCCCTCTATGAGAGTGAATTCCTTCAGCCGTGCGTGACCCTGGGCGGCCAGACAGTGGAAAGGGACTATGACTATTTGGAATATATCCTCCAGGTCGCGAAAGAATTCGGAATGAGAGTCGAGGCCTCCGCTTCGGTGATGGTGATGGGAGAGAACGCCCGCCGCTACGGTGCGCTGTTCGATGACGATTATTTCAAGGAAATCGAGTGTGTGGAGTGGCTGCCGGACGGACTTCATAAGATTAGTGAAACGGGACAGTTCGGGGCGATCAATCCCTGCCATCCCAAGACTGTGGAATACATCAAGAGGATGCTCACGGAGATGTTCTCCAATCCGAAGTATGCGGCCCTGGATGGCTTTGTGCTGGACTATTGCCGCTATATGGACGCGAACAGCGACTTCTCAGATTACTCTCGCGCCCGCTTCGAAGAGTATATCGGGAAGAGCGTGGAGAACTGGCCGTCTGATATTTACTATTACAAATCTCCAGACAAGGCCAGGGGTGATTACACTCCCGGACCTCTCTACAACCAGTGGATAGAATGGCGTTCGAAGGTTATTCACGACGTGATTGCGGAGAGTCGCGAGGCCCTGAAGGCGGTTCGCCCCGATGCGGACCTTTCCGTGTGGGCCGCTTATTGGTATCCTCTGCCGGCTACCGGCCAGAACTGGGGCAGCAACAGGTACACCACCGTGGATAGCAATTGGTGGGCGACGAATACCTATCACACTACGGGCTATGCCGACCTGCTGGATTATTTCCAGCTGGGCGCATATTGCAGCAACGTGTATGCGATGGACGGCGGCTCCGATTCGGTGGAATATTGCATTCAGCGCTGCACCCAGATACTCAAGGGCGACTGCCCCTTCTGGGGAACCATCTCGGTGGCTCAGGATAAGTACAAAGTTGCAACTGCGGTGCAGATGTGCCTGGAGAGGACATCCGGCTGTATGGTCTTCGACCTCGTGCATATCGCGAACCACCAGTACTGGAATAAGGTCAAAACCGGCGCCGATGCCGCCTGGGAGACATTGGGAGTAAATTCACCTCTTAAAGTCAAACAGTTCCCGGAATAGAGTTATATTTGCGCCCTGATGGACGAGAAGTTAGTAGATATTACCTCCAAGCAGTACAAGGAGGGCTTCGTGACGGATGTCGAGCAGGAGTATGTGCCGAAAGGCCTCTCCGAGCAGATCATCCGTCAGATTTCTGCTATCAAGCAGGAGCCGCAGTGGCTGCTGGAGTTCCGTCTGGACGCGTTCCGCAAATGGCAGAAGATGACGCCTCCCACCTGGGGGCATCTCAAACTGCCTGAAATAGATTTCCAGGACATAATCTATTACGCCGCTCCGAAAAAGGACGCCGACCGCCCGAAGGAGATAGACCCGAAACTGCAGGAGACCTTCGACAAACTCGGTATCCCTATCAGCGAGAGGGAAGTGCTCGCGGGGGTGAAGTCGAAGGTGGCCGTGGACGCGGTCTTCGACAGCGTCAGCGTCACCACCACCTTCCGCAAGGCGCTCGCGGAAAAGGGCATTATCTTCTGCTCGTTCTCCGAGGCGGTCCGCGAGCATCCGGAACTCGTGCGCAAGTATCTGGCCACCGTGGTGCCGTCTGGCGATAACTTCTACGCCGCCCTTAACAGCGCAGTTTTCTCCGACGGTTCGTTCTGCTACATACCCAAGGGAGTGAAATGCCCCATGGACCTGTCCAGTTACTTCCGCATCAACGCGAGCGGCACTGGGCAGTTCGAGCGCACGCTCATCGTGGCGGACGAAGGTTCGCAGGTTTCCTATATGGAGGGCTGCACCGCGCCGATGCGCGACGAGCATCAGCTGCACGCCGCGGTGGTGGAGATCGTCGTGGAGGCCGGGGCGGACGTGCGTTATAGCACCGTCCAGAACTGGTATCCAGGCGACGATCAGGGCCGCGGCGGCATCCTGAATCTCGTCACCAAGCGCGGCATCTGCAAGGGCGAAGGCTCGCACCTCAGTTGGACGCAGGTGGAGACTGGGTCCGCCATCACCTGGAAATACCCGTCCACTATTCTGAAGGGAGATAACAGCGCTTCGGAGTTCTACTCCGTGGCCCTCACCAATAACTATCAGCAGGCCGACACGGGCACCAAGATGATACACCTCGGCCGCAACACGAAGAGCCGCATCATCAGCAAGGGTATCAGCGCCGGCCATAGCCAGAACTCCTACCGCGGCCTGGTGCGCATGAACCCCGGCGCCGCGGGGGCTCGCAACTATTCGCAGTGCGACTCGCTGCTCATAGGCTCACTCTGCGGCGCGCACACTTTCCCGGTAATTCAGAACTCCTGCCCCAAGGCTATCGTGGAGCACGAAGCCACCACCTCTAAAATCAGCGAAGACCAACTCTTTTACTGCAACCAGCGCGGCATCCCGCCCGAGGAGGCAGTGGGACTGATAGTGAACGGCTACGCTAAGGAAGTTCTCCAGCGTCTGCCCATGGAATTCGCCATTGAGGCACAGAAACTTTTGTCGGTATCCCTCGAGGGATCAATCGGATGATTATGAACGAAGTATTGTTAGATATCAAAGGCCTCCACGCCAGTGTCGAAGGCAAAGAAATACTCCATGGGGTAGATTTGCAGATCCGCCGCGGCGAGGTCCACGCAGTGATGGGCCCCAACGGCGCGGGCAAGTCCACGCTCAGCGCCGTGCTCACTGGCCGCCCGGGCTACGAAGTCACCGCCGGCAGCGTCAGTTTCGCGGGTCGCGACCTGCTCGCCATGACCCCGGAGGAGCGTTCATGGGCGGGGCTGTTCCTGAGTTTCCAGTATCCGATCGAGATCCCGGGCGTGAGCATGACCAACTTCCTGAAGGCAGCCGTGCAAGCACGGCGAAAGGCGGCCGGCCTGCCAGAACTCAGCGCAGCGGAGTTTTTGGCGCTGATTAAGCAGAAGATGGCCCTGCTGAAAATGAAGCCGGAGTTCGCCAAGCGCGAAGTCAACGTGGGCTTTTCGGGCGGAGAGAAAAAGCGCGGCGAAATATTCCAGATGGCCATGCTGGATCCCGTTCTTTCCATCCTGGACGAGACGGACAGCGGCCTGGATGTGGACGCGCTGAAGATAGTGGCCGAAGGGGTGAATTCATTGAAGACGCCGCAGACTTCAGCGATCATAATCACCCATTATCATAAACTTTTGGAATACATAGTTCCCGACGTGGTGCACGTGCTGAAAGAAGGACGTATCGTTCGCACGGGCGGCAGGGAACTGGCAGACCGGATCGAAGCCGAAGGATTCGAAGGAATCGATGGATAGGTTGTACGTAATAGGACGGGATGAGGTTCCGCAGCGCATCACGCTGGGGGCGGGGGAGTCGTTGCGGGCTACCTTCGTCTTCCCGTCGCGCGTGGATTCCGCCCTCGATCTCACGGTGGATCTCACGGGCCCCGGCGCCGAACTCGACTTGGCCGGCATCTTCGTCTGCGCAGACGCGGAGACGGTGGATATACGGATGAACGTCCGCCATTTAGCCGGAGGCTGCAAGTCCAACCAACTCTTCCGCGGGGTAGCGGACGGACGCTCGAATGTGCGCTTCGACGGCCTGGTCTATGTGGCCCCGGACGCCCAGAAGACGGAGGCGCACCAGTCGTGCAATTCGCTCCTATTAAACGAAGGCGCCCGTGTGCAGACCGACCCTCAGCTTGAAATCTACGCTGACGATGTCATCTGCTCCCACGGGGCTGCCATCGGATATCTGTCCGCCGACGAAATGTTCTATATGCGTTCCAGGGGTATTCCCGAAGAGGAAGCGCGCCGGCTCCAGATTATGTCTTTCCTTTCGCCTGTCTTAAGCAGGCTGCCGGAATCGGCTTATTCGCTTATCGGTTTCCAGAGGTGAGTCTCGCCGATACCCATTACCTTTCCTGAAACCTGAAGCATGCCGTCCTTGGTGAAGAGGATGGTGCAGTTGGCTTTGATTCCGCGGGTAGGGTCGCTGATCTTGGCGCCGTCCCAGCGCTTCTTCTCTGCG
>CAJOHV010000007.1 GCA_905234485.1 uncultured Bacteroidales bacterium | reverse complement strand
CAGCGGCGTCAGGTTCTCCGCCAGCTCCAGGCTAACGCCGACCGCCTTGTCCGCCATGGGGTGGATGTAATACCCGTCCGCTACCTTACCGGTCAGGACCAGTTCGCACTTATCGTCCCCCACGCGATCAACCTTCGCCTCCCACTTGACCGCGGGAGCGAGTTGGAAAAGCAGCGTTACCAGGAACGACAGAATCATAGTTCT
This sequence comes from uncultured Bacteroidales bacterium, assembly GCA_905234485.1. Classification (GTDB taxonomy): domain Bacteria; phylum Bacteroidota; class Bacteroidia; order Bacteroidales; family UBA932; genus Cryptobacteroides. The sequence goes on along the minus strand of CAJOHV010000007.1, from coordinate 43,105 downwards.
TCAAATATAACTATCTTTGTGGAGAAACCACATCAGTTTATGAAGAAAATCCTATACATTGCCGTCCTGACGCTGCTCAGTTTCAACGCGTTCGCGCAGGAACTGAAGTTCTCCGACCCGGAGGTGCTGCGCTGCGCGCTGAGGTCGGGTGATTTTAATGAAGACGGCGTGCTTTCGAAGGCCGAGGCCGATTCGCTGACTGTTTTGAATTTAACTGTGTACCGCATCCATATCTTCGAAGTGAAGACCTACGAAGATCTCAAGAAGTTTCCGAATCTGCGCAAAGTCTGGCTCGGAGAAAGCGAGCTGAAGACGGTGGACCTGAGCGCGAACTACAAACTCGAGTTCGTGGCTGTGCAGAGTCCGAACCTTAGCGAACTTGTTCTCGCTGTCGGCTGCTGCCCGCAGCTGGTAACGCCTCACTCCGAGGGGGCCCTAACCATCAAACGCGTCTACAACGATAACGATCCTAATTCCATCTGGTACAGATGAAACGATTCATATTGATTATAGGGCTGATTGTAGCCACTATGGTGTCATCTTTTCTTGGTGTGTCATCCCCTACCCGATCGGGGGTCTTGTGCGCGTCAGCCTATGCCCAGGACGACGAAATCATGAAGATGTATGAGCAGCTTATGACCCCGCAGGAACGGGAGATGCTGGATCGCTATGAAGAAGCGCAGAGAAAGTCCGAAGAGGCCCAGGCCGTGCAGCACACCAAAAAGATGATAGCGCTGGTAATATCGATTATCGTCGGGCTCATCCCCTTCATGTATCTGCTTGTCAAGTCGTTCAAGGAAAACACCTGGAAGAATAATGCCGGCGGAACGGTATGGGGGCTGGTGATCGGGTTGGCAGGAGGAGTGCTGCTGTTTGCATTCAATTATGGCCTGCTATGGATGCGAATGAATCACGAAGGTCTGCTAAATGCTATTATTACCTACGGCCTTGTCGGGGCGCTGATAGTCGGAGTCATTTATTTATTGAATAAGAAGGGTTAGAACTATGGAAGTCATTCAGAGTTTCACCATCGACCATACCCGTTTGAAGCCAGGCATCTATGTCAGTCGCCAGGATAAGGGCTTCACGACCTTCGACCTGCGCATCACCGAGCCCAACAAGGAACCCGCCGTCGCACCCGCCGCCATGCACAGCATGGAGCACTTGATGGCCACCTGGTTCCGCAATTCCCGAGTGAAGGACGACGTCGTGTATGTCGGGCCCATGGGCTGCCTCACGGGCATGTATGTGGTGATGACCGGGACATACTCGGTCGAGGATATGCGCGGTTTGACTATTGAGTGTCTTAAGTGGATTTTGGAGCAGTCTTCTGTTCCCGCCACCACCCCCGAGACCTGTGGCAATTACCTCCTTCACGACCTCGCCGCCTGCAAGCGCGAAGCCGCCCGCTACCTGGACCGTCTAGTTAACGACTTCCACTCCGAATACACCAAGTTGCAAGTAGTTTTGTCGGACGGCAAAACCTTCGCCGACGCGTAAAAAAGGGAGAGCCGAAGCTCTCCCCAGGGGCGTCAGGTCGGGTAGAAGTTCCTTGTTGGAACTATCGCTCAAACATTATTTGCGTATCCACACGCGGCGATAATGTGAGCGAACAATTACAACCTTGTTTCGGTAAAGGCGCTCATGCGCCTTTACTTTTACAAGTTTGGTGGCTTCTGACTCTAAGCCAAAGCACACCATCACTCGAACCATCGTTTTCATTAGTATTATGTATGATTGTTAAGTTTTTGGTGATGTTGAGGAGGGTGTAGCTGTACTCCATCGGCCCCTTTTTAGACGTCAAAAGGCATTTCAGATGACTGAAATGCCCGATGATTGCTTAACAATCTCCGCCGAAGCGGATCATCAATACTAATGTTATTGCAAAGGTAAGTCTATTTTCGAAAAAAGCAAGGGCACAGCATAAACAAATGCGGTTTGCCCCCTTTCGCAGAGGTGCCACACGTCCATGTGCCCCTGACACACTTCTGAGCGGGCCCACGGTGTGGCTACGGGCAAAATTGCCCCCAGCCACACACTCACCCGCCCCCAAAGCACCTCCAAGGCCCCTACACGTGTGGCACCTCTGCGAAAAACCACCCCATCACCCCAAAACAAATCAACCCGGCGGGTGCTTCCGAATACAGGATGAGGGCATTTTGGCCTCATCCTGTACGATTTTGCGGCAGGATAACGCCTTTTTGCCCTCATCCTGCAATCTTTCCCCAGGCCGACAATAAAACTGCCCCGCCGGGCTGGCGGAGCAGATAATAAGTGGTAAGCATCAAATATCAACTAAGATTATTCCGATATAGGACGTATTGATCGACCGCGGCATCGATCGGCAGAGTAATTTTCGCCGCTAGCAGAGCCAGAGAAGAAATAAAGGTAATATGCATTATTCGGTGTTGACGTATTATAGTTGGAAGAAAGTATTCTTCCTTCACTAGCGACGCCGCTGGTGGAAGAACCATTCATTTCGCCTGCGGCGGGAAGGAAAATTGTGGCCTCGGTGGAATTCCTCTTAACCTCATAACCTTTAATACCCGAGCTTTTGTAATTCGTGGACCAAGTCCAGGTGTAATTACCGTCGCTCTTCGTATCAGCCAATTCTTTGCATTCAACTCTCGTGGGCATTCGGAATTTTCCGCCCAGGGCAGCATAGGCAGCATCATCCTCAGGCAGGAGCGTATAAATACCGTCATTAACTCCGTAACCAGCTGATGAGCAATACTTTGTGAGTGTTTTAGCTCCGGTGCCCCAGGCGTAAGTGCCCCACGCGAAATTCGTCTTACCTTCACTGGTTCCGGTGGTCTCGCCATATGCAAAATAGTCACCATAGCCGGTCTCAGAAGCAGCGCCCAAATTACACTTTGCCCACTTCACGCTCAGTCCCAGATCCACATATAGGTCTGAGACATCGGTGACAGCCCAGTTGGAGCCGCCAGTCTCACTTAATGCCGGGAAATTGTACATCTTACCTGCCGTGAGAGCCTTGTCGGCACGGGTCAGTGTGTAAATCTGAGTGTCACTGGCAAGTGTGAACTTGTAGTCCTTATCGGTTCCCGGATAGACAAGCCGTCCGGCGAAGATGCCGCCATCGCTGTCGGCAACGCCGCTCACACGGGCACCAGCCTGCAGCACGCTTTCTTGTATTGTAACGAGAGCGCTGCCAACACTTTCGCAGGCAACAGGCCTGATCTTCGAGCAACCGAAGGTGTAGTCGCCCACGCTTCCCTGAATGCCAGCCACGTGAATCTGCACCATATCAGCGGGTTTACCCATCGAGAGGGTGGCGTTCACGGTAGTACCGCTTACCGAATACATCCTGTTTTCATCGAATAAATAATAGTTGTACACGGGGTCTCCACCGCTCTTAAAGTGGAAGCTGGAGCTGGAATAGGTCACATCCACCGCCACGGGGAAGTGGACGGCGGTCAATCTGAACTCGGAGAGACCAACGAAGTCGGTGCTCAGCAGTGTGCCGCCGCCAGAGGTGTTGGTCCAGCTGCTGCCGTCGTATTCCAAAATAAGATACTTGTTTGCAAGACCTTTGAAGAACACATAGATTATATCCCCATTTGCCCAATCTGCCTTGTCGGCTTTTGTATCAAGAACCGTTACATTGAAGGTCATCGGAACACCCTCGTTCTTTTCTTTTTCATTCTCTGGATTGAGACCTTCACTGGTGCAGGACATCAATCCCACCGCCATACATAAAAGCAATAATGTCTTTTTCATTTCTTCAATTCCTTTTAAATACCTTCTGAGGGCCATTCCGGATAATCTCCGCCACTTGCGCATACTACGCCTTCTGATTTGACTTCCACGACTTCAACGTCGGGAGCCTGATAGATTTCATGATTGTTTTCCATATCTGTTATTCTTGTTGATTCAGTTGTTCGTTGGTGATTTCGAGGCTGAGTTTGAGGGCCTGGGCGTAGTCGCTGACTTCGTCGTGGGTCTGGTCCAGATATTCCTCAGTATCGTCCCAGGTAATCTTCCTGCCTGAGATGCTGACTTTCTCTTCGTCCTTGTATTCGAGATAGTAGGCCTGGGCATACAGCTCGCTCTGGAAGTCGAGAGAGTGGTAGGCGTACTTGCAGAGACCTCCGGTGAAGCCCCAGCCGAACTCGGCGTCGTAGTACTTCGAACTGCCGGAATTCATGGAGAACGAAAGGGTGATCTTTGCATCCGTGTCGGTGAGTTTGATGTTTGTGTAGAGCGGAACGTTCTCTTCTGAGTTTTCCTGGTTGTTTTCCTCCTCTTCCTGGGAATCTTCAAGAAGTCCGGCGAGCTGGTCGCAGGAGGGGACAGCGAACAAGATTGCTCCTGCAGCCATCATTGAAATGAATCTTTTCTTCATATTGAACTAATGTTAGTTATTGTCGTGCGCGACCAATTCACAAAGGTGCCGACTATTATGCTGCCAAGCACCACCAATAATGGTGGAAATGGGTGCCTGGTGGGTGTAATAAGCACTCTCAACGATGATTATTGCTACATCTGTAATCGATTCCTGTCGAGAAAAATGAGCCCGAAAAGGAGAACATATTCCGCAATGGTGGCGGCGGCCGCGCTTATGGTGGCGGCGCTGCCTTCACGGGCGTATAACGACCACCGTGGGCATAATCTGGACTCGCTCGAACGGGCGGTAGCGCGCTGGACTCCGGATGCCGTGGACCGTGCCAGTCAGGCCGAACTCGCGCATCTGAATATGGACTACCGTAACCTTATGCTGGGCTACCAGAGCCTGAACCAGGAGAAGTTCATGTTCTATGCCCGCAAGGCGCTCGAAATCAGCAGCCGGCAGGGATGGGACCTCGCAAACTCTGAAGCCCTGCGCCACATAGGCCAGTATTTCTGGCATTTCAACCAGTTGGACAGCGCGCTTATCTACTACACTTCCGCGCTGGAGTGTGTGGACAGGATGGAGGCCGGAGCAACTTCTTTCTCCAATCCTGACGGTTACTCCGAAGTCGAAATCGACGACCAGCGCTCGGTTCTGCTCGCCACCATAGGCAACCTTTACAACGTTATGGACTCGATTCCGCGTGCGATGGAGTACTACCACAAAGCGGGCAAACTTTTCGAGAAGCACGGCTGGGACCAGAGCAACAGCGTGCTGTGGCACAACATCGGAGAGACGTGGGTGGAGCAGCGCGAGTTCCCGAAGGCGAAAGAGGCCTACGACAAATCGCTGTCCTTCGCGGAAGCAGCCGACGATTCGCTGATGATAGCGGACGCCTGGAAGGGCTACGGCCATATGTACCTCGCGAAGGGCCTGGCGTGGAAGGCGCTTCCCCTCCTTCGCAAGGCAGACGCTTACTACGCCACCAAGGACAACTACCGTCCGGAGTGGCGCGCGGAGGTTCTCGACTACATCAAAGAAGCGCTCTCGCTGCAGAAACGGCAGCTCGCGTGGATTATCTCCGCATTCGTAGTGCTACTCGCCGTGGTCATAGTCATCTCAGTCCGCAAACGCAAACAGCGTTCGACTCCGCCCGAAGAGGCGGTAGCCCCTGTTACCCCGCCGGCAGACCTGAAACTGACAGACCGCGAGATGGATATTCTGAATCTTCTCGCAAAGGCCTATACTTCCAAGCAGATTGCCGAGGCGCTGTTCCTCAGCCCCGAGACCATCAACTGGTACCGCAAGAAACTTCTCGTGAAGTTCGACGTGGCGAACACGCCCGAACTTGTTCTCAAAGCAAAGGAAATAGGATTGATCTAATTTCGTATCTTTGCATAAATTGCACGGTATGAAAAAGAAATCTTACAGGATACTCGTGACCGGAGGGTCGAGCGGGATAGGATTTGATGTGGCCAAGACGCTGGCGCAGGCGGGGCACACCGTGTTCGCGGCGGCGAGGAGGGTGGAACTGATGGAGCCGCTGAGGGAGTTCGGAGTGACGCCGCTGAGGCTCGATGTGTGCGACGAGGCGGCGATCGACGAATGCCTCGCAGCGGCCGGGCAGATCGATGTGCTGGTCAACAACGCGGGCTTCGGCTATTTCGGCGCGATCGAAAACGTGTCTATGGAGGAGGCGCGCAGGCAGTTAGATGTGAACGTGTTCGGACTGGCGTCGCTATGCAAAAAGGTGCTGCCCGGGATGCGCGAGCGCGGGTTTGGCCGCATCATTAACGTTAGTTCGGTCGCGGGACGCGTCGCAATGTATTTCGGGGCGTGGTACAATGTGTCCAAGTTCTCAGTGGAGGCGCTGTCCGATGCGCTGAGGATGGAGGTCAAGCCCTTCGGAATCGACGTGGTCCTGATCGAGCCGGGCGGAATCAAAACCGACTGGGGCATCATCGCCGCCAAGCACCTGAAGGAGTCTTCTGCCGGGACCGCATATGAAGAAGTGGCTCTTCGCGAGGCCGCCGTGCTGCATAACGGATACTCGTCGAACTTCCTGTCGTCGCCCTCGAAGGTGACCCGCGCGATAGTTCGCGCAGTCAAAGCCCGCAGGCCTCGCGCCCGCTACCTCACCGGCGCCTTCGCCCGCACGATGGTCTTCTGGCACGCCGTGCTTCCCGCCCGCTGGTGGGATGCCTGCTCACGCATACTTTCCTCGCCGAAACTCGCGAAATTCTCTGAAAAACTCAAATAATATGCTGCTAGGTATTGACATCGGAGGCACCACCATCAATCTAGGCCTCGTAGAAGGAAAAGAAATCGTTAAAAAACTCACGGTTCCCTCATTCCGCCAGGGAGCGGATCTCGAAGAAACGCTTGTCCACCTGGAAAATGCCATCAAACAGATAATCACCCCCGAAGCCTCCGGAATCGGAGTGGGAGTACCCACCCTCGTGGACGCTGAAAAGGGTATAGTCTACGATGCCACCAACATTCCTTCGTGGACCGTAGTACCCCTGAAAGAGCGGCTGGAGAAGACTTTCGGGATTCCCACCAAGGTGAACAACGACGCCAACTGCTTCGTGATGGGCGCCGCCGCAAAACTCGGCAAACCGGCGAAAGTGATAGTGGGCGTAACTCTTGGAACCGGCACTGGAATCGGCGTGATAATCGACGGAAAGATCTTCAACGGCGTGAACTGCGGAGCCGGCGAGCTTTGTTCCATTCCCTATGAGGGAGGAATACTCGAAAACTTCTGCTCCAAACAGTTCTTCTGCTCGAAAGGCCTGAATCCGAAGGAAGTCGGCGACAAGGGCTTCGCGGGAGACCCGGAGGCGCTCAAGCTGATGGATGAGTTCGGTACTCATCTGGGCAAACTTCTGGCCTATGTCCTTCTGGCCTATGATCCGAGCGACATAGTGTTCGGCGGCGGTGTGGCGCACTCCTTCGAGCTGTTCAAGGGTGCAACTTTACGCACGCTGAGAGAAATGTACCCCTACCCCAGATTCCTTGACAAGTTGACTATAAGCGCCATGCCGGACGGAGATATCCCTGTGCTGGGCGCAGCCATGCTCTAAGCATATATGAAAAAACTGATAACCATTCTTGCCGCAGCGGTGGCATTGTTCGCCTGCTGCAGCCCTTCAGGCTCAGACCTGACCCATTGGAAGATGCAGCGCGAGGGCGACACGCGCACCTACGACGCAGTCGTCCCGTGCACGGTCGCGGGCGCGCTGAACGAAGCCGGCGTCTTCGGAGAGAACATCCTCGAACAGGACCGCTATTTCTCCATAGACAAGAGCATCTTCGACTCGCCGTGGATCTTCACCACCACCTTCAAAGCCCAAAAAGGCCTCAACCATGTGCTGCGCTTCGAGGGTATAGGCTACAGCGCAGACATATGGGTCAACGGTAAGCAGATCGCCGCTGCGGACACCACCGTCGGCGTGTTCTGCATCCGCGAATACGACATCACCAAGATCGCGAAGACCAAAAACACCCTCAAAGTGCGCGTGTTCAAGGCCCCGGAGAAGAGCCTCAACAACGGCTATGTGGACTGGAATCCCCGCCCCGTGGACGAGAGCATGGGTATATGGCGCAAAGTTGAACTGATCAGCACGCCCGATGTGCGCATCGCCGACGTCTTCGTAAAGCCCGTTGTCAAGCCCGAAGACCTCACCAAAGCATCATTCATTGCGGAGGCAACACTTATCAACTATAGCCAGAAGGCGGTTGAAGGAACGCTGAAAGGATGCTACGACAGCGGAGAATTCGAAACGACAGTCGTATTGGCTCCCGGCGAAACCAAAACGGTAAGCATTGAGGAGCCCGTCGATAATCCCCGCATATGGTGGAGCCACGACCTCGGCACGGCGGAGCTTTACACGCTGAACCTGAAGTTCGCAAAGACCCCCGATCAGGTCGGGGGTGACGCACCGGCATCCCACAGCCGCAAGGTGCGTTTCGGCCTTCGCGACATCGACTCGGAGATCGACGAATTCGGCCACCGTCTGTTCAAACTCAACGGCAAACCGGTGCTCATCAAATCCGCCGGCTGGACGGACGACATCTTCATGCAGGACACAAAGGAGCGCACACTCAAGCAGCTAGAACTCGTCCGCAACATGAACCTCAACTCCGTGCGCTTCGAAAACATCTGGAGCAAAGACGGAGCCGTCTACGACCTCTGCGACAGCCTGGGCCTTATGGCCATGGTCGGCTGGAGCTGCCAGTGGGAATGGGAGGGTTACTGCGGCTATCCCGAAGTGGGCAAATACGGCTGCATCAACGCCCCCGAGACCGAAGCGCTCGCCGTCAGGTATCTCCACGACCAGCTGCTCTGGATGCGCAACCATCCTTCAGTGATTAGCTGGGGAATGGGCTCCGACCGCATCCCCAACGAAAGGCTCGAAGAAGCCTACATGGAATGGTACAATAAGCTGGAATATCGTCCCTATATCTGCTCTTCAGGCGGCCTGGCCAGCAAGTACGGCGGCCCGTCCGGCGTGAAGATGGCCGGCCCCTACGAGTACGTCGGTCCAGAATACTGGTACCTTGACACCAAGCACGGCGGCAACTACGGCTTCAACACCGAAACCGGCATAGGAATGAACATCCCGCAGGCGGAATCCGTGCGGAAGATCGTGGGCGAAGAGCACCTGTGGCCGCTGGACCGCAACTGGGATCTCCACTGCACCGTCAGCACCACCGACATGAGCACACCCAGGGAGGCCACCAAGGCCATGACCGGCCTCTACGGCGAGCCGACCGGTTTCGAGGACTTCGTCCGCAAGGCGCACGCTCTGGACTACGACGGCACCCGCTCCATGTATGAAGCATTCCGTGTGGCAGTGCCCCGCACGACCGGCATAGTCCAGTGGATGCTTAATTCGGCATGGCCGTCGCTCTACTGGCAGCAGTTCGACTGGTATCTCGTGCCCACAGCCGGCTACTACGGAACGCAGAAGGCCTGCGAGCCCGTGCAGCTCATCTATGACTACGGCGACCACTCCGTGTGGGCGGTCGACGAAGTAGTGCCCGAAGGCGAGTACACCGCCGTGATGAAGATCTACGGCCCGGACAGCAAGCTCATAAGCAAAAAGAAGAAGGAAATCACCATCAAGCCGCGCGAGCCCCAGAAGGTATTCTCCGGAATCGACGGTCCCTGCTTCGTGGCTCTTGAGCTCCGCGACCATCATGACCATACAATCGCAGACAACTTCTACTGCGTGGCCAAGGGCAATAACTCCTATGTCTGGGAGAAAGCCAACTGGTTCCAGACCCCTATCAAAGACTATGTGGACCTTTCGTTCGTCGCGGCCCTTCCCGAGACGGAAGTGGAGATGAAGACCACCGCGAAAGGCCTGAAATACAAGGTCACGCTGAGCAATAAATCAGACGTTATCGCCTACCAGAACATCCTGAAGGCGAAGGACGCCAATGGCGAACTCATTCCCGCCGCGATGTGGTCGGACAACTTCTTCTCGCTGCAGCCCGGTCAGAAAAAGACCGTCAACTGCGTGCTTCCTGAAGGTTTCGGCCCCGCCACCATCACCATGGAAGGCTGGAACGCCACTGTCCGCCAGGCCGCTCCCGATTCGCTGGACCGTAACCTTTCGGCCCACGCCGAAGATCTGGCCGGAGTTCATGAGAATGCCGAGGTCGGCGTGATTCCCCGCCCCGTTTCGATGGAGGTTTCGGAGGGAACCGTGCGCGCCGCTTGGTTCAACACAGTGTACCGCATCACCAAAGACGCGAACATCCCCGCCGAGGGCTATACCATCGACGCCACCGGCAAGCGCGTGATCGTGGAGGCCTCGGACGAGGCCGGTCTGTTCTACGCCAAACAGACTCTCGCCCAACTCAGGCAAGGCCGCCGCATCCCGCGGGTGAAGATAGTGGACTATCCCCGCTTCGAGTGGCGCGGCTGGCACATAGACCCCTGCCGCCACTTTATGAGCGTCGCGGACATCAAGAAGCAGATCGACGTGATGGCGCAGTACAAGATTAATGTGCTGCATTGGCATCTGACGGACGATCAAGGCTGGCGTATCGAGATCAAGAAATATCCCATGCTCACGGAAGTGGGCGGCTGGCGCACCGAATTCGACGGCAGCGTTCACGGCGGGTTCTACACTCAGGATGAAATCCGCGAGGTGGTGAACTATGCCGCCGAGCGTTTCATCACCGTCGTGCCTGAAATCGAAATGCCCGGACACGCCCACGCGGCGATCAAGGCGTACCCCGAACTCAGTTGCACTAAGGAGAAGGTGGGCGATTTCTGCATCTGGGGATCGCCGGACATAGTTCTCTGCGCGGGTCAGGATTTCACCTACGAGTTCCTCGAGGATGTCATTAAAGAGGTTGTCGAACTCTTCCCGAGCGAGTACATCCACATCGGAGGAGACGAATGTCAGAAGACTAAATGGAGACACTGCCCCGTCTGCCAGGCCCGCATCAAATCCGAAGGTTTGAAGGCCGACGACGAGTTCACTGCAGAGGAAAAACTCCAGAGTTATGCCATACGAAGGATGGAAGGCATACTCGCAAAATACGGCAGAAAACTCATCGGCTGGGACGAAATTTTGGAAGGCGGCCTCAGCGACGGAGCGGCAGTGATGTCGTGGAGAGGCGAATCAGGCGGAATCAAGGCCGCGGCCACCAATCACAACGTGGTGATGACCCCCAGCCGCGCCGGCATGTATTTCGACCACTACCAGGGCGACTCCAAGGTGGAGCCCGTGACGATAGGCAACCTCAACACTCTCGAAAAGGTCTACAACTACGATCCCGTGCCCGCATCGCTCGCGAAGCAGGGCAAGGGAGATTATGTGATGGGCGTCCAGTGCAACAACTGGTCAGAGTATATGTACGATGAGGCCAAGCGCGAGTACATGCTCTTCCCGCGCGCATTCGCGCTCGCAGAAATCGCATGGACACCGCTTGAGCGCAAAGATTTCGGCGACTTCCTCGAGAGGATGGACGCCGCTTGTCAGAGACTGGATAAGGCGGGTGTGGTTTATCACATCCCCATCCCGGAGCAGCCGGGCGGTTCGTGCGACAACCTCGCTTTCATAGATAAGGCGAGCGTGGAGTTCACCACCACCCGTCCGATGAAGATGGTCTACACCCTGGACGGCAGCGAACCCACGGCTGAATCCGCCGAATACACTGAGGCGCTGACGTTCACGGAAAGCGCGACTTTGAAGATCGCCTGCCTAACCAACTACGGCAAACTCGGGCCCGTGCGCACGGTTAGCGTGAGCAAGCAGGCCCCGAGGGCCGCGACCGCTCACGCTCCGCGCCCGCAGGCTGGACGGCAGGTTCACGTCTCCGTCGGCCATTCCCGCTGACGCAGTGTGGAAGACTGTCGCCGTGGAGAGCATGCGCGATCTCGGCACCCTGGAGAAATTCAACAAGAATATGCCGGACAGCCTCAAGTTCTTCGCGGCCGAGGCGGAAGGCTGGTTCAAGGTTCCGGAGACAGGAGTCTACCGCTTCAATTCCGACACCGACTGCGTGTGGATCGACGGCGAACTTGCAATCGACAACGGATCGGAAGTCAAGCGTTTTTCCCGTCACGACATCGAACTGGCTCTCGAAAAAGGCCTGCACAAGGTCAAAGTCCTCTATATTTATAATGTGGTGGGAGGCTGGAACTCGCTGCGCTACAAACCGGACGTGATGATACGCCGGAGCGAGGATGCCAAATGGCAATCAATTAAAGTCTATTAGGCAAAAAATTCGTATCTTCGTGGTATGACTATCCACGTAACATCTGAAACCGGGCGTCTGCGGGAAGTTATCCTCGGACGCCCGGAATCGAATGGTCCCGCTCCCACCCCGGAGCAGACTTTCGACGCCAAATCATATGAATCCGCCGTTAAGGGCATTTACCCGAAAGACGAAGACATCATCCGCGAGATGGGAGCCTTCGAGGCTGTCCTGAAAAAGCATGGAGTGATTGTGCACCGCCCCGCTCCCGTGGACGGCTGCAACCAGATCTTCGCGCGCGACGTGGGCTTTGTGATCGATGATAAGATTATTGTCTCGAACATTATCCCCGACCGTCAGGACGAAATCGACGCTTACGACGAAATCTACAGCCAAATCCACTACAAGCAGATCTACAACCTTCCCGAAGCGGTCCATGTGGAGGGAGGAGACGTGATCCTCTGGGGAGATTATCTTTTCGTCGGGCAGTATGCCTTCAAGGATTATCCGCAGGTGAAGACCGCGCGCACTAACAGGCTGGCGCTGGACTACCTGGCGATGATCTTCCCAAATAAGAACATCATTCCACTTAACCTGAGGAAGAGCGACACCGATCCGTACGAGGGCATTCTGCATCTGGACTGCACCTTTATGCCCGTCGGGCGCGGGAAGGCGATTATATATAAGGAAGGTTTTTTGAACCCGCGCGATGCCGGACATCTGATTGAGTTGTTCGGTCCGTCGAACGTTTTCGAACTGACGCAGGAGGAAATGTACTGGATGAATTCCAACATCTTCTCTATCTCAGAGGATATCGTGGTGGTCGAGGAGCACTTCACCCGCCTCAAGGCGTGGCTCGAGGGTTTTGGAATAACTGTGGAGACCGTTCCTTATCGTGAAATTTCAAAGATGGGCGGACTGCTTCGTTGCAGCACCCTTCCCTTATACAGAGATGAATAAACTCGTGATGGTCGCGTTCGGAGGGAACGCGCTTTTGAGGGCGGGCCAGAAAGGCACCTATGCCGAACAACTCGCCAATGTGGAGGAAGCATGCCGCTGCCTGCTGCCGCTTCTGGAGCAGGGATGCGGGCTTGTAATCGGCCATGGCAACGGCCCCCAAGTGGGCAACGCTCTGCTGCGCCACGAAGCCGGTTCTGCGCAGTTTGGCTTGGAGGCGATGCCGATGGATTTCTGCGGCGCGGAGACTCAGGGCTCCATCGCTTACCTCATCGAGACCGCGATGGAGCGCGTCCTGCTCCGCGCCGGGCTGGACCGCAGAGTCGTGTCGCTCGTTACACGAGTGGAGGTCGCGGCCGATGATCCGGCCTTTGAGAAGCCCTCGAAGCCGGTAGGACCATACTATGCCGAGAAGCCCGGGGACGGCGCGACATATCGCGAGGACCCTGCGGGGAGGGGTTGGCGCAAAGTCGTGGCGTCGCCGAAACCGCTGGCGATCAGCAATATAGACCTTATCGAGCGGCTGGCCCGCGAGGGCAACATAGTCGTGGCTGTGGGCGGCGGCGGTATTCCGGTGGTCGCCGGCCGCGAGGGGCGCTCGGGCGTGGAGGCGGTGATCGACAAGGATCTCGCCTGCGCCGTGGCGGCCGTGAAGATGAAGGCCGACGAATTCTACATCCTCACCGACGTGCCGAAGGTCTATGTGGACTTCCGCAAGCCGGGCGAGCGCGCGCTGGACACTATGTCGCTGGCCGATGCGCAGCAGTATCTCGCGGACGGGCAGTTCGCCGAGGGCTCCATGGCCCCGAAAGTCCGCGCCGGAATTACCTTCGTGCAGAATTGCGGAGGCGAATGCATCATCACAGAAGCCGGACAACTCGGCAACCCTTCATGTGGAACAAGAATAACCAAATAATATGATCGATCTTAAAAACCGCAGTTTCCTGAAACTGCTCGACTTTTCCCCCGCTGAGATTCAGTATCTGTTGGACCTTGCCGCCGAACTGAAGGCGGACAAAAAAGCCTGCCGTGAGCACAAAACTCTCGTTGGCAAGAATATCGCGCTCATTTTCGAAAAGACTTCGACTCGCACCCGCTGCTCCTTCGAGGTGGCGGCCTACGACCAGGGCGCGCATGTCACCTACCTCGGCCCGACCGGTTCTCAGATCGGCATCAAGGAATCCATGAAAGACACGGCCCGCGTGCTCGGACGCATGTACGACGGCATCGAGTACCGCGGCTTCGCGCAGAAGACCGTGGAGGAACTCGCAGAGTATTCAGGAGTTCCCGTGTGGAACGGACTCACCAACGAATTCCACCCGACCCAGATCCTCGCGGATTTCCTCACGATGAGGGAGCATTCCAACAAACCCCTGAACCAGGTCACTTACGCCTATCTCGGCGACGCCCGCTACAATATGGGCAACTCGCTGCTTGTCGGCGGAGCGAAAATGGGAATGGACGTGCGCATCGTGGCGCCGAAAACGCTGCAGCCTTCCGCAGAACTTGTGGCCGAGTGCCGCAAAGTTGCCGAGGAGACCGGCGCGCGCATCACCATCACCGACGACGTGGATGAGGGCGTTCGCGGCTGCGATTTCATCTACACGGATATCTGGGTGTCCATGGGCGAGCCGGACGAAGTCTGGAAAGAGCGCATCGCGATGCTCAAGCCCTACCAGGTCAACGCTGCCCTGATGGCCCGCACCGGCAACCCCGACTGCAAGTTCATGCACTGCCTGCCGTCGTATCACAACCGCGAGACCAAGGCCGGAGAGGAAGTGTATCAGAAATTCGGAATGGACGGCGTCGAAGTCACGGAAGAAGTCTTCGAGAGCCCGGCCAGCATCGTCTTCGACGAAGCCGAAAACCGCATGCACACCATCAAGGCCGTCATGGTCGCCACTCTGGGAGAATGAACACTTTAGCATTGCAACTGATCGTGGCGGCGGTGGCCGTCGTGTATTTTATAATTACACTGATAGTGGTTCGCCGCAAGCCGGGTCTTTTGTGGCTATGCGCGGCGCTGGTGGCACTGAGCGGCATTACTCTGTACTGGTTTGCGTATTCCGGCGTTAAGGTGTTCATTCCACACCTGGTGATGAGCATTCTCACGGGTCTGGACCTGTTCCTTTTCCGTGCGTACACTATCGGAATGGTCTCGAACTTCTTCTTCGGAGAAGGCAACATCGGGCACCTCATTATCCTCTACGGTCTCATGCTCTGCGCCGTGTGGACCACATCGCTGGCCGCGATTCACATTTTCGCGCGCAAACTCGAAAGCCGTATATGGCTATGGTTCAAGACTATAGGCCGCAGCAGCACGCCCGTGCATCTGATCGTGGGCGTGAACCCGCGTTCGATAGCGCTCGCCCGCAGCCTCAAGGGCAAGGGATTGGTCGTGGTGCTGGACGACGCGGCGCCGGCGAACGGCCCGAAGGGCAAAATGGACTTTTTCGGCGTGCTGCGCGGGATCAGGGTCGAATCGCCATTGGTCGGCAGACTGCGTCGCGAAGCGCCATGGGCATCCGTGCTCAAAGGCACGCTTGCGCTCCGAAGGCTGAACCGCTGGTTTGCGCTCGAATCGACGAACGTCTATCTGCTGTCTGAAGACCCCACGGCCAACATCAATGCCGCCCTTATGCTGGATGCCCGCGGCAAGGCTCAGGTCTGGTTCGCCGCCTGCGAAGACGAACTCACTCTGCCTATCGACATTTCGCATAAGCGGCTGCATCTCGTGGACCCGGCCTCGCTTGCAATATCCAGCCTGAAGCGGGAGGAGGCGTTGTATCCGGTACGCTGCGTGGAGGTGGCTCGCGACTCTCAAGGCCATCGACTCGGCTATGTCAATACTGGTCTGGATACGGTTATCGTGGGTTCAGAACCATTCGCATCCGGCATTCGCGGCTTCCTGATGGAATGGGGCGCGTTCGTGGGCAAAGACAAAAAACAGGTGCCGCTGACCATCGACATTCTGGAAGAAGTTCCTGCCGAGCGTTTCAAGACTCTCAACTGGATAGGTGTGTGTTTCGACGATGACGAGACCACCATGCGCGTTGCGCTGGACCTCGCAAAGAAGCATTTCATGGCTGAGACCCCCGATCAGGCCGGGGGTGAGTTCATTATCGCTGCGCGTCTGGACCGCCCGGCGCCGTTCTCCGAGACCCTGCGTTTCGCAAAAGATAACTATGGAGTGGAGATAGTGCCTTTCGGAGAGCGCGAAAAGATATGGACCTACGACAGCATCACCGGCGGGGACACTGCGAAATACGCCCGGATATTCTACGAAGGCTACACCGCATCCGCCGGCACCAATTCCGGCACATGGGAGGAACGCAACAATGCCATCCTGGAATCCAACCGCACTGCTCTTTGGAATGCGCTCGAACTGAAGCGCAAGACTTCGCAGGATTATTCCGATTACTTCCACCGCAAGGTGAAGACCTATTTGTGCGACCTGTTCGACCATGGGGAAGTCTGGAAAGATATACCAGTCGTCTACGAAGACAAGCACTACACAGGTTCCGACCCGGCAGTCGGACAGGTGCTGGAGTATCTGGCAATCGGCGAACACCTTCGCTGGGAGGCCTCTCATCGCGCCGCCGGCTACGTTCCCGGCCCAGCCAAAGCCGAAGACCGTAAGATCCACACGGACTTGGTGCCTTACGACGCTCTGTCCGAGGTTGCCAAGCACTACGACTGGATCGTGGTCCGCACTTCACTAAAAATCGAAGCTTAGGGCGTTTTTCACCCTAAGCTTAATCAAAACGTCGAAGCTTAAGGCTATTTTATGTCTAAGCTTCGGCGTTTTCTAATTAAAATCAGTATATTGGAGGAGTAAAACGGTTCGCACTATGAGTAATAACCAGTCGGGCGCATGGCGCCGATACAATATCTTCATATCGTCCACATTCAAGGATATGGACTTCGAGAGGGATGTCATCAAGTTCAAGGTGATTCCCGCATTGAACAGGCGTTTCCGCGACCGGAGGGTGGAGTTGCAGGCGATCGACCTGCGCCTCGGAGTGAACACTTCGAAGATGTCCGAAGAGGAGAGCGAGCGCAAGGTGCTGTCCGTGTGTACGAACTGTATCGACAGCGCGCGACCGTTCTTCATCGGCCTCATAGGCCGGCGCTACGGCTGGATCCCGCCGGTGGAGCGGTGGAAGGAGTTCATGGCCGGGTTGAGCGATGAGGAGCGTGAGATCCTGGCCGGGACCGCCGGCTGCTCCGTGACGGAGATGGAGATAGTCTACGGCGCGCTGTCGCAGGGTAATTTCGACTCTTCGCACGTGCTGTTCTACCTCCGTGACGACGCATCCTACGAAGGCATGCCGGAGGACATTAAGCCGTTGTTCTGCGACTCTGATCCGGACATCTTAAAGAAACTGGACGCCCTGAAGGCCAAGGTCAAGGAGATCTTCGGAGCGCGCGGAGGCGAAGACGACCGCTGCACGCCCTATCACCTGACCTGGGCGGACGGCGGATTCTCTTCCGACGAATTTGAAAGGGTCGTGGAGGAGCAACTCGCCCAGCAAATCGAGGCGGAAACCGCCCGCGAAGACGAAGAGGGCGCGGACACCTGGTGGGCCCAGGAAAAAGAACTCGAAGAGTCGACTCTCCTGAGACTCCTTCCGGGATCCATAGAACTGGACGTTCTGGACGATCCGGATGATCCCAAGTTCCAGGACGAAGAATACGAGGAGGAGGAGGACGAGGATGAGGATGAATCGCAGGATATAGCGATATGGTATGTGCAGGGTTATGGAGCCAGTACATATATGGCGCAGGACTACGCGCAGTGGGATGAGGACACGGATGTTATTCGCCTTCTGGGTGTGTTCGGTCTGTCCGAGTACAGCTCCTCGGCGCGCCCCGTGATCGCGCGGTGGATACACGAAATCGCGGAGGTCATAGGCCGGGAGGAACTCCCGGACGACGAGCAACTCCTCGCCAAGATGTCCCAGAACGATCTCTACGAACTGCTGGAAGAACTGGTCAAAGAAGCCTCGGAAGACTACTACATCTATGTCTATCTGGACGATGTGGAAGCGCTGGAGATGACTTCCCCGAAAGACCTTTATATGACCTGGCTGGACCACATCAAGGACTATGTGAACATAATGGTCAACCTGCAGTCCGACTCGGAGGCCCGCAACAAGTTCTTTCAGCAGCACTCATATCTTTCGAGGAAGATGGTTGTCGGAGTGGACGCCAATCAGGAAGACGCCGAAGCGCTTATCGAGAACTACGAGCAAACCTATTTCCTTGAACTTCCCGAAAAGATCAAAAAGCAGATGCTCAAATGCTCGGGGGGCAATGGAAAGAAGAGCATCTCCCCGCTGAAGATCCACAACGTGTTCCGCATCTTCGAGTCGCTGACCCAGGAAGACTTCCGCGAGATACGCGGCAAGAAGGGCAGCCAGATAGACGCCATCAACGGCTATCTCGAGCAGATTTGGAAAGAGATGCCCGAGTCGCCATACGATATCATGACCTTTATGGTCAACAACATAGTGAAGAACCTGGGGCTGGGCGAGAATATGCGCCAGGCCATCTGGACGATAGCCGCCGCGCCGAGCGGACTGCGCGAAAGCGACATCGCCCACTTCGCCGGTGACGACTGGGACGTGATCCAGTTCTACCGCGCGATGAACTTCCTGCACGACTTCTTCTACGAGGACCGCTCGAGACACCTCTGGCGCGCCAAGTTCATCACCTACCCGGAAGACGGACTTGCCGGAAGGCAGAAGGCGATTTCCGAATATATCCTCACCCTGGACCCGAAAGATTCGCTGCGCGAGACCATGGGCCTGTACTTCGCTCTTGGAGGTCTTGACCCCTCGCACTTCGCTCCATATATGTTCGAAGGCGATTACCTCCATGGCCAGCAGCAGGAAGACATTACCCGTCAGCATGGACCTCAGGTGCGACAACTGATGAGGGAGGGATTCCTGAGCAGCGAGGATTTCGAAAACTATGCGAAGGCCCTGCCGGTCGGGCAGCGACTTCAATTGATGATGGATATTCTGGTCGGCCTTGCCGATCTGAAAGAAGAGCGGGAGGCAATTCATAGAAAGATTGCCCTATGGTTTGACGATGCGGATCCCGAGAAACTCTCCGCTCAGGATGCGTTTGCTCTTTCTCCCATCATAGCCGGCAATTCAAACTCCGAACCGACCCTTGAGAAGTCTCTGGCTGCCGCACGCCGAGCCAAGGATCTAGGCTATGCAGGAGCGGACAGGCTTGTGTCTATGGCAGCCAGCCTGCTGATTATGACCTACCAGAAGCACGGGAAGGTGGCCGAGGCCGAAGCCCTTCGCCAGGATATTTCTCAGGGCGGACGCCAGAACGCGAGAGACCGCTTTACCGCTCTGACGCCGCTGCTTATTCAAGCCGGAACGCCGTCGAAACTGGTCAGCAAAAAGCAAAGAGCGAAACTGCTCGACAAATTCTTCGAAGAGTACTACAAGATAGTGGACAGCCTCGAAGTAAATCAGGAAAACTTCCTGGCTCGCTATAAGTCGGGCGATATGATGCTTAACGCTTTCGCCGTACTCTACGACCAAGGAATGTATGAGAGGCAGATCGAAGAGATCTTACGCTTTATGCCGTCAATGGAATTGTTCTACAAAGTGAGCAATTACTTCAGCCGTCCGGACTCGCTCTACCTGTTCCTATTCATCCATATGATGCTGGTTATGTCCACCACGGAATGGCTGAAAGCACACGGCTATGATCTTGATCCGGAAGAGCCGGAACACCTCTTCCACGAAATCAGATCTTACGCCTTGATTGCTACCGCTCAGGGCGCCGAACTGCTCAAAGATGTGGATCCGGACAATTCTCTCATCAATATGGTCCGCGGCAATCTGGGCAACCTCCTGGACAGGACCGAGGAGATCCGCGACAAGACTTTCAACGAAGACTTCCAACTCAAGGACATAGACTCATTAATCGAAAAGGCATACGAAGAATATGTTTCGCAGAAAAATTGACCGCATACTCTCCGAGGGAGAGGGTAAACAACTCGCCTGGCTCGCCGGATTGGCGCTGGCGCTGTTTCTCCTGCTGGTTTTAGCAGGCAGTTTCTGGGCTCTCGGATGGACTGAAATTCTCAACCTGTATCTGGACCCGGGCAGTTATCCGCTCGAGGCCAAACAAGGCAGTCAGACTTCGCTGAACATATTCAGCCTCCTGATAGCCTTCGGCGGCATCCTGGTTCTGAACGCCCTGACCGTGTCCGCCTTCTCCAACGTGTTCGACAACATCTCGGAGAAGTATCGCAAGGGCGAGAGGCGTTACAAACTTAAAGGCCACATCCTGATTCTGGGCGGCGGACATCAGTTGCTCGATATGCTGAAGTCCCTGCGCACCGCAGCCGAATTCGACGGCCGCGACATTGTGGTGATGACCTCATCCGACGTGGAAACCCTGCGCGACGAGATAGAGACTGCGCTGGACGATAAGAAGTTCTGCAAGCGCCTGATATGGTACCGCGGCGAGCGCGACAACGAAGACGACCTGCGCAGCGCGTGCGTCGCAGCCGCGAGCCGGATCTACCTCATCGGCGAAGACGATGAGGAGGCCCACGACTCGGTGAGCGTGGCTGCGACAGGGCTGCTGCGCGACCTGTGCGCCGGCGACGGCGCCGCTATCCCCTGCTTCGTGACGCTGGAGATGCATTCGAGCCTGGATGTGTTCAACTATCTGCCGGGCGAGAAAGACTCCCGCCTGCAGGTGGAGATAGTGAACGCCAGCGATTACCTCGCGGAGCAGTTGCTCGTGGATACCGACTTCATCCCCGTCCCGGACGACGGACAATCGCTGCATATAGTCATTGCCGGCTTCACCCGCACCGCCCGTTCGATAGCGAGCGTGGCCGCGCAGATCTGCCATTTCCCGAAGGGAGGCAAGACCGTGATCTCGTTCGTGGACGAAGGCATGCAGGAGAAGATGGACAATTATGTAGCGAATCACCAGAGCCTTTTCGACCTTTCGCACTACACATATGTCTCCCCCGTCGGACGTACCGGCTATGTGCCTAAGAACGGCTACGGCGACTTCCTGGATGTGGAATGGGAGTTCATCGACAGCCATCTGTCCTCCGAACTCGTGCGTGGGCATCTGGAGAAGTGGGCGGCTGATCCCAAGCAGAAACTTGCTCTCGTGCTGTGCTATGAAGACGCAGCCGCGGGCATCTCTTCGGCCCTTCATCTGCCGAAAGCCCTCTACAAGGGAGGCGTGCCAATCGCAGTCTATCAGAAAGACCACCCGGAGGTGCTGAACGCGGCGCTCGCGAGCGGTCAGTTCGGCGCGCTGACCAGTTTCGGCGAAGCCGCCGAAGACAGCGACGCCCTCTTCCTCCGCCGCTCGCTCCATGGCAAGAGAGTGAACTATCTCTACGACCTCAAGTACGGCGGCGGATCCTCTACGCCCGACGAGGCGTGGGCTCGGCTTCCCTTCGCCCACAAACTGTCGAGCATAGCCAGCGCCGCCAGCATCCCGCTGAAACTTCGCGCCTTCGGAATAGAGCCCACGCGCGAATCGGTGGATGCGCTGTCGGACGCGACTCTTGCATCGCTGTCGGAGGTGGAGCATCGCCGCTGGATGCTTTCAGTGCTGCTGATGGGCTATTCCGCCGCCCCGGCCAAGGAGCGCAAAGACCGCTCGCGTTTCAAGGAACTTAAGAGCAAGGAGTTCATCCATCTGGACATCGCGCCTTACCGCGAGATCGCCGAGGAGGCGGACAAAGACACGATAATAGTGAAGAACATCCCATACATCATCAACGGAGAAGCAATCGCGGATCTATGATAAAGATTAAGACCAAGCCGTCCGAGGACGTCCTCTACGGCGAGAGCAAATGGTGGGGCTTCCCGGATCTTCCGGACGAACTCGACTGGCCCACGGTGAAAGCCGACGACGACGGCGAGGAGTTCGATGACCCGCTGACCTTCATCTGCCAGATTAAGTGCTCGGACATCGCGCCCCTCGACCCCGAAGGCCTGCTGCCGCACGAAGGAATGCTGTACTTTTTCGCCGCGCTGGATTATTTCCTCGGCGACCTGGATGCGTTCACCACTCCCGGCATGGGCGAATGGCCCTCGGACTGTTTCAAGGTGCTCTACTCCCCCGTCTGCGAGAACCTCAACACGCACACCTTGATGTACGACGAGGACACCCCCGCCGCCCCCGCACCGGAGTCTATTTCTTTCGGTGATTTCAAGGACTCGTACACCCAGATCCTGGGCGAGCCGCTGATCGAAGAGGTACGCGAAGCGCTGCCGGGTTACGTGCCGCTACTTCAGATCGACGAGAACGACGACTGGGGCCTGCGCTTCTTCGACTGCGGAATGCTCTGCTTTATGATAAAACCGGCAGACCTTGCGGCCCGCCGGTTCGATAAAGTCAAAGCGTGGCTATATTCTAGCTAATCGCGTCGATCGAAGGCACATAGTTTCTCTGAACCTGGTCCGCGAAGATCAGGGAGACTTCCCTGACGCTGAGACCGAGTCGCTGGCCGATGTGGTAGATGAAGTTAACTTCCTTCTCGGCGATGTCCTTGTCCGCGATCACCACTCCCACTATGTAGTCCAGCAGAGCGACCTTCAACGAAGGGTCGTACTGGAGTATCTGGCTCACTGATTCCTCGAAGAGTTTGTCCACATCCTGTTTCAGAATATCCGCAAGGAAAGCCTTGGGGAAGATGTTGGAGTTGGACAGGCTCCTGACGATGTGCTCATATTCTTCCTTGGTCACGTTTCCGTCCACGTTCGCGGCGATGATGCCGGCTGTGGCGAGGAACACGGACATGGGGCCGTCGATGGGGCGGTTGCCCACCTTCAGCAGAATCTGAATGAGCTCGTCCATACCCTTGTCCAGTTGGACCTGATTCTCCGCATTTGCGAAGAGGTTGATAGCCTGCACACGGATGGGGTTCACCGGATGGTCGTAGTGGCTCATACCGCCGCCGCGCAGGAAGTAGTCGAGGTGCTTGCTATTGTCTATCAGCAGATCGCCGATTCCCACCTGCATCCTTTCGAGGTCGAGTCCCGATGCCATCTTGAAGAAAGCGGTCACGCAGGCGCCGAGGTTCTCGCAGGCCATGTAGCCATAGCGGTCGGCGACCAGTTCGGCGAGGTTGTCGTGGAGATGAATCTTGTACTGAAGAGTCACGGGCGGCAAGACATTCTGCGGATAGACGAAATAAATCAGACGCTTGAGTTCGGTGTCCTTATTGATGAGATGGCCGAGTTCGTGGCCGATTACGAAGCGTAGTTCATCCTCGCTCATCAGGTTGAATAGTTCAGAGTTGACGTTCACGATGTGCGGCTGATCTCCTTCCGCCGCGATGGAGAACGCGTTGATGGTGGAATCGCCGGTCACATAGAAGTCCACATCTTCGTTGAAGCCGAGTTTTGCCTTGACTTCATGGCAGAGTTGGTAGAAACTGCCGAGCAGATTCTCGTCGGCCTTCATGCAGTGGCCTTCCATCTTGCTGCGCCAGTAGTTGTCGCTGTCAGTGGTGTACTCGGCGTGCTTGAGCACGAATTTCACCACGTCGCCTTGCAGGGCCTCGTAGATCTGGCCCGCGAGGGCTTTCTCCAGACTGATTTCGGGATTGAGATACATACTTATTGGATTTTTGCGATTATAATCGAAATGTTGTCCGCGCCGCCGGCCTCGCAGGCCATGCGAAGCAGATCTGTGGCCGAACCGCCGGCGGCGAGGGTCTGCTCGATGTCGTCGTCCGGGACCATGTCGCTCAGACCGTCGGAGCAGATGAGCAGCGTGTCGCCGGAAAGCAGTTTTCCGGCTATATCCTCCACGGTCAGGCGACCCTGGGTGCCGCCGCCGAGGCAGTTGAGCAGGCGCTTGTCGGCCGAGGGGTCGCCTGTGAGGCCGCGCTCGGTCTCGTCGGTGGTGAGCTGACGGAGCATCCCGCCGCGCAGGCGGTAGGTGCGACTGTCGCCGGCGCCCACGAGCCACACGCGGCCGTAGTGCCAGATAACGCCCGTAAGCGTACAGCCCATAGGATAGACCTGACCGCGCTCTGCGGCAAAACCGTTCAGCTTGTAGGTGATGTAATGGGCCGCCTCACGTATGTCGTCCTCGAAACTGTCCGGCTGGATCTGATGCAGGGCAAGTTGCTCCTTGATCTCTTTCAGAGTGAACTCGCTCGCCTCCTCACCGGCTTCATGGCCGCCCATGCCGTCGGACACCAGAAGATAGAAGAAGCCCTCATCCGGCGTATCCACATCCAGCGCGACTGAATCGTCCCGCAGGAACAGGCCGCCCACGGACACGGCGTCTTCATTGCCGTCCCGAACCAGGCCTTTATGGCACACCGCCTGTATCGAAAGTCTCATTCTACCGTGAAGTCCAAGGTTGCTATGCGGACCGTATCGCCTTTCTTAACCGGAGTCGGCACCCCCACGGCGATCTTCTGCCCGTTGATATACGTTCCGTTCGTGGACCCATTGTCCGTGATCGTCCACCCGTCCGCCGTCTTCCCGATGCGTCCATGATTCCCCGACACATACGGGCACCCTGCCAATTCAGGCCATATTCCTCCGACACGCCCGAACTGACCTTCGCGAAGAAGCAGTTTCCAGCCGTTGCCGACGATGCTCGTCGGCAACTGTCGGCTATCACCCCCGCTGCTTCGCAGCTGCCCCGAGGGGCATGCCGCCTCCGCTTCGCTCCCGGCGGGTGCCTTCCGGTCGTCGCATCGCTCCTCCCTCTCGGCACGGCGGCTGATGCCGCCCTCGGCGCTATGCGCCTCCACCCCATCCCCGCCAGCAGCGAGCCATTTCGTTCCGGGAATTAACGTGTTGCCACAGACGGGACACTCAGTGCCACGTTTGGGGCGGCCGCACTGTGGGCACCATTTGAGTTCCTTTCCGCATTGATCGCAGAAGGCGCTGTCGTCCGGGATGAGACTTCTGCATTCGGGGCACTGTGTCATATCACGTCCTCCATTTTGATGGTTTTACGTTCTTCAGGGGTATGCGGGCGGAGTTCTTCGGCCAGGCGCGCCGCGAGGTTGCTCTTCACTTCGTCGAAGAGATTGCGCGCGTCGCGGCCGTTGCCGAAGGTGCGCCCGCGCCTGTTGTAGAGCATGGTCAGTTTACCGCGCACGGCATTCTCCGCCATGGGATCGAGCATATAGCCGCCCTTGCGGGCATAGATCATAAAGATCTGGAACAGTTCATCCGGAGTGTAATCCTCGAAGATGATGCGGTTACGCTCGGGGAAACGGCTTTCGAAGCCGCTGTTGCCGGCGATGAACGCCTGCATTTCGTAGGTGTAGCCGGCCGCGATGCACACGAACTTGCCGCGGTCGTCCTCCAGACGCTTGACCAGGGTCTGCAAGGCCAGCGAACCGTAGGCGCCGTCCGCGAGTTGGTAGGCCTCGTCGATGAAGAGGATGCCGCCCATGGCCGTGTCGATCACGTGCTGCGTGATCGCTTCCGTGTCGCCGACCACGCGGCCGACGAGCTTGGTCTTGTCCACCTCAACGACCGTGGGGCTGGGCAGCGCGCCCATCGAATATAGGATCTTGCCCATGAGGCGGGCGACCGTGGTCTTGCCCGTGCCGGGGTTGCCGAGGAAGAGGTAATGGCCGAGCGGAATCTCCGGCCGGCGGTTTTCCAGACGAGCAGTCTCGATTTCGTTGTTGATCGTGTGCGCCAGTTTGGTAAGCGCAGTCTTCACGCCCTCCAGACCGACCAGTTCGTTCAGTTCGGCGAGGCAGGCCTCCACCGAAATCTTCTCGGGCTCAGTGAACGGAATATCCTCCGCGAAGGCGGAATGCAGGAACTCAGGCGTCCACTGGTCGAAGGGAGTCGAATTGATGCGATTGTTGATGTTCGTCTTGGTCTCGTCCACTTTCTTGATGGCCTCGCCGGCGTTGCCGAACTTGTCGTCTTTCATCGCCACCATCGCCTGGAACATCTTCAGGGCTTTCATCCTCACGGAATCGTCGGCGAAAGTGAAGTCGTATTTCTTCGCCTTGGCAGCCCGCTCATAGATTTCGAGCAGTTCCTCGGCGGAATAATCGTCGATATGAAGGAAATGTGAGAAACGCCTCTTGAGTCCGGGATTGGAGTTCATGAAGTTTTCCATTTCCTTGGGGTAACCGGCGCAGATCACTACGAACTTGCCGGCTTCGTTCTCCATCCTGTCCATCAGCGTACGAACGACGTCGCGCCCCTCCGAACTGGTGCTCTGGCCCGCCGCATCCATAGGATCGAGGCCGTAGGCTTCGTCCAGGAACAGCACGCAGCCCATCGCTTCGTTGATGGCGGCGTTCATCTTCTCTGTGCTTTCGTTGACGAACTTGGAGATTATGTTCTCCGGTTTCTTCTCCACGACGCGGTCCGAACTTGTCACGCCCAGCGCCTTGAAGATCTTACCGAAAATGCGCGCGACCGTGGTTTTGCCCGTACCGGGATTACCGGTGATGACGAAATTGTATTTGGTCAGGCCCTCAGAGGCCTCGCCCATCTCGATCAGACGCTTCTGGGTGGCGATTTCGCTCGCGATTTTGCGTATGCTGTCCTTAACCTGGGTCATTCCCACCAGACCGTCCAGTTCCTTCATTATGTCCTCGACGGAGATGTCTTCGGTGGCATCTTCGCCCACTATATCCGCATACGAGAGCACGTCGTCCGCGGCGCCACGGAGGCGATGCCGCTTGACCGCAAGATCGAAGAGATTGCGGACCTCGCCGGCATTGCCGAAGGTCTCGCCGCGCTTAAGCCACATGCGGTCGAACACTTTCGGCAGCATCTCCTCGGCCTTCGCATCCAGGGTGAAGGTGGCGTTTTCGTCGTTATTCGTCAGGCGCAGACGGAAGAGCTGCTCGAGTTCGCGGGCGCTGTAGTCCGGGAACTCTATGGTCACGTTCATACGCCTGGGCAGGCCGGGGTTCATGCGGACGAACTCGCCCATTTCCTTCGTGTAGCCCGCCATTATGCAGACGAACTCGCCCTTGCGGTTCTCCAGCAGGGTCATCAGGGTGTTCACGGCATCCCCGCCGTAGCCGGCGTGGTCGTCGCCATAGCGTGTGTTCAGCGCGTACGCTTCGTCGATGAAGAGAACGCCACCCATGGCCTGGTTGACGTATTTCTTCACATTCTCCTCCGAATCGCCGAGGAAGCGGCCGATGAAGTCCTTGCCCGATATCTCCACGAACTGGCCCGTGGGCAGCGCCCCCACTGCGTTCAGCACTTCGCCGAACTTGCGGGCGAAAGTGGTCTTGCCCGTGCCGGGGTTGCCCGTGAAGATGAAGTGATCCGTGATGAGTTTGTCCTTCACACCCTTCTCCTTCTTCGCTTTGACGTTACGGATGATGGCTTTGATTTCATCCTTGACGCTCTTCAAGCCTATGTAGTTGTCCAGTTCGCCGAGAATCTGCTCTTCAGTTTTCGGTATGAAGCACTCGGCAGTGTCGATGTCCTGAGCCTCAACCATCTTAGCGCCGCGGGCTACGGCCTTAACGTAGATGCTCTCCGCGACCATCTCCGAGAGATGGCCGTTGGTGTGGCCCAGATTTGTCTGGCGCATAAACCACGCGAAATGCGCGTTCAGTTTGTTCAGGAGATCGTCCGCGATGCCGATTTTATATTTGTTCTTCAGCAGGTCCAGAGTCAGTTCGGTCAGGTCCTTGAGCCCGAAAGCGCCGAGCCTGAAGTCGAATTCAAAGAGGCGGCTTACGTCTTTGTTGTTTTCCAGGAATTCTGCGAGGTCGTTGTGGTCGCCGCACAGAATCACGATCGGATCTCCCTGGACATTGCGCATACGGGCGAACAGTTTGTCCAACTGGTTCACTTCGGAGGCCTTGTTGGTGGGCAGCAGTTTCTGAGCGTTAGTGATCAGCAGAATGCCGCCTTTCATCCCGTCCAGGTTATCATCCAGCTTACTTGCAAACTCGGCCCAGTCTGCGGCATCGACCTCCTTGGCGGCCTTTTTCGCCACCCCGCCAGCAAGTATCTTATCCGCGACCAAATGCGAGATGAAATGCTTTCCGCTTCCCGGATCGCCGAGAACCAGGCAGTCCATACCCATCCTGGCGCCGCCCACGGTCACAATCTTCGCGACCTTGAGTTTCTCGTCCAGACGGTCCAGTTCGGGGACTATGCTGTCTTTGGCAATCAGACCCTTCTGCGTGGTTTCCGCAGCGAAGGCCTCGCCGCAGAACCGGCAGAACTTCGCTTCCGGTCTGTTCTCTTTACCGCAATGTGTGCAAATCATTCCTTTACTACTGTTTCTGTTTGTGGCGCTGCTATCTTCTCCAGTCGCTCACTCTTCGGGAGGAAGGCTGTGAAGATTGCGAGTATGACGACCGCGCCGATGAAGATGAGAAGGCGCTTGCCCCTGATCTTCAGGTCGTCTTTCCACCAGTCTATATCGTTGTCGTTGAACGCACCGTTCAACGAAGAATCAAAATCAGTTTCGTTCGAGAAGGCATAATACAGCGGTTCCAGAACCTTTTCGTCGAAGCCCGGGCCGGAGAACTTCTTCGCGCTGTCCGCGAACGGGCTCTTGAAGAACACCACCTTTATGCAGAGGAACACGAGCATCGTGATAACTATCGCTGCGAAGATGTAGAGGATAAACTGGCCGAGGAACTTGATTACCACCATCAGCAGGAAACCGCCTATCGCACCGCCTATTATCGGGATCAGGCATCCGTCCGTGTCCAGGACAAAATATAGGACAGCCGCAATCACTAGTCCGAGCACCCAGGTCCAGTTCTCCAGTCTGAAATGCTTGACTTCTATGATAGGATTGTCGATTATTGAAAGAATGATTGCTCCGAGTATCAGCAGCAGCGGAAGCACCCCGAAGACCACTGCCGCAACCAGTTGCACGACATTCCTTATGCTGAGATCGCGTATGCGGCGCCTTCCGCTGAAAAAGAGTTTGTCCGCCTCCTTCTCCGCCGCGTCGAAACGCGTCACCGGAGTCATGCTTGGATCTATCCTGCGAAGATCGTCCAGATAATCCTTAAGGCGATGCTCATAGGTGAACTGCGGTTTGTAGTCCACGGTGGGGTCTTCCTGATGATGAATGGCCAGGAAGCCGCGCAGACCGCCTTGCGAGTAGTCTTTACGGAGCGTCTTTGTGGGCTTTGCGAACAGTTCCGACAGAGTGCTGACCGTTCTTCCGTCCGACAGGAGGAGTTCGGGAGTGACATTGAAACCCTTGATTACCTTCATCCAGGCAGCCTGCATCCTGAAGATATCGTCTTTCGGGCCGCATTTCTTGAGGTAGTCATCCGAGTTACGGTCTGTGCAGTAGACGAACCATGAGCGCTGTGTGCGGAAGCGGTCGCCCTTGCTGTCGAAGAAGTTGGTGATGAAATGCTCGTCCTCAGGGCGCTTGAAGTTCGCCACGATGCTGTCCAGCGTGTCCTTCAGCAGCCAGCCGACCTTCTGCCCTGCGTAATAAGCATTATACGCAGCGTTCAGCAGGCGGCCGATTCCCTCCTGGGTCATCGCGTAGTTCGGATCGTGCGGGTCGTTGATAAGGTTTATGTCCGAGAACGGATCGAGCAGTTGGATGCGCTGCATATAGACATCCGCCGATTTGCCCGAGAGCGGGAAATCCGCCGCGATCGAAGCGCTGCGGACTCGCACCCACTCCTTGAAGATATCCAGACAGAGACGGTCTTTGGTTTCGTCGTCAAGAGCGGACGCGTTGCAGAAGTTGCTCACGTCCTTAAGAGTTACCGCGCTGACGGCGGTTGTGGAGCCGTCCCTGCGGGAAGTGCCGCTCAGGGGGAACGGGATAGTGGAGTCCAGCAGGAAGATAGTGGCGAAAAGACCGGTGTTATGGTCCTGCGGGTAGCGATTTTCCACTATTTCATGAACCTCCATCGCCAGTTCGGGATAGGGCCGCAGCCAGCGTTCCACCTGTCCGCGGTAGAGGTATTTGACCGCCAGGTCGCTTTCGTCTTCGAGCATGAGCATTGCCAACTCCTTGGGCGTGTTCGCGATCTGACGTTTCGAAGCGTTGTAGGTTATGTTCAGGTCTTCGATTATCTTGCCTTCGTCCACGGGCACGTCTTCGCCGTCAAGCGTACGCTCTATCTCCGGGTAGTCCCAGCGCTTCGCCGGGTCCTTGATCAGAAGGCCGCGGCAGATCTTCGCGAGCGGGTCGGGCATGTCCGCCGGGACGATGATACGGCCCTTTTTCTTGTCGAGCGCCAGTTCGGGCTCCTTGGCGTTGAAAGCGCCCTCGCCCATCCACAGCGAGAGGATGGTCATGCCGAGCGAGTAGAAATCGGCCTTGGGCGTGAGTTCGATGAATATGCCCTCCGGGAGAGTGACCGTGTCCGTGTAGATTTCCGGGGCGGCATAGATGGGGGTGCGGACCTGGTTGGTGATGCTGGTTCCGCGGGAGTTGATTTCGTCCGAGATGCCGAAGTCGCACAGTACGGTGTCCCAGTCGTCCTTCCTGCGAATCAGGATGTTCGCGGGCTTCACGTCTTTGTGCAGCACGCCAGCCTTGTGCATCTCGTCCAGGGCGAGGGCCGTCTTTATCACTATCGCGAGGATCGCTTCCGCATTGCCTTTCAGTCCGGCCGCGGCGGCGCTGCCCTCCGGAAGATACTCCATCAGTTCGTAGTCCTCGCCGTATTCGTAGATGGTGGGGATGTAGCCTTTGCCGCTCAGCGCTTCAAGGCGCTTCAGGATCTTGACGTTGGTTTTGTAGTCCGGATGGCAGAGTTTTAGGGCGTAACGGCGCTTGACGTCGGTCACCACATAAATATCGCCCTCCGAACCGCTGCCGAGAACTTTCTCCACCGTGTAGGTCTTTCCGCCTACGGTGATTTGTTCGCCGGGTTTATGTGCGGCCGCGACGGGTTTGACGGGCTCGCCGGGCTTGCTCAGCGCGGAGGCCGTCTTCTGCATCGCGGCCAGCGTCTTCTGGATGGCGAGCGTTTTCTGCGGATCCTGCGTCATATCCGTTTGTAGACTTTACGTTCGACGTTGGTGGTGAAGATCTGCCCGCCGCTTTCGACCACTTCGCACTGCACGCACGGCACCCATTTGCCGCCAAGATGCGGCTTGGCGCATTCGCAGGGATTGTTGTGCAGGACGTGG
Source organism: uncultured Bacteroidales bacterium (assembly GCA_905234485.1). Lineage (GTDB taxonomy): Bacteria > Bacteroidota > Bacteroidia > Bacteroidales > UBA932 > Cryptobacteroides. The sequence continues at coordinate 11,962 of CAJOHV010000007.1, read as the reverse complement.
CAGTAGTTGCACTCCCACGCCATATTCTCTTTGTAAGGAATACCGCGCCAACTTTCCTGTACTGTCTCCATCACGGCCACCTTGCGGGCGGTGTAATAATTGCGCTGCTCCTGCGGGGTCATGCCGGCCGGAGGTAGCATTTCCTCCATGGCCTTATTGGCTTCGTCCACGGCCTTCTGATATTCGGCCAGAATCTCGGCGCGGCTGCGCTGCGTTTTCGGCTGTCCCTGGGCGGGCGCCACGGCGGGCTTGAAGCCGACTTTGCCCATAAGCTCGCGCATACGAAGTTCGCCCTCCGTGGGCTCGAGCGTCTCTCCTTCGGGCGCCGGGCCGGCCCCATCCAGTTCCGCTTCGAGTTCGGCTATGCGCATCAGGGCCTCGGCCGCCTTACGGACTATGGGGTCGCGTTTGGCTTTGTCCACGGCGATGCGGGCGGCGCGGGAGAGCGGCTGACCGCACTGCCCGCAGAAGGGGCGGTGGTTGCGGATGCCGCAGGTCGGACAGACCACGCCATCCGCAGGCATCCCGCACTCCGGGCAGTCGATGTCGTCAGGCCGCATGGGCGCGCCGCAGAAGGTGCAGTAGTCCACCAGTTTCGCGCCGCACACGGGGCAGAATTCGAGCCCCTCTTCGATCGTGGCGCCGCAGTGCGGGCAGACTCCCGAGCCCTCGTTCACCGAGGGCCCGGAGTTTGCCGCAGCCGCAGCCGCGACCGAAGGCTTGGCTCGTTCGCGCGTCCTGACCTTAACGTCCATCTTATTCTTTCATCCTCAGCAGGCCGTCCACCGCTTCATTGATTGCAGTAGCGGTTTCCACGAGGAGTTTCTTGGTGACGATTCCTTCGATTTCGTAGCCCTGATCTGTCTCGAGGGCGAAGACTATGTTGCCATAGAGCGGATAGCCGCGGCCATAGAGGATGGTGGCGGGCATATTGTCGCCCACAGTCTTGTCGCCATAACCGTTGCGGGCAACCATAAACACGAGGTGACGCTGGTTGAGGCGCAGTTTCTCGGAAAGCGCGTTGAGAGCGGGCGTGTAGCGCACGACCTCCACTCCGTCTGCTCCGATCCAGTCTGCAAGTTCACCGCCGAGAGTGCCCCAGTCCCTGTTCGGGCTCTGCTCGAAGGTGCAGAAGCCTTGATAGGTAACCACTATGAAGGCCGGCATAATCGTGTCGTCTTCCTCTGCGGCTGGCGCGGCGGCGGGAGCGGGTGCCTGTCCGGACTCTTCTTCGTCTTCGGAGTCTTCGCTCTCGGGGTCGGGAAGGTCGCACAGATCCCTAACCCTGAAGAAGAGACGCTTTTCGTCGTCAGTGAGTTGGCCGTCTGTGCAGATAATCTTCGCGAAGAGATTGGACATCTGCTGTTTGCCGTCGGCATCGAGACCTGAAATCAGTTCGACCGCCCTGGAGTCTGCCATCTCATCGCCTGACTTCATTATGAAGTCGAGTTTCTCCTTGTCTATGTCCGGAAATGTCTGGAAAAAGTCAAAGAGGGGCTTCACCTCTTCGTCGGTCATATCGCCGTCCGCATAGATGAAATACTTCGCGATCCTGTAAATCGCGGAGAGGGTTTCGAATGTGACTGTCATGGCTTATTAAAGTTTGTCGGCTCCTGTGAAGAGAGGCAGGTCGCAGACTTCGACCATGCTCTTGTAGATTTCCTCCTCGGTGGGGTGGAGCACACCGTCCGAAGCGATGGTGATGAAGAGCATATCGGAAGCAAACTGCTTCTCTTCGGAGTCGAACCTCTGAATTCTGTGGATGGCTTCTTCGAGATTCATCTGGTCTGCATACTTGATGTAGTCAGCCAGGAGATCATCCTTGCCTGCGAAATTATACTGAGCCCTGAGTCCGTCAAGGATGGCCTTGAACTCTATCTCTTCGAATTTTCCGTCTTCACGGGCTGTTGCGAGACACACTGCGATGACGGCAGCGAGGTCTTCAAATGTGGAGGGTCCTCTCATTGTTATTGGTTTTTAGATAGTGAATAAATATAACTGTTGTAGCAAATATCGTTTTTGTCGTGGTCGTAGATGAAATGCTCTCCCGGAGCGAGGATGAAGGGAATGGTGTAATCGTTCACACAGAGTATGCGGCCGTCCGGCAGGGGCTGGATGTACATCTGATACCAACCTTCGGAGACATATCCGTCGGGGGCCGTTTCGTCCAGCGGCAACTCCTCCTCCATATATTCGTGGTTTATCGTTTTGTAGGTGTACTCCTTCCACTGCGCGGTGAGTTTCAGGCCCTCGGGGAAGACCATCTCGGCCGGCTTGATCAGTTCGCCTTCTTTCCAGAGGCCCGTGCCTATGTTCGGCCAGTCTTCGTGGTGCTTGGTGTATGTGATCGGGCTGCCGTCGCACCAGATCACGCGCCCGCAATTGTCGAACTCCGCCGTCTCCATCACCTCTTCATAAGTGCGGTTGCGGGTGATGGTTTCGTCCCACTCCTTGATCTTGAATGCGAAGCCATAGCCGTCCAGAACGCCATTTTTGAGTTGGCCGGAATAGATTGTCTTGCCATCTATCACCACCGAGCCCAGTCCATCCAGACTGCCGTACAGCAGCCGGCCGTCTCCCAAATCCTGCCAGTTCTTTCCGAAAAATAGTCGCATATTGTCTTGCAATATAACATTTTTTTCTTTCTGTTTATAGTCCCCCCATACACAATAATCCCGCCCGGCACCGCGCCACCCTGACCACCGGCTCACCAAAGCCCCTCCTTTGCTTTCCTCTGATCTCCGGTTCTCCAAAGCTATCCTTTGCTTTTTCCGACGCACAAGGGGGATCTTTATGAGGATGGAGAGGGATTAATTGTTATATTTGTATTTGGATAAAAATGATTCTGTTATGCTAGGTAAAGAAACATATATTCGCCGCCGCGCCCAGTTGCTTGATCTTCTGAAGGGAGAGAAGGGTGTGGCGCTCTTCATCGGCAACGTCGCGTCGGCGGCGCAGTATCAGGAATGCGCCTACAAATGGAGGCAGGACAGCACCTGGCTGTATCTGTTCGGCATCGACGAACCGCGCCTTGCCGCCACTGTCGACCTTGAGAGCGGCGAGACCGTCCTCTATGGCGACGACTGCGACATAGACGACATCATATGGAACGGCCCCACTCCGTCCATAGCGGACCACGCTGCCTCTTCCGGAATCTCGAAGACCGCTCCCTATGGGGCACTGGCCGCCGCGCTGAAGGGTCGCCCCGTGCACTTCGTGCCGGTGTCGCGCTGGTACAACGCCGTGGTGCTGGGCGAACTGCTGGGATTCAAACCCGCAGAGGCTTTCCGCGCCGGCAAGAAGGGCTGCCCCCGCGCTTCGGAGCCGCTGGTGCGCGCGATCGTGAAGATGCGTCTTGTCAAAGACGCGGAAGAGACCGCGCTGCTGGACGCGGCCTGCGTTCTCGGCCAGGAAATGCACACTGTCGGCCGTAAGGGCATCAAGCCCGGCGTGATCGAGCAGAGAATAGTCGGCGATATGGAGGCTGTGGCCCTCGGAAAAGGCTGGGGCGTGAGTTTCGAAACGATTCTCACTCAGCACGGCGAGGTGTTCCACTGCCACACCCACGACCTTCCGATCGAGCCCGGCAAACTGCTGGTAATTGACGCCGGTCTGGAGAGCAACGATCACTATGCTTCCGACTTCACCCGCACATATCCTACCGGCGGACGCTACACCACGAAGCAGCGCGACGTGTATCAGATAGTCTACGAGTGCAACCAGTTGGCGTTTGAGCTTACCAGGCCCGGTATCTCTTACCGCGAGGTTCATCTGCGCACCATGGAGCATATGCTCGGGCGTTTGAAGGAGCTCGGACTCGTTCTCGGAGATCCCGCGGAGATGGTGGCTCAAGGCCTCGCAGGGCTCTTCTGCCCGCACGGACTGGGACACAATATGGGCTTGGACGTGCACGACATGGAAGACTACGGCGAAGACCTGGTGGGCTACGACCCGGACCAGAAGCGCTCGGACCAACTCGGCCTGGGCAGCCTCCGCATGGCGCGCCGCCTGGTTCCCGGAAACGTTATCACCGACGAACCCGGCATCTATTTCATCCCGGCGCTGATTGCGAAGTGGAAGTCCGAGGGCATCGGCAAGGGGCTGATCAACTACTCTCTGCTAGAGGCTGAATATCTCGATTTCGGCGGAATCAGGCTGGAGGACGACGTGCTGGTTTTGGAGGACGGCGCCCGCCGCCTCGGCGGCCCTCGCCTCCCCGCCTCACCTTCCGAAATCGAAGAAGCCATGGCCGCGGATTGAAACAATGGACGACCGAATACTTAAACTAAACTTCAAGGATACACTCTCGGCGTTGTCGGATTTGATGATGCCGAGAGTCTGTCTTGTGTGCGGGCGCGAACTGACCCTCCGCGAAAAGCACCTCTGTCTCCCCTGTTCCCTGGACCTCCCCCTCACCCGCTTCGAGTTCTGGGAGCACAACCCCATGGCCAACAAATACAATGAAAGAATTAGTTCATCAAACGCCCCTCTCGTGAACCAAATCCACGAGAAGGACAATTTCGTACATAAAAAGCCCTTCTGGTGTACCAAATCACCTTCGGAGATGGTTTCGTACATAAAAGGGGCTTCTGGTGTACGAAATCTCGAAGACCTTTATGAACCATACCAACGAGCAACGGCGCTGCTGCACTACTGGCACGAATCGGGGTACGCGAACATACCGCAAGCGTTGAAGTACGGCCGCGACCTCGAGGCGGGACGGTATTTCGGGTCGATGCTGGGAAAGCGGCTGCGGAGCTCGCCGCTTTTCGCCGACGTCGACCTCGTGGTCCCCGTCCCGCTCCACTGGACGCGGCACCTGAGGCGCGGCTACAACCAGGCGGAGATCCTCGCGCGCGCCATCGCCCGCGAACTCTCCGCCCCAGGTCCCGAGAGCGACACTGCTTGTCCCGGCTCCAACTGTCCCGAGAGCGCCCCCGCTTGTCCCGGCATCCCCGGTCCTGCTCATCGGGACGGAGACTCCCTCTCCGGGTTTGCTCTTCGCGAGGTCGCTCTCGCCCCGCGCCTCCTTCGCCGCGTCCGTCGCACCAGCACTCAAACCCGCAAAACCCTCGAAGAAAAAACCCGCAACGTCTCCGGCGCCTTCACCGTGCGTAAATCCGCCGTCAAGAAAATCTTGAAGGAAACGCGCCCGAATAATCCCCCTCAAAATGAACTGACCGCGCGCCGCGTGCATACCCTAAGTGATTCTGGTGAGGGTATGTGCAAAAAAGGCCCAAAATGCACATACCCCCGTTCATTATCGGCAGGGTATGCACGATCTGGGGGGACGGAGGGCCAATCCAACGGAGACAATCAGCAGAACAAAGCAAACGGAGTCGAGCGGACCATCCAACACATATTGCTGGTGGACGATGTGTTCACCACCGGGTCGACCCTAACTGAATGCCACAACGCCCTTCGCAAAGTTTTCGGCCCCGACGTCCGTATCTCCCTCGCCACCCTCTCCTTCGCTGGATAAATCATACTTTCCGCAGAGGTGCCACACATTCACCCCCGCCACAAACCACTCTGAGGGCTCTCCCCGTGTGGCTGCGAGCAAAATTGCCCCCAGCCACACACCGACCCATCTCTGAACCATCTCTAAAAGGTTCAAGCGTGTGGCACCTCCGCGAACAGACAATTCGGCTCTCCGTGAGTATGTCGACTACTATAACAACAAGCGAATAAAACTACGGTTAAACGGACTGAGTCCGGTGCAATACCGAACTCAGAACATGTAAATATCTATTATTAACCGTCCAACTTTTGGGGTGCACATCACGGGCAGGGGGTAGGCGTCCGTCGGAGACAAGTTCCGCGAAGCGGGACGCAGGATACGATGGAAGGGGCCGGAAGGAGCGAAGCGGGACGCAGGATACGATGGAAGGGGCCGGAAGGAGCGAAGCGGGATGCAGGATACGATGGAAGGGGCCGGAAGGAGCGAAGCGACTGGAGTTCCGCCAGGGGCAACTGCTGACCGCGAACTTGTGACATTTTGTCAGTGGAACATATTTTGACCTTCCGATTAATGCCCGCGGGGGACGGAACCGGCAAAAGAAAAAGGCTGGAAGTATTCAGAACCGCGGACGAAGAATGCTATGGAGAACAAATATGAATTTCTGAGTAAATATGCCATCGACCTGTGCGAGAAAGCCGCGCAGGGAAAACTCGATCCGGTGATCGGGCGTGATGACGAAATACGAAGGGTCCTGCAGATTCTGTCGCGAAGGACCAAGAACAACCCTATCCTCGTCGGCGAACCAGGCGTGGGTAAAACTGCTATTTCCGAGGGCATTGCCCAGAAGATAATCAACGGCCAGGTGCCGGAAACCCTGAAAGACAGGAAAATCTGGGCCCTCGATATGGGCGCTCTGATTGCAGGCGCGAAGTATCAGGGTGAATTCGAAGAGCGTCTGAAAGGCGTGGTGAAAGAGGTTGTGGACAGCGAGGGAAAGGTGATACTATTCATCGATGAGATCCACACGCTCGTGGGCGCGGGCCGCTCGACGGGCGCGATGGACGCTTCGAACATCCTCAAGCCCGCCCTGGCCCGCGGCGAACTCAGGACCATAGGCTCGACAACCCTCGATGAATACCAGAAGTACTTCGAACAGGACAAGGCTCTCGAGCGTCGTTTCCAGAAAGTGATGGTGGACGAACCTTCGCCCGCCGAGTCCATAGCGATTATGCGTGGTCTGAAGGACCGCTATGAGAACCATCACCACGTACGCATCGAGGACGACGCCCTCATCGCCGCCGTGAACCTCAGCCATAGGTACATCACTTCCCGTTTCCTGCCGGACAAGGCCATCGACCTTATCGATGAGGCCGCCGCCAAACTGCGTCTGGAAATGAATTCGGTGCCGGAGCCCATCGCCGAACTAGACAGCGCCATCCGTCAATTGGAAATCGAGAAGGAGGCGGTCAAGCGCGAAGGCACCTCGCTCAAGAGCCAGAAGATCGACACCGAACTTGCCGAAAAACAGGCAAAGCGCGCCGAACTCGGTAAGCGCTGGAACGAGGAGAAGGGCATCCTGAACGATATCCAGACCGCCCGCCAGCAACTCGAAGACTATAGGCATCAGGCCGATGTCGCCGAGCGCGAGGGCAATTATGGCAAGGTCGCCGAGCTGCGCTATGGCAAGATCGCCGAGGCGCAGAAGAAGATAGATACGCTGCTCGCAAAGCAGGCCGAGATCAAGGATCCGATCATCACTGAGGCCGTCACCCCCGAGGACATCGCGGAGATCGTGGCCCGCTGGACCGGCATCCCCGTCAGCCGTATGCTTCAGAGCGAGAAGGAGAAGTTGCTGAACATGGAGACGGCGCTGCACTCGCGCGTCGTGGGCCAGGACGAAGCCATCAAGGCGGTTTCCGACGCCGTGCGCCGCAGCAGGGCCGGCCTTTCCAACGAGCACCGTCCGCTCGGATCGTTCCTCTTCCTGGGCACGACCGGCGTGGGCAAAACCGAACTCGCGAAAGCGCTGTCCGAGTTCCTCTTCAACGACGAGTCCATGATGACGCGTATCGACATGTCCGAGTATCAGGAGTCGCACACGGTCAGCCGTCTGGTCGGCGCGCCTCCGGGATACGTGGGCTATGACGAAGGCGGTCAGCTCACCGAAGCCGTGCGGCGCAAACCCTATTCGGTCGTGCTGCTGGACGAGATCGAAAAGGCGCATCCCGATGTGTTCAACATCCTTCTGCAGGTGCTGGACGACGGCCGTCTGACCGACAACAAGGGCCGCACCGTGGACTTCAAGAACACGGTTATCATTATGACTTCGAACCTTCGCGAAGAGGAACTGCGTCTGAGGATGCGTCCGGAGTTCCTGAACCGTATCGACGAGACCATCGTATTCCATCCTCTGACTCCGGAAAACATTCGCGAAATAGTCGGAATCCAGATGCGTATCCTTCAGAAGAAACTCGAAGAGGAGAACGTCACGCTGACCTACACCAAGGCCTTCGAGGACGAAATGGTCCGCAGCGGCTACGATCCCGACTTCGGCGCCCGTCCCGTGAAGCGTCTCATTCAGCGTGAACTCGTGAACCAACTCGCCGTGGAGATCCTCGACGGCCGTATCCGCAAAGACGCCGCCATCGAAGTCGACTTCGCCGATGGTCACACGGTGATTCGAAATAAATAAAATCAGGGGCCGCTCGATGAGCAGCCCCTGATTTTTTCCGCTAAAGACTTAATTACTCCTCGTCCGGGTTGGCCTGGATGGGGGTAGCGGGGAAAGCGGGCTCGTCGGCCACGTTTTCGATCTGGTCGGTGATGTCGACCGTCGTGCTCTGCGACTTCGTTCCGAACGAAGCGATGATGCTGACGACTGCGATAAATGCTACGAGACCCCAGGTGATCTTCTCGAGGAGGTCTGCTGTCTGGCGGACACCGAAAGTCTGGTTTCCGGCGGTGAAGTTGCTGGCGAGGCCCTCGCCCTTACCGTTCTGGAGCAACACTACGAGCACCAGAAGGATAGCTGCGATAACGATGAGCACCACCAATGTTGTGAATAATGCGTTCATATTAATTTTGATCTATTTTTTCAATAAGGGCTGCAAAGTAAACACTTTTTTCCGGATATCGCAAACTTAGTTTCGAATATATCTCTTTCGCTTTGTCTTTGTAGCCTTGGTCCAGATAGACTTTCGCCAGCGACTCCGTACAGAAATCAGTGAACTCCTCAACTGCCTCCGCGCTGGTAGCGCCGTCCTCAAGCGGCTGCCCGGCGAACGACGAGAAAATGTTGTCCTGCTCGAGGCGCACGCCCTCGTACTGCTCGGCCGAGAAATAGTCCCCGCCCACGACGAAGATCTGACGGCCCTCCCGACGCTTGGCGCCCGGAGCGAAGTAGCCCTCGATCAGTTCGCCCACCGGCGCTTCTTTTCCCTTCGCCTTCGCCTGCTCCATGAGGTCGAAGATCAGGCGGCGCGAGCCCATGTAGAGGGCCTGCTCGGCGAACTTTTCGTCCGACCAGGCGCCCTCGCCGAGCGCTGCCATACGGCGGCACAACTCGGCCCTCGCGAGCGCGAACCACGGGTAAATGCTCACCACGCCGTTCAACTCTTCGAGATTCAGGGTCTTAAGGTCTATGAGTTTCTTCTTTTTTACCATTGGGCGACTGTTGCGTTGAATATGTCCTCAACTATTTTGTCCACTATTTCGGCGCAGAGGGTGGACTCGACCGCATCAAGGGATGTGGTGGATTCGTAGTCCGCATAGGCCGAGAAACTCTTGCCGGTGAAATCCTCTTCGGGGTACTTCCTGTTGGTGAAATCCACCTTCACGGTGACGGTCAGACGGTTCATCGCCGCCACATCGCCCGCGGTCACGGAAGAAGCCCGGACGTCGTAGCCGGTCACCTGACCGGTGATCTCGAGGTCCCCGTCCAACTCCACCTGCTCCAGATTCGTCATACGGCGGAACTGGTTGCGGATGGCTTCAGTGAGGTCGTTGCTCAGCGAAGGATTCACCTTCATCGCCTTGTACTCCACGTAATTGATGGTGATGGTCTTCACATCCGGCTTGATGGAGGTGCCGGAGAAAGAATATATGCCGCACGCGCTCACCGCAAGCGCGGCGAGGCCCAAAAAGAGTATGCGGACGGCCTTCATCATTGCTTATTCTGCTTGGCGAGCCAACGGTAGATGGTCCTTTCGGACACACCCAGTTCGGCGGCTGCGAGTTTCACTTTTCCGTCGTATTTGGCGAGAGTGTTCTCGTAAAGTTCGGCGTTGCTCTGCCTGATGGACTTCACTGCGGGGGCGGCGGGCTCATCCGGCTGGCTTTCCTGCCATTCGGCCTCATCTTCCGCTGACGCGGCCACGGCGGGAGCGCCCACAGCGTGCTGCGACTCCACGATCTTCTTCAGGCGGTCTACCTCCTGCTTGAGGTCCAGGATCGCCTTCACGATCGCGCGCATGTCGTCGTCGCCCATACGACTTCCGCCTGGGGCTTCTCCGGCCACGGCGGGCAGCACCTGCTCGGCTTCTGCAGGCATATGCCTGAGCAGCGCGGGAGCATCCAGTTCGATGCGGTCAGCGCCCGGCGTGATGGGCTTGGACTCCATCACGGTCAGCGCCTCGGTGAAGTTCTTGAGTTGGCGGACATTGCCCGGCCAACGGTAGTTTTTCAGCACCGAGATCGCCTCATGCGTGAGGGAAATCTTGCAAAGGCGCGAACTCTCGGAGAAGTCCGAAGTGAACTTCCTGAACAGCAGATAAATGTCGTCCTTGCGCTCGCGAAGCGACGGCATATTGATCTGGAATGCGTTCAGACGGTAATAGAGATCCTCGCGGAACTTGCCGGTCTCCACAGCGTGAAGCAGGTTGATGTTGGTTGCCGCGATTATCCTCACATTGGCTTTCTCCACCTTGCTGGAGCCCACCTTCATATACTCTCCGTCCTGCAGCACGCGCAGCAGCATAGCCTGCGTCTCGCGCGGCAGTTCGCCTATTTCGTCGAGGAACAGCGTTCCGCCGTCCGCCTCTTCGAAATAGCCCTTGCGGGTCGCGACCGCGCCCGTGAACGAACCCTTTTCGTGTCCGAAGAGTTCGGCGTTGATGGTGCCCACGGGAATCGCGCCGCAGTTGACCGCCAGGAACGGAGCGGTGCGGCGGCGGCTTCCGTCGCGTATGATGCGCGGAATGATATCCTTACCAGAACCGTTTTCACCCGTGATGAGCACGGCGAGGTCGCTCGGGGCGACGACGCAGGCCATCTCGATTGCGAGGTTCAGCGCGGCATCATTGCCTATGATGTCGTACCTGTTCTTTATTCTTTGTAATTCCTGGGTATCCATTGGATCGTAGTCCGCAAAGTTACTTAAAAATATTTATCTTTGTCGCACAATAAATATATATGATGAAAGCAAGCAAGATACTCTTCGCAGCGGTGGTCGCTCTGGCGGCTGTTGCCTGCGCATCACAGAAGCCGGTCAGCAACGAAGGCGGCGAGTTCAGCGTGACCTGCGAGCCCCACATCCTCGAGGTGGTGGGCGGCAAGGTGGACGCGGCGATTACCCTCAACTTCCCCGCCGGTTACCTTAAAACCAACGCCATGATGGTCACCACCCCGGTGATCGTCTACGCAGACGGAAAACGCACCGGCCCCGCATACATCTACCAGGGAGAGCAGATCAAGGCAAACTATAGGGTTATTCCCCTCAAGGGCGGCAAGCACACGCAGAACGTCTCGTTCGATTTCGTCAACGGCATGGAGCAGTGCGTGCTCGAACTCCAGTGCAAACTGATGATAGGCGGCAAAGATGTCACCCTCCCCACCATCAAAGTGGCCGACGGATGTATCGCCACTTACAGGCTCGCTGATCTCAGCGGCGAATACGCCCCGAAACCGGACGGCTTCGAGCGTATCTCGAATTACACCACCGAGACCAGCATCCTCTTCGACGTGAACTCTTCCGACGTGAAGAACAACACGCAGAACAAGAGCGCCCTCGAAGTTTACAAGTCATATCTTCGCGAACTCGAGAACGACCCGCGCTACAATGTGACCAGCGCCGAGATCGTGGCTTACGCTTCCCCCGAGGGCGGCGTGGACCTCAACGACAAACTCTCCGACGACAGGGCCAAGGCGGCCGAGAAGACCTGGACCAGGATGTCCGGCGGTCTGTCCGACTCCATCAAGGTCAGCAGCGTGGGCCAGGACTGGGAAGGTTTCAAAGAGGCCATGGCGAATTCCGACATCGAGGACAAGGACCTCATCCTGAGGGTTCTCTCCATGTACTCTGATCCAGAAGTGCGCGAGGCTGAGATCAAGAACCTCTCCTTCATCTACGAAGACATCAAGAAGGACGTGTTCCCCGGACTTCGCCGCGCATCGTTCGTGGTGAGCGCCGAGCACACCGGCTATTCCGACGAAGAACTTCAGGAGATTGCGGAGAAGCAACTCGTCATGCTTTCCGAGGCGGAAATCCTGCACCTTGCCAGCATC
>CAJOHV010000006.1:34657-40796 GCA_905234485.1 uncultured Bacteroidales bacterium | reverse complement strand
GGTGTGCTTCAGGGGCCGATTTCGGGGTGTGAAGCACAAGCGGGTGCCTCAGAAGGCATTCTGAGAGGGGTGGGCGTGCTTCATCTCTGCGAAAACGTGAAAGATCTCCGATCGGGTCGGGGATAACAACAAGGGAAAGTCGGGGATGACATCAAGGGACAGCCCGGAATGGCGGTGAGATAACGTGGATAATGCAAAGGGACAGCGAAAAGAGAATAATTATTATATTTGTGTGAATGGAACAGGAAGAGAGATTTATGAGGGAGGCGCTGAGGGAGGCGCAGGAGGCGGCGGACGCGGGCGAAGTGCCCATCGGCGCCGTCGTCGTCTGCCGCGGGCGCGTCATCGCGAGGGGGCACAACATGACCGAGAGACTTGGTGATGCCACAGCCCACGCGGAGATGATAGCCCTCACTGCGGCGATGGAAGCGCAGGGCGGGAAGTACCTCAAGGACTGCGAGATGTATGTCACAGTGGAGCCTTGCCCGATGTGTGCAGCGGCGATGAACTGGGCCCAGATGGGACGCATAGTGTACGGCGCAGACGACCCGAAACGCGGTTATTCCCTATTCACCCCTTCCCTGCTCCATCCTAAAACGGAAGTAACAAAGGGAGTGCTCGAAGACGAATGCTCCGAACCGGTAAGTAATTTTTTCAAAACAAAAAGATAACACGATGAAACTCTCAACAATCTTCGCTGCCGCGGCAGCGTTTGTGCTCGCAACATCTTGCGGCATTTTCGGAGCAGGATCTTCCACCGAAACTCCCACCGGCTCAGGCCAGGCTTCGGGTGCAGCCCTCAGGAACCTTTACACTCAGTACAAGGCGGACGGCAACAAGGTGGATATGACCAACATCAGCAACATCCTCAACCTCGCGACCCTCTCGCAGGCAGTTACCGAGCTCAAGGATGCAGGCAAAGTGGATAAATCCGATTACATCAGGGAATTCGCGACCGGACTTATCCTCGGCTCGAACAACCTCGTGAACCAGAACAACAGTACCGGTGTCGTGAGCAACCTCACCAACCTCGCAGGCATCAACCTCTCGTCTGTGACCAGCGCTGCGACAACCCTCCTTGCCAACGGCATCTCCGCCGCCGCAACTCAGGCCCAGACCGCGCAGACCCAGACCGCAGCCGCTACCCAGCAGGCTCAGACCCAGGCTGCGGCAGCCACTCAGCAGGCCGCCACGACGACAGCCAACACCGCCAGCGCAGTCAGTTCCGCCATAGCCCAGGTAGGCGCAGCCACCACCGAGGTTTCCCAGGCAGTGAACTCACTCACCAGCATTTTCAGCCTCTTCGCTAAATAATAAGTGAAAAAGTTATTCCTAATACTCGCCGGTGCGGTGATTTGCTGCGCCGGCGTTTTTGCTCAGGAAACGGGCGCTGACCAGAGTTGCACCAGCATTATGGTCGGCAGGCTAGCCTCCAAAGACGGCGCAGTCATCACTTCGCACACCTGCGACGGAAAGTACCGCACCTGGTCCTATATGGAACCTGCCGAGGACCACGAACCCGGCGCTCTGCACGCCGTTCAGAAAGGCACGATGAAAACCGCCTTCAGGGGCGATACCACCGGTGTGAAAACGCTGGGCTACATCCCCGAAGCCGCTCACACCTTCGCTTACCTGAACACCTGCTACCCTTCCCTCAACGAGAAGAACGTGGGAATCGGCGAGACCACTTTCGGCGGACCGGACACACTCAGGAGCGGTAACGGCCTCTTTATGGTCGAGGAACTCCAGCGTGTCGCCCTCCAGCGCTGCTCGAGCGCACGGCAGGCCGTGGAACTCATGGGTTCGCTCGCCGAAGAATATGGCTATATCGACGGCGGCGAATGCCTGACTGTGGCCGACGAACGCGAAGTCTGGCAGTTCGAGATAATCGGTCCCGGCAAGGGCAAGGTCGGTGCCGTGTGGGTAGCGAAGCGCGTGCCCGACGACCATGTGGCCGTGTCCGCGAACGTGCCCCGCATCGGCCTTCTCGAGCGTGAGGACAGCGCGAACTTCCTCTGCTCCGCGAATGTGGAGCAGGTTGCGCTCGATTGCGGTCTGTGGGACGGCGAGGACGAGTTCAAGTTCTGGGAGGTCTACAACTGCGACTATGGCCATGGACAGAACCACCGTGAACGCGAATGGTGGATCCTGAGCACGCTCGCTCCCTCGCTGGAACTTGCCTACGATGCGGTCGAACTCCCCTTCTCCGTGAAACCGGAGATAGAGGTGGATGCCCGCAAGGTCATGGAACTGCTCCGCTCGACCTACGAAGGCACGGAGTACAGCATGGTCAAGAACCTTACGTTGAATGGGCAAATCAGCCCCGTCGCGAACCCGTGGATGACCACCACCATGCGCAATATGCTCAACGAGATAGCGCCCGGCAGCGTGGAATTCGCCCGCAACGTCTCCGTAGCCTGGTGCTGCTACAGCACCGTCATAGACATCAACGCCGCCAGGCCCGAAGCTATGCGCGCCATCTGCTGGCTGGCCTACGACAACCCGGCCCAGAGCCCGCATATCCCCATCTTCAGCGGCAGCACCCGTTTGCCCGAAGGCTTCGAGCGCTGTGGTCAGAATGTCTACGACCCGGAGATCCCGTTATGGAAATACCGCAAGGCCAACAAACTCGCCACCCTCGCATGGCAGTCCGTAAAAGACATTTTCACAGGGAATGTCCTTGAAGAAGAGCAGAAGGCTTTCGACGGGCTTTCGGATTTGAAACCGTGCCCGTGCAAACTCAACGCTTACACCCAGAAAGTATATGAAGAAACCTCCGCCCGCTGGGCACGGATGGAGGCAGATTACTGGGTCGCTTTTGGAATGGGATTCTAGGATATATTTTGTATCTTTGCACCCGGAATTGAGGTATGGTGTAATGGTAGCACTCAAGTTTTTGGCACTTGCAGTAGAAGTTCGAATCTTCTTATCTCAACAAAAAAATGCAACGGTTCTCCGTAACGGGGCATCTTTCTGAAAAACGTGTTGTTATGAAAAAGCTGATAACCATCGTTCTGATGCTGGCGCTGGCAGTGCCGGTATTCGCGCAGGATTACGATTTTGAACCGGAGGAAAAGTGGACAGTCAAAGCCTCTGCGGCTTATCTGCCCACGGTGCCTATCCTGATAGATCTTTTCGGAGGAATGTTCGCCGCAATCGCAATTGGTCTGAATAAAGATGCCAATGAGACTCTGGAGTTTGCGACACCTCCATTTTTCAGTGTAGAAGGTTTGTACAGTTTTAATTCCGACTGGTCTTTGGGACTGAGTCTCTCCTACTGCGGGACCGCATTCAAAACAGTGGACAAAGATACCAGAGAGGTTCATAATGTTTCTTATATGCATTTCGTACCTATTTGCGTTGAAGGTCGTCTGAATTATCTCAACCGTCCGGCGTGCAAACTTTACGGCTCTCTTGAGGCCGGTGCGTTCGTGAGCTTCGGATCTGGTGACCTCCAACTCGTCCCCGACGTTCAACTCAACCCTATCGGAGTCGAATTCGGCCGCCGTTTCTTCGGAATGGTGGAACTCGGTGTGGGTATGAACTATACGGGCGTTAAAGGCGGTATAGGTTTCCGCTTCTAATAGACGGATGAAAAGAGAGACTAAAGCCTGGCTGATTATTCTGACCCCGTTTTTCGTGGGGCTCCTTCTTGGAATTCTGATTGGCTCCTGCATGAGCAGGGGTTCGCGTAATGTGGCCGAGGAGGCCGCTCAGGAGGAAGAAGCGGAATCAGTCCAGCCTGAGGTCCAGTCCGATGTCATCCTGGAAGATTCTGAATTGGATGAGACTATCCCCCAGAAGGAAAAGAAAGAGATTATCTACGGTCGCTACGGAAGACTGAAGTACTCAACCATCTTTGCGGATATCAATGAAGACCATCTGGCCGCGGCCAGGAAGTATGGTCTGAAGGAGACTCCGAAAACAAGAAATGACGTTAACACTGACGCCCTCGTCAAAATAACAGACAACGACTACCTTAAGGTAATGGACCTCCATTATTCCGTGCCTTATTTGACAAAGAGCGCCGCACGGGAATTGGATATCATCAGCAAGGCTTTTCATGATTCTCTTGCAAACCACAAACTCCTCAATTATAAGATAGTCGTCTCTTCATTGCTTCGCACTGATGAAGATGTTGCGAGACTTCGACGCAACAACGGCAACGCTTCAGCCAACTCGTCTCACTGCTTTGGCACGACCTTCGACATCGCCAACGCCCGCTACTGGCGCGATGATGAGGAGACTCAGGATGCTTTTATGCAGCCCTTTGAACTCAACAAGGTCATGTATGAGGTTATAAGAGACCGGAAGAAGCAGGGCAAGATCCTCTGCAAATACGAGAAGAACCAGCACTGCTTCCATATAACTGTGTGCTACTAACAGCGGCCGGTCAATTCCCGCACAAGTGCCACACATTAACCCGTCTCAGAACTGCTTCTGGGGCGGGTTGTTGTGTGACAGCGGGCAATTTTGCCCCCAGCCACACGCCAACACCCGTCAGGAGCATCCGTGCGGTACATAAGTGTGTGGCTGCTCTGCGAAAACAAAAAAATACTATTTTTGTATAAACCACATAACGCAATATGGCAGACGAAAAAGTAATATTCTCGATGAACGGGGTAAGCAAGATTCTTCCCCACAACAATAAGACTATCCTCAAAGACATATACCTGGGTTTTTTCTATGGAGCCAAGATCGGCATCATCGGTCTGAACGGCGCCGGAAAATCCACAGTCCTTAAGATCATCGCCGGAGTGGAGAAACCCACACGCGGTGAGGTAGTATGGGCTCCCGGCTATTCTGTAGGATATCTGGAGCAGGAGCCTCAGATGGATCCGAACAAGAACGTCCTTGAGGTAGTTGAGGAAGGAGTCGCGGATGTGATGCGGCTTATTACCCGCTACAATGAAGTCTGCCATCATCTCGAAGACATTATCGACGAAACAGTTATGTACTCGCTCTTCGAGCAGCAGGCCGAATTGATGGAGAAGATCGAGGCCGTGGACGGTTGGGAGATAGAGCAGAAGGTCAATAGGGCCATGGACGCTCTCCAGTGCCCTCCGCCGAACCAGAAGATCAGCGAACTCTCCGGCGGCGAACGCCGCCGTGTAGCACTGTGCCGCCTGCTGCTGCAGGAGCCGGACGTGCTGCTTTTGGACGAGCCCACCAACCACCTCGACGCCGAGAGCATCCAGTGGCTGGAAGCCCACCTGCAGCAGTACAAAGGCACAGTGATAGCCGTAACGCACGATCGTTACTTCCTTGACAATGTGGCGGGTTGGATTCTGGAACTCGACCGTGGAGAAGGTATTCCATGGAAGGGCAATTACTCCAGCTGGCTGGATCAGAAGACCAAGCGTCTGGCAGTGGAGGAAAAGCAGGAAAGCAAGCGCCGCAAGACCCTCGAACGCGAGCTTGAATGGGTCAGGATGGCCCCGAAGGCCCGCCAGGCGAAGCAGAAAGCCCGTCTGGGAGCCTACGAAAAACTCGCCTCCGAAGATGCCAGGGAAAAGGAAAGCCGTCTGGAAATCTACATACCCAATGGCCCGCACCTTGGCAACAAAGTCATCGAGTTCCACGATGTAAGCAAGGCCTATGGCGACAAACTGCTCTTCGAGCATCTGAACTTCGTTCTCCCCCCTGCCGGCATAGTCGGCGTCATCGGCCCGAACGGTGCGGGAAAGACAACCCTCTTCCGTCTGATCATGGGCATAGAAAAGCCGGACAGCGGCACGATCGAAATCGGCGATACCGTCAAACTGGCCTACGTGGACCAGCAGCACAAGAGCATAGACCCGGACAAGACGGTCTTCGAAACAGTGGCCGACGGCAATGAATGGGTGCGCATGGGCGGCCGTGAAATCAACGCCCGCAGCTGGGTCAGCCGCTTCAACTTCTCCGGCGCAGACCAGGAAAAGAAGTGCGGTGTGCTCTCCGGCGGCGAAAGGAACCGTCTGCATCTGGCTCTCACGCTCAAGGACGAAGGCAATGTGCTGCTGCTCGATGAACCCACCAACGACGTGGACGTGAACACCATCCGAGCGCTCGAGGAAGGTCTCGAGGGCTTTGCCGGCTGCGCCGTGGTTGTCAGCCACGACCGCTGGTTCCTGGACAGAATCGCCACCCACATCCTCGC
>CAJOHV010000006.1:0-34611 GCA_905234485.1 uncultured Bacteroidales bacterium | reverse complement strand
CTGCCGAGCCCAAGCGCTTCAAGTACCGCAAACTGACTGAATAATATGAAAACACTGAAACTGAACGCATCGTCGGACGGGCTTGAACTCGCCGTCGCGGTTTTCGAACCGGCTGAAGCCCCCAAGGGGATCTTCCAGATAGTGCACGGAATGGCCGAGCACAAGGAAAGATACTACGGTTTTATGGAGTTCCTCGCCTCTAAAGGCTATGTCGCTGTCATCCACGACCAGCGCGGCCATGGCGAATCGCTCAAACAACCTGACGACCTGGGATATATGTACGACGGCGGCTGGCTGGCCATGGTCGAGGACATCAAGGTGGTTCAGGACTGGGCGCGAGGGGAATACCCTGATCTTCCTGTCTACCTGTTCGGACACAGCATGGGTTCTATGGAAGTGCGTTCGTTCACCAAGCGTTACGACTCTACGATCAAGCGCCTGATAGTCTGCGGCTGCCCTTCTGATAATCCTGCCAAGGGAGCAGGCCGCGCTCTGACGCGCATAATCGCCTTCTTCCGCGGGTGGCGCTACCGTCCGAATCTCATAAACCAGATGTCGTTCGGAGCATATAACAAGCCCTTCGAACAAGAAGGCCCGTGCGCGTGGCTCAGCAAGAACCCGGACAATGTGAAGACATATCTGAAGGATCCGCTATGCGGCTACTGCTTCACAGCGAACGGCTTCTACGGCCTGCTCGGCGTGATGAAAGACTGTTACAACCCGAAGGGCTGGGCCATGAAGAATCCCGCGCTGAAGATACTCTTCATCTCCGGCGCCGAAGATCCCTGCCGTGTAGACGACAAAGCCTTCGGAAAGGCGGTGGAGTTCATGCGCACCCGCGGATATTCTTCAGTCGAGTCCAAACTCTACCCGACTCTCCGCCACGAGATACTCCTTGAAAAAGAAGCCCAGCAGGTCTATGAAGACGTGCTGAGCTTCGTGGAAGGATAACTCTAATTATTAAAGCGTTCGTTTGATTTCGACAATCTGGTAGGCTTCGATGATGTCGCCTTCCTTGATATCGTTGTAACCGGCGATGCCCATACCGCATTCCTTGCCGGCGGCGACTTCCTTCACGGCATCCTTGCCGATCTGGAGCGACGAGAGTTCGCCGGTGTAGACCACGATGCCGTCGCGGATGAGGCGGACCTTCGCCTTCTGCACCATCTTGCCGTCGCGGATAATACATCCGGCGATGGTTCCGATCTTGCTGATCTTGAAGGTCTGTTTGACCTCGGCGGTGGCGGTGACTTCCTCCTTCTTCTCAGGCTCGAGCATACCCTCGATACCATCCTTGATCTCATTGATACAGTCGTAGATGATGGAGTAGAGGCGGATTTCAATGCCTTCCGTCTCGGCGGCCTTGCGAGCCTCCGGGGTCGGGCGGACCTGGAATCCGACGATAACGGCGTCGGATGCCTGGGCCAGCAGGACGTCGGACTCGGAGATGCCGCCGACTGCCTTGTGGATCACGTTCACCTTCACCTCTTCGGTGCTGAGTTTGATCAGGGAGTCGGACAGAGCTTCCACTGAGCCATCCACATCACCCTTGACGATGATATTGAGTTCCTTGAAGTTGCCGATCGCGATACGGCGGCCGATCTCTTCGAGGGTCATATGCTTCTGGGTCTTGATGCCCTGGATGCGGATGAGTTGCTCACGCTTGTTCGCGATGCTCTTGGCTTCCTTCTCGTCTGTCATCACGATGAACTTCTCACCTGCTGCAGGAGCGCCGTTCAGACCGAGCACGGACACAGGAGTGGAAGGACCTGCCTTCTCCACCTTCTGTCCGCGTTCGTTGAACATGCTCCTCACGCGGCCGAAGTACGAACCGCAAAGGATGCAGTCTCCCTGGCGAAGGGTTCCGTTCTGCACGAGGACGGTGGCGAGATAACCGCGGCCCTTGTCCAGTGAAGACTCGATCACGGCACCCTGAGCGAGACGCTTCGGATTCGCCTTGAGTTCGAGGAGGTCGGTCTCGAGAAGGACCTTCTCCAGAAGGGCCTCGACTCCGATACCGCTCTTCGCACTGATTTCCTGACACTGATACTTACCACCCCAGTCTTCCACGAGGATGTTCATCTCGGAGAGTTGACGGCGGATAGTGTCCGGATTTGCGCCGGGTTTGTCGATCTTGTTGATAGCGAAGACCATAGGCACGCCCGCGGCCTGCGCGTGGTTGATAGCCTCAATGGTCTGGGGCATCACGGCGTCGTCCGCAGCGACAATGATAATCGCAAGGTCGGTCATCTGGGCGCCACGGGCACGCATAGCCGTGAAGGCTTCGTGGCCAGGGGTATCCAGGAAGGTGATCCTGCGGCCGTCCTCAAGAGTGACGTTATATGCGCCGATGTGCTGGGTAATACCACCCGCCTCGCCGGCGATGACGTTTGACTTGCGGATGTAGTCAAGGAGCGAAGTTTTACCGTGGTCGACGTGACCCATGACGGTGATGATCGGAGGACGGGTCTCGAGATCTTCCTCGCGGTCCACCTCCTGCTCGCTCTCGATTTCCTCGGAAATCTCCGCGGTGACGAACTCGACTTTGTAACCGAATTCCTCGGCCACGAGCACGAGAGTCTCGGCATCGAGCCTCTGGTTGATGGACACCATCAGTCCCAGGCTCATACAAGCGCCGATAACCTTCACCACCGGGGTGTTGTTCATAAGGGTCGCGAGGTCGTTCACGGTCACGAATTCGGTAACCTTCAGGACCTTGTTCTCGGCTGCCTGAGCCTCGAACTCTTCCTGAGCCCTGGCGGCTGCGGACTCCCTCTTCTCCTTACGATATTTTGCTCCGAAGTTGTTCTTCTTGCCTTCGTTCATCCTGGCGTAGGTCTCCTTGACCTGCTTCTGGATCTCCTGCTGCATCTTCTCCTGCTCTGCCTCGGTCATGGCCGGACGGAAACGCTCACCGCGGTCGCGCTTGCGCCCGCCGCCCTGGTTCGCGTTGTCCTGGCGGCCGTTGGTGCGGTTGTTAGTCGCATTCTGGCCTGCCTTGGCGATGTCCACCTTCTGCTTCGAGATGCGCTCGCGCTTCTTCGCGGGCTTCTTGTCGAACTGGCTGAGGTCGATCTTACCCACCACCTTCAGGCTCGCGCCTGCCGCAGCGGCGGTCTCGGCAGCCTTTTCGGGCTGTGCCTCCGGCTCCGGTTCGGGTTCCGCAGCGGGTTCCGGCTCCACGACGGGCTCCGACTCCTCAACCACGGGTTCGGGCTCGGGCTCTTCGACCGGCTCCGGTTCCACCACGGGTTCCGGTTCGGCTTCCGGTTCGGGCTCGGGCTCCATGACGGGTTCGGGCTCTGCGACCGGTTCCGGCTTGGGTTCCGGTTTGGGAGTCTCCTTCTTGTCGTTGATGAAGGTGTTGGTCTTGATGCGGACGACCTCTTCGATCTCCTCTTCTTCCGCTTCCGCCTTGGCTTTCTTGCCTGAGCGCTCGAGAATTTCGGAAATCTTGATATCTACCTGCTCCGCAGCCTGTTTGGCCTCGAGGTCCTTGCCGAATGCTTTCGCAATCGCCGGCATAAGGTCCTCGGAGACCTTGGCATTGGGATTTTCTTCAATGTCCACCCCCTGCTTCTGGAGGAAATCCACCAGATCGCCGAGGCCGACATTGAACTGCCTCATTATTTTATTTAGTCTTATTTCTGCCATTAGTCTTCAAATTCTGCCTTAAGGATGCGCATCACTTCGTCCACGGTCTCGTCCTCGAGATCGGCGCGCTTCGCGACGTCCGCCGGGCTGATGGCGAGGACGTCCTTCGCGGTGTCGCAGCCGATGCTCTTGAGTTTGTCGATGACCCACTGGTCGATCTCGTTCGCGAATTCGTCCAGGGCGACGTCTTCCTCGTCCTGCTCTCCCTTCGCGACCTCGCGCCAAACCTCAATCTCACGGTCAACGAGCATACCTGCGAGCGCGATGTTGCATCCGCCGCGGCCGATACCCTTGCGCACCTCGTCCGGTTGCATGAACACCTTCACCTTGTCCGAAGGACTCTCTCCCATATCGATGGAAGAGACCTTCGCAGGGCTGAGGGCGCGCTGGATGAGGAGCTGAGGATTCTGAGTCCACTGAATAACGTCGATATTTTCGTTGTGGAGTTCACGGACGATGCCCATAATACGGCCGCCCTTCACGCCGATGCAGGCGCCGATCGGGTCGATACGGTCGTCGTAGGACTCGACCGCCACCTTTGCACGCTCGCCGGGGACGCGGACCACCTTCTTCACGGTGATCAGACCGTCGGCGATTTCAGGAACCTCCTGCTCGAAGAGCCTCTCGAGGAACTCGGGAGAAGTACGGCTCAAGATGATGTAAGGGGTAGTGTTGTTGCGCATCTCCACGGTCTTGATGATAGCGCGGACGGTGTCGTTCTTCTTGAAGTGCTCGCCGGGGATCTGCTCCATCTTGGGGATGTGCAGTTCGTTGCCGTCTTCGTCCAGAATAAGAACTTCCTTGCTCCATGTCTGATAAATCTCGCCAGTGAAGATCTCGCCCACCTTCTCAGAGTACTTCTTATAGACATTCGCTTTCTCGATGTCCATAATACGGCCCTGCAGGTTCTGACGGATGTTCAGGATGCCGCGGCGGCCGAAACTTTCAAGGCTGAGTTTCTTGGTGTACTGGTCGCCGATTTCGTAATCGTCGTCACCACTGTCCGCAATCACCTGATCGAGAGTCATCTCGGTGTTCGGATTCTCCACCTCTTCCACAATCTCGAAGTTCTGATAGATTTCGCAGGTTCCCTTGTCCACGTTGATGATAACGTCGAAGTTGTCCGCGGAACCGTAGGTCTTCGCGATCTGGGTAAGGAACACGTCCTTGAGCACGCCCATCATCACCGGGCGGTCTATGCTTTTCTCCTCCTTGAAGTCCTTGAAGGCATCAATCAGAGTCACTACTTTTTCTTTTTCCATTTCTCGTATGTTATTCTTTTACTGTTTCCAAAAGTTTGTCAGCCTCCTCCGGGCTCAGGCCCACGGAACTGACGGTGAGGGAGTAATCCTCGACATTGCGGTCGAATGCGTCCAGGATCGCCCTGTGCACATACTCGCAGTCCTCGATATCCACCGAACCCTGCTCTTTGTCGATGGTCACCTCAAAAACATTGTCGTCGTCGAAAAGCAGTTCGACAACCTTGCATCCTTTTTCTGCCGCAGCCTTCAGCAAAACGGCTTCGAATTCTGATTTCTTCATATCCTAAAAACAAAGATAGGCGGCCCTTTCGGCCTCCTATCTCTTTCACGGATGCAAATATAGCACTATTATTTCAATATGCAAATACTTTCAGGGCCTTCGTTGAAGAGCAGGTCCATCACCGAAAGATTCCCAACGAAACCGAACTTCTCGCGGAACACCTGCCAGTACTCGCGCGTCTTCAGATAGGGAGCCTTTTTAGGATGGATCACATCGCGAAGGTCTTCCCCATCGTCCGGACCCGGCTGAAGCGCTATCCCTATCTTCCGGCAGAAGAAGTCCGTAATCCGGGAGTTCAGTTCCCAGAGCGTCTCCGGCTGAGAGTCGAGTATCGCGAACAGTTCGTCGCGGTAGTACTCGAAGAAAGGAGAACTGTAGTAAGCGGTCTCAATCGCATATTTGGTGCGCCTCACCCAGTCGGTCGAGTAATCCACCCGGACCTCGGTGATTCTGCGCTTCCCGTCGTGCACAATCGGCACCCTCAGGTCCTCCACGCCGTTGGATGTGAGGATACGGCAGCGGTTGCGGTAGGTCTGCTTCTGATAGTTCTCAGAGTCGTCTATACGAACAGAGTACCTCGCCAGCACGGCAAAGTACTCTGTAGGGGGAAAGTATGCGCTCGAAAGCAGCATACCTTATTCGATGGCGCCCTTTTCAGTGACGTCGTTGCCGCGGACGATGCCGCGTTTCGAATTGCGGATGAAGTTGATGATCTCGAACTTCTCCGGAGTGTCCGGGAAACCGGCCTCCACCTTGGCCAGACCGTCGGTGACGTTGTTGCCCTGGTAGTAGATGGTGTCGTAGATGTCCTTGATCATACGGACGGTGTCCGACTCGAAGCCCCTGCGGCGGAGTCCGACGATGTTCACACCGGCGTAGCAGATGGGCTCGCGGCCGCACAGCGAATACGGAGGGATGTCCTTGTTCACCTTGCTGCCGCCGCCGACCATGGCGTGCTTGCCGATGCGGGAGAACTGATGCACCACGGTGCTGCCGCCGAGGATGGCCCAGTCGTCCACGTCAGTCTCGCCGGCGATGCCCACATAACTCACGAGGATGCAGTGGTTGCCCACAGTGCAGTCGTGCGCCACGTGCACATACGACATAATCAGCACATCGTTGCCGATGCGGGTGACGCCCTTGCCGCTAGCCTTTGTTCCGCGGTTGATGGTGGCGCACTCGCGAATGTTCACCCTGTCGCCGATCTCTACGTAGGTGATCTCCCCGTCGAACTTGAGGTCCTGAGGGATAGCGCCGACGACAGCGCCCGGGAACACGGTGCAATCTTTACCCATCTTCACATAGGAGAAGATGGTCGCGTGGGGATATATCTTGCAGCCGTCGCCGATCTCTACGTTGTCGTCGATGAAAGCGTAGGGTCCGACCTCTACGTTGTCGCCGAGTTTCGCGCCCGGATGGACTGTTGCAAGAGGAGAAATATTATTCATATCGTTTTATTTAATCATTTGTGCAACTTTAGTGTTGATGCTGTGGCCGGGTTTGTAGGCCGTGACCTTCGCTTTGAGGAAACCTCCGCAAAGCCTCAGGTCACCCAGAAGATCGAGCATTTTGTGACGCCCGCATTCGTCGGGGAAACGCAACTCGATGTGGTTCAGATAGCCCCTCTCAGACACAGCGAGATTCGGCTGACGCAGAATCTTCCTGATGACTTTCATCCGGAACTTGCTCACGGGCTTCTCCACAATGACTATCGCATTGCCGAGATCGCCGCCCTTCACAAGCCCGGCGAGAAGCATTCCGAACACTTCATGAAGGAAGCAGAAGGTCCTGCAGGGCGCAATCTCGCTGACATAGTCCACTGAAGGGTCCCACTTGACCGTCTGCACTCCCAGCACCCTCGAGTTGAAATCTATGGTCGATTCCACCGTCAGTGTATCCGCGGGTTCGACCCTGATCCACGAGCCTGTCTTGGGGTTTTTATAATCCACGACCTCGCTCACCTCGATCCACTTTCTGTCGGCCTCCTGTTCCACGACGCCGTCTTTGGCTATCGCGTCCACATAGGGCTTCGCGCTGCCGTCCAGGATGGGGACTTCCCTGTTGTTAATCCTGACGTAGGCATTGTCTATCCCAAGACCGGTGAGGGCCGAGAGCAGATGCTCCACGGTGCTGACCGACACTCCTCCGCTGGTGATGGTGGTGCTGCGGGCGGTCTTCGACACGTTCTCCGCCACGGCATCTGCGTACGCTTCGTGACCGTGGGTTTTCGGAAGATCGGTCCTGATGAACCTTACGCCCGTGTCCACAGGAGCAGGACATATCTGCATATTGGCGTACAAGCCCGTATGCAGTCCTTTTCCCTCGAAGGAATATATCTTAGAAAGTGTGTGCTGTTTCATAAAAGCGGCGGCAAAGATAGGAAAAGTTTTGATTATTCCTCGCCACTTGCCTTAAACTTTGCGTATGCTCTCATAAAAGTAGCGTGAGGTATGCCCGGCATACCCATCAGAACCTGCCCGCTCTTGCGGACATTTCCGATCACTCCGGCCTGGGCCGCCACCGTCGTGTGCGGAGCGACCTTGATATGGCCGACCACGCCGGCCTGGCCGGCTATGATGCAGCCCTCGCCTATAACGGCCGAACCGGCAATACCGCTGAGACCGGCCATGGCGGTGTTCTTGCCCACCACTACGTTGTGCGCTATCAGACAGAGGTCGTCGATTCTGACGCCGTCTTCGATGATGGTGCTCTCCATCGGAGCCTTGTCCACACAGGTGTTGGAACCTATCTCCACATCCGAACCGATGATGACGTTTCCGACGTGTTCGATCTTCTTCCAACTACCGTCCGGCTGAAGGGCGTTGCCGAATCCGTCGTCGCCGATGATGCAGCCTGCGTGCAGAATCGTCCTGTCGCCCACCACAGTGTCCGCAAAAATATGAGCGCCGGGATAGATAATGCACTTCTCGCCGATCTTCACGTTGTCGCCGATGGTCACATTATCGTAGATCTTGGTGCAGTCGCCTATCTGACTCTTTTTGCCTATGGTCACGAAATCGCCTATCCATACCTTTTTGCCGATCTTCGCGCTCAGCGCGATGCGGCAACGGCCGCGGTGGCGGCGGAAGGATTTGTGCAGCGACTTCACATACTCGAGCAAATCTGCCAGCGCGGTGTACGCGTTCTCCACCCTGACGAGAGTGGGAGTCACCGCCTCCTTAGGCTCGAAATCCTTGTTTACCAGAAGGATAGAAGCCTTGCTGGTATACACGTACTGCTCGTATTTGGGGTTGGCGTAAAAACAGAGTTCTCCGGGTTTGCCGTGCTCGATCTTTGCGAATGTGGTCGCTGTTGCCTGCGGGTCGCCATCTACAGTTCCTTTGAGAACTTCGGCGAGTTCCTTTGCTGTGAATTTCATTTCTTCTTTTTAAAATCTCCAACCGAGAGTAACCACCGCTGCGCAGAGCAGCCTTCTCTGGCTGATGCGAGGGGAATAGACCGTATTGTAGTCGTAATAAGGCTGAAAAACGGTCGCGGGATACAGCGTTCCCTGGAGGGCGAAGTCCGCGAAGAACGAGCCCGAAGGGTTGAAGCCGCAGCCGGCGGCCGCGCCGATAACATAATCTTTATAGTGAGTTCCCGAGCCAAGAAGAGTCTTCCTGCCCAGATAATAGTCGTTGTTGTAGTCATCGTAGGTGACTTCAGCGCCCGTCGAATCTTTGTAATACTTCTCCGGGGAAGTCTTCAGCGATGCTCCGGCCCTGAGGGAGAACTCGGGCGCCACATTCAGTTCGACGCCAAGCCTGATATTATGAGCCGGGCCGCTGAAAGTCCTCATAGCGGTATTTTCGTAAGAATACTCTTCTTCGTAATAATCCGAACTTTCAAACTGCATCCTGGAGTAGTTGACCAGTTCGTAGTCCAGGCTGATCAACCCCTTGCGGCCGAATGTCCAGGCGAGGCCTGCATCCAGGACAGCCGGGGTGTACAGAGTGTAATTGTACCAGCCTTCTTCGCCCGAACCGCTGTAGGACTTGCCGTTGTCGTAGGCCACCTTGCCGCTATGCTGCCAACTCTCCTCCACATTCATAACAGTCCTTGTCTGGAATGCAAGGCCTACCCTGAGGCTGTTGGAGGGAAGCCAGATTAAACCTGCCTTCAGATACACGCCGGTAGCCTTAGTGTAGTAATTGTAGCGGTAAATTGCGTCGCTGAAATAGGTGTCTTCAGTGCTGCCGTCCGAGTAAGTGAACGACACGGGGAAATCCTCCACGGTCTGCGCCACTTCCTGGAAGTTCTCTATGTTCGAGTACTCAATCATCGGGATGCCCAGGTTGAGCCCCAGGAACAAGCGGTCCTTTATGTTGAAACCGAAGTTCATCAGCAGGTCCGATTTGTAACCGAGGTGCGTCACCGTGCTGGTCTGGCGGAGCGCGCTGGGGACGAAGTGATCTCCCTTGTCCGTCAGCACCTCCGAGCAGCCCACATATTCGTTGTTAGTGCCGAAGGAGTTGATCAGGCCTATATCGTAACCCATTGCGGTGTCCCAGTAGTTCGAATAAGCCGAATTGTCGTAGAAATTATTGGAAGCAAGGTCCGCCGGAGCGATGTTCAAATCCGTGGCGGCTGCGGCCATCTCGCCGAAACGCGACGAGAGCGAGTTCATACCCTTGCTCACCATCCTGCTGTTATAGTCCGTCACGGTGTTGCACACGAAGGCGAAAGTAAATGACCTGACAGCTCCGCCGTCCGTGTCATATCGTGTCGACACTCCGATGTTCGGAAGTTTGAAAGCGGGATAGAAGTTGTTCTGCCCGGGTTCGCTGGCGCTGTTAGGACTGAGAGCATAATGAGTGCGGCCCACGGCGAGGCTGAGAGCCGGGGTCACCGTGAACTGCGAATAACCCGCCACAGCCGAGCCGGCCGGGTTGATTCCTATCGTTCCGAGGTCTCCTCCGAGCGCGGTCACGGCGTTTGCAAGTCCCGCGGACTTGGCCGTGCCGATATAATTGATGTCAGCGAAAGTATATGCGTCATACATGGACTGCGCCTGCGCCGAAAGGCACATCGCAATGGTTGTGACGATGAGTATAAAAGTCTTTTTCATTGTCTGTCAGTTTATCTGTGGCCGCCTCCGTGATATCCGCCGCCTCCGCTGCTGTGAGAGGAATGGCTGCTGCCTGAGGAGTGGCTGCCGCCGCCCGAATAACCGCTGCTTCTCGAACTGCTGCTTGTGGTAGAGCGCGAAGAAGAAGAAGAACTGCTTTCGTAGCGGGATGAAGAAGAACTGCTGTTATAAGATGCAGCCGAGTTCACGCGCGTTGCACCGCCGGAGCGATAATTGGATATTTCAGAATAACCGGTATCACGGTTCACCGCGGTGGTCTTCGGGCCGTTGCGGCCGACCTTGATTCGGTCGATGTCATGTTTGGCCATAGCCGACGCCGTACGGGTCACGCTAGGGCTCTGGGGCACTCCCGGATGGGAATAATGGCCGCTTGTGGCCGATCCTTCCCTACGGACGCGGGTGCCGGAGTCGTTCCGGGAATAGAGGCCGTGGTGATGATAGTACGGATTACCCCAGCCATAGTAGTAGGGGTAGCCATAGTAAGGATAGCCGTAGAAATACGGGCTGTGCCAGCCGTAGTCCCAGTAGAACGGGTCGTAGCCCCAGGAATACGGCGAGCCCCAGTAGGAATAATAGCCCCAGCGGGAATAATAATTCCAGCGATACGGACGCCAATAATCATAGTAAGTCCAGTCGTACGGATCAGTGAGCGCAACATAGACTGTATCGCGCTCCACCGACAGAGTATCGGTGCCGCGGTGGAAGTTGTCAAGTGAGGCCAGATAACGGAAGTCGTCCTCCGAAAGGGGCGAACGGTTCACTTTTGTCGGGTCAGGTTTGTAGTAGATTCCGTCCTGAAAGCGGTCTGAGTCTGTATATGAGCCCACAGTACCGCACGAAACCGCGCAAAGCGCCAGCGTCGTAAAAATGAGTAAAGTGCGTTTCATTATGAACCTCCTACGATAAAAATTTATTATCTTTGTCCCCACAAGTTTCGTACCCGCGCGGGAGCGGGACAGCAAATTTAGCAAAATTATTGGCAAATACGATGGCAAAAGAAATCACACCGCGAAGCGAGAACTACTCTCAGTGGTACAGCGACCTCGTCGTGAAGGCAGACCTCGCAGAGCAGTCAGCAGTGAGAGGATGTATGGTAATCAAGCCCTACGGCTACGCAATATGGGAGAAAATGCAGAGCGTGCTGGACGCCGCTTTCAAGCGCACAGGCGTGCAGAATGCATATTTCCCTCTCTTTATTCCCAAGTCGTTCTTCAGCCGTGAGGCCGAGCATGTCGCCGGCTTCGCGAAAGAATGCGCTGTGGTGACTCACCACCGCCTGATGAACGATCCGGAGGGCAACGGAGTGATTGTGGACCCGGACGCCAAACTCGAGGAAGAACTCATCGTCCGTCCGACCTCCGAAACCATCATTTGGAGCGTCTACAAAAACTGGATCAAGAGTTGGCGCGACCTGCCGATCCTGTGCAACCAGTGGTGCAACGTCGTGCGGTGGGAGATGAGGACCCGTCCTTTCCTCCGCACGGCCGAATTCCTCTGGCAGGAGGGTCACACCGCGCACGCGACCGCCGCCGAAGCGGAAGCGAAAGCGATGGAGATGGTCGGCGTGTATGCCAAATTCGCCCGCGAGACCATGGCTCTGCCGGTCATCGTCGGCCACAAGAGCCCCAACGAGCGCTTCGCCGGCGCCTTCGACACCCTCACCATCGAGGCGATGATGCAGGACGGCAAGGCCCTGCAGGCCGGCACCTCGCACTTCCTCGGCCAGAATTTTGCAAAATCGTTCGACGTGCAGTTCGCAGACAAAGACGGCTCGCTGCAGTACGTCTGGGCCACCTCATGGGGAGTCAGCACCCGCCTTATGGGCGCTCTCATCATGGCCCATGGAGACGACAACGGCCTCGTGCTGCCCCCCGCCCTCGCCCCGATTCAGATCGTGATGGTCCCCATCTTCAAGACCGATGAAGAACACGACGCCGTGATCGCCGAATTCGAGAAGATCAAGAAGGGCCTCGAGGCTCTCGGACACAGCGTGAAGATCGACGACCGCGACACTCTCCGCCCGGGCTTCAAGTTCGCCGAGTGGGAACTCAAGGGAGTGCCCGTACGCCTCGCCATGGGCGCGCGCGACCTCGCAGCCGGCACGGTGGAAGTTGCCCGCAGGGACACTTTGACTAAGGAAACGATGGCCCTCGAAGGCATCGAAAACCATATCCACGGCCTTCTGGACGACATCCAGGCAAACATCTACAAAAAGGCTCTGGACTGGCGCGACTCAAACATCAGGAAGTGTGATTCCTGGGAAGAGTTCAAGACCGAAATTCAGAAGGGCGGCTTCCTTCTCTGCCACTGGGACGGCACTGCCGAGACCGAGCAGAAAATCAAGGACGAAACCAAGGCCACCATACGCTGTATCCCCATCGACAGTTGCGTGTGCGAGGAAGAAGGAGTGGACATCTACTCCGGCAAGCCTTCCAAGGGCCGCGTCGTTTTTGCAATAGCTTATTAATACTCTTAGCATATGAAAAAGACATTCGCAATCATCAGTGTTTTTGCACTTGCAATAAGTTCTGCGTTCGCTCAGGATGCAGTTCAGAAGGCTGCTGAAGATGCAGCCGCAGAGATTTCCGGCGCTCCTAAAGAGGAATACGTTGCTCCGAAGCCGAAATACTGGACTAACTCTCTGTCCGTAAGCCTCGGTGTCAACAACACTCAGCTCAAGAACTGGGCAGCCGGTGGATACAACACTATCACCCTCGCTTCCGCTCTTGATGCAAAGGCAGACTACAAGAAGGACCTTATGAGCTGGAACAACCGTCTTCAGCTCGACTACGGTTTCCTCAACTCTTCCGACAAAGAGGGCGTGTTCCAGAAGAACAACGACCGCATTTATCTGGAGAGCAAGTGGGCCTATCAGACCGGTGAGAATTCGAAGTTGAGTTACACCGCTTCGTATGATTTCCGCAGCCAGTTCACCGACACCCCCGGTGGTTACACCCAGGATGCCACCACCCAGAAGTGGACTGCAGACCCCGCAGTGTCAGGCTTCATCTCCCCTGCTTACACCAACCTCGCACTTGGTATCCAGTGGGTCCCGAACGCATGGTTCAACATCAACGTCGCTCCTCTGACCGGTGGCTTCACCATCGTCACCAACGATCTTCTCCGTCCTTCTTACGGTATGAAGGTCGCCACCTACGCTGCTGACGGAACCACCCCGGAGACTTACAAAGCCGCTCTGTTCCAGTTCGGTGCCCAGGTGAAGGCCAACTTCAAATTCGTCGTGAACGACGTGTTCACCTTCGAGTCTCAAGCCACCGTCTTCACCGACTACCTCAGCGAACCGTACTTCCGTATCAACTGGGACAATGCCATCGACTGGCAGCTCTCCAAGCTCATCAAGCTTTCCGCCAAGACTTGGATGATCAACGATCCCAACGTTCTCATCATCGACGAGACTACCGGCGACAGCAGCCCTCGCGGATGGCAGTTCAAGGAGTTCGTGAGCTTCGCCCTCACTTACACGATCACAAACAAGAAATAGTGAAGATACTTCTCGCAGTCAGCGGAGGCATCGATTCGATGTATATGGCAGAAAGGTCGCTTCGCGGCGACCTTTCTTCTTCTGTTGACTCCGAATTCGCAGTCGCGCACTGCAATTTCGGCTTGCGGGGAGAGGAGAGCGACGGCGACGAAAAGTTCGTGCGCGACTGGTGCGCCGCACGCGGAGTGCGGCTATTCGTGCGGCGATTCGAGACTTCTGCATATGCTGTCGCACACGGCATCTCGATTGAGATGGCGGCACGCGAGCTGCGTTACGCCTGGTTTGCGGAATTATGCTCTCAGGAAGGTTTTGATGCGGTTTCGGTGGCGCACAATGCCGACGACAATGCGGAAACCCTGCTGCTGAATCTTCTTCGCGGCTGCGGCTCGCGCGGGCTGCGGGGGATGTCCGCCGATTCCGGCGAATTCCCCTCGAGGATCATCCGCCCGCTGCTGGGCGTGAGCCGCAGCGAGATTCGCTCGTGGATGGACTCTGAAGGACTGTCCTGGCGCGAGGACAGCACCAACACAGACACTTATTACAAGCGCAACAAGCTTCGCTCGAAGGTCATGCCCGTCTTCGCCGAAATCAACCCGTCTTATTTAAGGACGCTCGCGGCGGACATGGAGCGCTTCGCCCAGGTGGACGACATCGCGGAGGATTATTATGCCTTGGCCGCGCAGGAATGCATCCTGCCGGACGGCGCGATTGATTTGAAGAAAGTCGTCTCCTTCAAGCATTGGGAATACCTTCTGTTCCGCTTCACGGAAGGGCGGCTGAACGCAGACGGACTTCTCCGTCTGAAGAAGTCCGTCGAAAGCGGCCGCCCTCTCGGGGGCAAGATATTCGGACCTTACAAAGTCCGTAAGGGAAAACTTCGTCTTATTTGACCGTCACCCTGTAGGGCATGCTGGCGAATGCATATTCGACCTTGCCCTTCTTCCAGTTGTTATACCACGACATATAGATGCTGTAGTCTTCGTCCTGAGGATTCATCAGGCTGGCGAAGATATCGGTGAAGACCAGAGGCTTCGGATATTCCACCACATTCCAGGCGCCGAGGTTTTCGTCACCTGCGCTGATTGCAGCGAAGGCGAGTGCGTCCTCAAGGGTGCCCATTTCATCCACAAGGCCAATTTCAAGGGCGTCTGAGCCGGCCCAAACGCGGCCCTGCGCAATTTCGTCTACCTTCTTCGGATCCATTTCACGACCTTCAGCCACTATATTCACGAAGCGTTCGTAGATTGCCTCGATACCGGACTGGATGTAGGCATACTCCTCCTTCGTGAAAGGCCTGGTCATAGACATCATATCGCCGTGTTTGTTGGAAGAGACGGCATTGATGCCGATATGGGCGGTCTCGGTGATGAGTTTGCTGAAATCGGGAATCATTCCGAAAACGCCAATCGAACCGGTGATGGTGGTTGGGTTGGAGTAGATCTTGTCCGCATTGTTCGAGATCCAGTATCCGCCGGATGCGGCGTAATTGCCGTAAGATGCGATCAAAGGTTTCACACCGGCCAGGCGGTCAAGTTCGCTCTTGATCTTCTCGGACGCAGTCACGCTGCCGCCAGGAGAGTTCACGCGGAGAACCACGGCCTTGATGGTGCTGTCTTTCCTGATTTCCTCTATCATGGAGGCGAAGCGGTCACCGTCCACATTCTGTTTGTCCAGGCCCTCGACTATTTCGCCGTTGGCATAGAGGATTGCTATCTTCTTGCAGGAACGGAAGTTAGTCTTGACTTTCTTCTCGGCATAGCCTGCGAAGGGTATCATCTTCACGCATTGGAAGGACTGGACCTGCGCCAGGACCGCGAGTTTCTCCTCGAGCCCTTCCCTGTCCAGAGCCTCGTCCGCCAGACCGAACTTCACGAAATCTTCGGGGAGACCGAGTTTCAGGCCGTCGATCGCTTTGTTCAACGCCTCGAAAGAGAGGCCGCGGCTGGCGGCTATCTCAGTGCCGAAAGACTTCCACAAAGAGTTGATGAACACCTGGGTCTGATGAAGGTTATCGGCGCTGGCGCTCGAGCGTATGTACATCTCTCCCGCTGACTTATACTTGCCGTGGCGAATGAGTTGCACGTTCACTCCGAGCCTGCTGAGCAGATCGCCAAGGAAATACATCTGCGAACTCAGACCGTTGAAGGTGGGAGTGCCGCCGATGGAAGACGTGATATAAACCTTGTCCGCGACTGAAGCCAGATAAAAAGAACTGGTGCTGAGGTTCTCAGTGTAAGCCACAATCGGCTTGCCGCTCTTGCGGAATTTATCGAGCGCGATGCGGAATTCCTGCATCTGAGCGATTCCGAGGGACGCTCCGTCCGGTTTGAGATATATTCCTTTCACACCCGGGTCTTCCGCTGCCGCCTCAATGGCCCTGACTGCGGTGTACAATCCCATCGGGGTCACCTGGGTTCCGCCCAGTGTAAACGCTTCATTTGCCTGCTCGTCAATCGCTACCTTCGAAAGGTCCACCTTCAGGAGGCCTTCCGCAGGAACCGCCTGGGTCTTGCTTCCGGCGGCCGCGAACATACTGAATATCATTATGCCGATAATCCAGAGAACGAGGATGCCGCAAATCACTGCGAGCATCATTTTCAGAAACTTTTTCATCTTGTCGTTTTTGATTAGTACACAAATGTAGTAAATTTGTCACACTTAGTCCTTTTGTATGGCACAAAAACCTTCAATACCCAAGGGTACCCGCGATTTCGGCCGTCTGGAGATGGCTGAGCGCAACTACATCTTCGACACTATCCGCAGCGTGTTCCGCTCCTTCGGCTATTCCCAGATCGAGACTCCCGCGATGGAGAATCTCTCGACCCTGCTCGGAAAATACGGAGAAGAGGGAGACAAATTGTTGTTCAGGATTTTGAACTCCGGTGATGCCTTCGCTTCGGTGGATCCTTCGAAGCCGCTGGTCGGTCAGGTCTGCGAAAAAGGCCTGCGCTACGACCTCACGGTGCCCTTCGCCCGTTATGTAGTGCAGCACAGAGACGAAATCTCCTTCCCTTTCAAGAGATTCCAGATGCAGCCGGTCTGGAGGGCGGACCGCCCCCAGAAGGGCCGCTACCGCGAGTTCTATCAGTGCGATGTGGACGTTATCGGCTCCAAGAGCCAACTCTGCGAACTCGAACTCGTGCAGATCGTGGACGAAGTGTATCGCAGGCTTGGTATTAACGTTCTGGTTAAGATTAACAACCGTAAGGTCCTGAGCGGTCTCGCAGAAATCTGCGGCGCGCCGGACAAGGTGGTTGATATCACGGTCGCCATCGACAAACTGGACAAGATAGGGCTGGACGCTGTTAAGGCGGAACTGTTGGAGAAGGGTCTGACAGCCGAGGCGATCGCCCTGTTGGAGCCTGTTCTGACCCTGAGCGGGACTAATGCCGAGAAGATAGCCGTGATGCGTAAGTTGATGGCCTCATCAGAAGTCGGCCTCAAGGGCCTGGACGAACTGGAAGAACTGTTCGGTTTCATCGCAGACGCAGGAATCGCGACTCCTTGCGAGATCGACCTCTCGCTCGCGCGCGGCCTTAATTATTACACAGGCGCAATCTTCGAAGTCAAGGCTCTTGACTGGGAGATTGGTTCAATCAGCGGCGGCGGCAGGTATGATAACCTCACCGGCATCTTCGGCCTTGCCGACATGTCCGGTGTGGGTATCAGTTTCGGCGCCGACCGCATTTACGACGTACTGAAAGGCCTTGAGAAGTTCCCCGCCGGCCTGGGCGAGGGCTCCCGCCTGCTGTTCGCGAATATGGGCGAGACCGCGTACATCCTCCCCGTCGCGGGAGCCCTCCGCGCCGCCGGCGTGTCCGTGGAGGTCTACCCGGAAGAGTCCAAGTTAAAGAAGCAATTCGACTATGCGGACCGCAAAGGAATCCCGTTCATCTCCATCTGCGGAGAGACCGAGGCGGCTGAGGGAATGATACAAATTAAAAAGTTGTCGACCGGCGAACAGGTATCATATTCTAAAGAGGATATCGCCGGAATTCTTGCTTTCCTGAGTTAATGAAAAAGGGAATTGTTGCACTTTTCTTCTGCGACGATCCCATCCTTCCGGATATAGAAACGGGCGCCCCTCTCGAGGACGCCCTCTCCTGGATACTCTCCAAGTAGTTATCTATCTTGCTCCGCCGCCGAAGCCACCGCCGGAGAAGCCGCCACCGCCGCCGAAGGAGGTCATACCTCCGAAGCCGCCGGATGCGGTCTTCATCTGGGCCGAAGCTGAGGCGTTGGTTATAGCGTAACCCATCCGGTGCGTCATCCAGATAATCTGGCGCGCAGTCGTGGGATCAGCATAAACGGTCTCGCTGAAGACCTTGGGATCGATGTCTGCGAGTTCTTTCGCTATCTTGTCGGCAATGCCGAAAATCATTCCGTACACCAGATAATCGTTCCACAAGCCGACTTCGCGGGTTGTGCGTTCTCCAACCAGGGTGAAATCCTTGAGGAACTTGAAAAAGCCAGCCAGTTTACGCGCTTCAGCCTTTCCTTCATCGGTGAATCTGCCGGAAGCCATCATATAGGAGTCCGCTTTCAACAAAATCATAGCATCTTCCGAAGTGGAGAGACACCACTTATTCACTTTCTTGTAGTGCGTCTTGCTCCAGCGGGAGAACTCCTTATCCTGAAGGATAACATCCGCACCGGAAGCCTCTTTCATCATGTCGTAGAGGCCCTTATAGCAAGCCGGTAGGCCGTCGAACGAAGCATTGTCGTTGAAGTGGAACTCCACTTTGTCGTTCGCGTCGCGGCTGACGGACAGCAGCCCACGCTCCACCATACGGAGTATCATCGCGCCGGCAAGCTGGCTGTCCTGCGCCGCGCCGGATTTCAATTTTCTCCACACGAATTCTCCCTCCAGGACATCTCCCCCGTAGGGAACGTCGCGGCACCAGTCGATGTGTTTCATCGAGGGCACGCCGAGTATGGATTTATAGTGGGCCTTGACGGCTATTATTACGAGCAGTACGGAGAGAAGCGACCAGCATACTGTGCTCATCAGAAGCACCCATCCGCTGATATCCTCTTCTTCATCTTCTCCCAGGGCCGTCTTCTTGTCGTAGGATGAACCTTCCAGTGCTACGGAGAGCACTTCGTTGAAGTCTTTGTCCAGCGAATTCGGGGAGTAGAAGATGCCCTTGTCGAAACGCAGCAGGGCGATGACTGAAGATTTGTATTTGAAGCGTTCGAGCGAACGATACACCGCCTGTCCGTCTTCGAGGGACGCATTACCGGTGAATCCGAAGCCCCAGATGCGGCAGTTGTCGGCCGACAGAGGCACGCCCTCCGCGCTTATTTTCACGCTGACCTTTTCCGGCCTCGACGAGAGGCCGGGCGAGACGAGCTGCATATGCAGCATGTCGTAGTCGAGCAGGGTCTGCACGGCGCCGGTGATTGTGTAGCGCACGGTGAAGACATGGTCGCCCATGGAGCCGAGGCCCCAGCAGAGTTCCACGCCGTCCTTGCCTCGGACAATTCCGTATTTGCCGGCCTTCTGCTTGAGGCTACGCTTTACGTTCCACTCACCGTCGTTAGTGAACAGAACGCCGTTTTCGCTGACGGAGAAGTCGCGGACCGACATGTTGCGAAGATTGCTCTTCACAAGATACCACTCAGTGCCTTCGTCAGCGTTTATATCCCAGATTTCGGTGAAATGGGCGTTGCCTTCGCGGTCCAGCGAGACATTGATATTGATGCTGCGTATCGTGCCGGCATACGCCAGCGAGGCGCACGCCAGAAGGACGCACAACGAAGTGAGAATGCGGCGGATCATTATTTCATCGAAGGCATCTCGGTCTTGCCGTCCGGCTCTGCGAGATAGTCCTTGGCCTGGAAACCGAAGATGGCGGCGGCGATGCTGTCCGGGAACATTCTGACCATACGGTTGAACTTCGTGACGGTGTCGTTGTAGGTCATACGGCTCAGGCGGACCTGATTCTCGTACCTGCCAACCTCGTCCATGGTCTTCACGTAAGTCTCGTTGGCCTTGAGGGCAGGATACTGCTCCGCGACCACGTTGATCTGACGCATCGCTTCGGCGATTCTGCCTTCCTGCGCGGCCACATCTGCGGCAGTGCTGTTGCGACCTATTGCGGTTCTCTGCGCGATGACGTCCATAAGGGTCTTGTACTCGTGCTCACTATAACCTTTAGTGAGTTCGGCAAGTGCCGTGAGGGCATCCCAACGGCTGTTCTGCTGTACACCGATCTGACTTAATGCGTTTTTGCAGAGTTCGTCCTGTGACACGAGTTTGCGCTGAGCGCCAATCAGCCACAGCGCTATCAGCGCCACGACTGCGATAATAATAATTGCTGTGATCATAGCACAAAGATAATAATTTGTGTCGGAGGTGTCCCATTTTCAGGGACATCTCCAGCAAAAATACCCCAAAAATGCAGGAGATGTCCCGATATTTGGGACATCTCCGACGTTTTCACTAAATTTGCGGAGATGGAAACACTGGAAGAAATACGGGCAAAGATCGACGAGGTCGATGAAGAGATGGCGAAACTGTTCGCTCGGAGGCTGGAGCTGACGCGGAAGGCGGCACTGATCAAGCGCGCGCAAGGGCTGCCGGCGGAAGATCCCGGGCGCGAAGTTCAGATTCTCGAGCGCGGAGCGGCGATTTTCGAAGGAGCGGCGATTTTCGAAGGAGCGGCCGCCGAAGCCCAGGACGGCGCGGCCCGCGAGGACTACCTCCGTTTCCAGGAAACTGTGATACAAATCTCCAAAGACGCGCAGAAACGATGAAAAACATGATCTTCAAGCGGCGTCTTCCGATTCCGAAGGAGTTGAAGGAGATGTATCCGGTCTCGGCCGAGGGTGCTAAAGCCAAGCAAAAGAACGACGCTGAAATCCGCAGCATAATCACAGGGGAAAGCGACAAATTGCTCCTGGTGATAGGCCCGTGTTCGGCCGATCGCGAGGATGCAGTGATTGACTACATAACCAGACTTAACTCACTGAAAGACAGAGTGTCGGACAAGATATTCATCGTGCCTCGCATCTTCACCGGAAAGCCAAGGACCTCTGGCTCAGGCTATAAAGGCATGATCCATCAGCCTGATCCGCTCGGTGAATCAGATATACTCAATGGACTCATCGCCCTTAGAAGGCTCCACATGCGGGTTCTTAACGAAACCGGAATGTCCTGCGCAGACGAACTGCTCTACCCAGAAGAGCACCGCTTCCTTTCTGACCTTCTGTCGTATGTGTCGGTAGGCGCACGCTCGGTGGAGGACCAGCAGCACCGCCTGACAGCGAGCGGCCTGAGCATACCCGTAGGCATGAAGAATCCTCTCAGCGGCGATCTCGCTTCGATGATTAACGCAATCAAAACAGCCCAAGGCCAGCACACATTCATCTACCGCAACTGGGAAGTGGAAAGCAAGGGCAATCCCCTCGCCCACGCAATCTTAAGAGGATATAAAGACCTGCACGGGCGGCACCATCCCAACTGCGGCTACGAAGATCTGGTCCAACTCGCGTCGCTCTATGCAGAGAGCGGCTTGAACAATCCCGCGCTGATCGTGGACTGCAACCATTCCAACTCCCGCAAGGACTGCTTCAAACAAGGTGAGATAGCGAAAGACGTGCTGAAAAGCGTCGCTAAAAACGCCGACATCAAACGCCTGCTGAAAGGC
The DNA here is from genome assembly GCA_905234485.1 of uncultured Bacteroidales bacterium. Taxonomy (GTDB): domain Bacteria; phylum Bacteroidota; class Bacteroidia; order Bacteroidales; family UBA932; genus Cryptobacteroides. The sequence continues at coordinate 13,172 of CAJOHV010000006.1, read as the reverse complement.
TTTATGATAGAGTCCTATCTGGAAGACGGCTGCCAGCAGCCCGGCGGCTCAAAATACGGCCAGTCCATCACCGACCCGTGCCTGGGCTGGGAGAAAACTGAAAAACTGATTCTGGAACTGGCGGATTTGTGGGAGTAAATGAATATGAAATAAAACGAAAGCTATATGAGACATTACCTTCTTTCAATAATTATCTGTACTGCGGCTCTCCTTTTTGCTGCATGTCAGCCGGACGACATCGAGGGGAACGAGACCTTTAAGCGCGAATACCGCGTGAAGACTTTCGACAACTTTACCTTTGATTATAACTCGGACGGTACGGTAGCATCCATCAGCTCTCCATCCGGGAAAAGGGTCTTCGAATACAGCGGGAAATCACTCAACATTACTAACGGTGACGCTACAGAGTATCAGATCACCCTTAACAAAGACGGCTTCGCCACTAAAATCGTACGCTCAGGCCACACTTGGACTGTCGACTACAACAAAGCCGGCTATATGACAAAGGTTTCCCTGGACGGTGTTCAGAACACGTCCCAAAATATCTCGTCCGGTGATATCACCTATTGGACCGCCTACGACAGGGACAACGATTTCTGGCGCAGGAACGAAGCCTCATACCTTTCAAAAGTCAATGTCGGACAGGTACAGACCCTGTGGGCGGAAGCATCCGGCCTGGACAGATGGATGTTCGAAGCCAGGCTGCTGGGAAACACTTCTACCTCAGTCGTTGAATCAAGCCGCTGGGCAGAATTCGCCGGGAAAGACAAAAATACATCCGTCTACGACTATGAATACGACGCAAACGGATGTATTGTTCTGGAAATAGAATATCTCGGTGAGTGGAACGAGTGGGATCTTTCAGGACTCAAGAGAATCGAATCCCACAGTTTCACCTGGGAAGCTATTCCTCTACTTTAGGCAGTTTGGCAAGATTTGCGGCGATCTCTTCGTCTGAAGGGATGTAGTCGTTCATCGTGCCGTTGTTGTACTGCTCGTAGGCTTTCAGATCGAAATAACCGGTGCCGGTGAGGCCGAAGACGATGGTCTTCTCCTCGCCAGTCTCCTTACATTTGAGGGCCTCGTCGATGGCCACCCTGATGGCGTGTGAGCTCTCAGGAGCGGGCAGAGTACCTTCCACACGTGCAAACAGCTGAGCCGCCTCAAAGACCGAGGTCTGCTCCACCGCACGGGCCTCGAACAGGCCGTCGTGATAGAGTTGCGAAAGGATGCCGGACATACCGTGATAACGCAGACCGCCGGCGTGGTTGGCCGAAGGGATGAAGTTGCTGCCGAGGGTGTACATCTTCGCGAGCGGGCAGATCTTGCCGGTGTCGCAGAAGTCGTAGGCGAACTTGCCGCGGGTGAATGAAGGGCAGGACGCAGGCTCCACGGCGATGATCTGGTAATTCGCTTCGCCGCGCAGCATCTCACCGATGAACGGGCTTGCAAGACCGCCGAGGTTCGAGCCGCCGCCGGCGCAGCCGATGATCATATCGGGCTTGATGCCGTATTTCTTACATGCCGCCTGTACTTCCAGACCGATGATAGTCTGATGCAGAAGCACCTGGTTCAGCACGGAGCCGAGTTCATAACGATAGCCTTCGTGAGTCACTGCAGCCTCAACTGCCTCCGAGATGGCGCATCCGAGGCTTCCGGTGGTTCCGGGGAACTCCTCGAGGATCTTGCGGCCAATCTGGGTGGTATTGCTGGGAGAAGCGGTCACGTCCGCGCCGTAGGTTCTCATAACCTCGCGGCGGAAAGGCTTCTGCTCGTAGGACACCTTCACCATGTAGACCTTGCAGTCCAGTCCGAAGAAGGAGCAAGCCATACTGAGAGCTGTTCCCCACTGTCCCGCACCTGTCTCAGTCGTCACGCCCTTCAGGCCCTGCTTCTTTGCATAGTAGGCCTGGGCGATGGCGGAGTTCAGTTTGTGCGAACCGGAGGTGTTGTTGCCTTCGAATTTGTAGTAAATCTTCGCCGGAGTCTGCAGCGCTTCCTCAAGAAAGTACGCGCGCACGAGCGGCGATGGGCGGTACATTTTATAGAAGTTCAGAACCTCTTCCGGGATGGGGATATACTGTGTGTCATTATCCAGTTCCTGCTTAACCAATTCCTTGCAGAAGATGGGCTCCAACTCCTCTGCCTTGAGGGGTTTGCCTGTTCCGGGATTGAGCAGCGGAGCGGGCTTTACCTTCATATCCGCGCGGACATTGTACCAGCTGGTAGGGATCTCAGCCTCTTCGAGGTAGATCTTGTAGGGGATTTTCTCCTTCATATTAACAATAATTAACCGATACTAATATAAGAATAATTTGTATTTTTGCGCCGATATGGAAGAAAAAGTCCTGGAAACCGCATCACTTGCAGGTCATATCCTTTTGGAGAACGGCGCTGAAATCGCGCGCGTGGAGGAGACGATGGAACGCATTGCCCGCCACTACGGCGTGCAAGACCAGAATTTCTTCGTGCTGAGCAACGGTATCTTCACTACGGGCCAGGCGGGCTACGCCAAGGTGGAGTTCATCCCCTTCAAGGGCGCGCAACTCGAACGCGTGGCCGCGGTGAACCAGATTTCGCGCGACATCGAAGCGGGCAAATGGACCGTGGACCAGGCGCGCGAGCGGCTTCTGGAGATACGCGCGAGCAAGCCCAAGGCGGCGTGGGAGCAAATCCTGGGCTCGGCCGTGGGCTCCTCAGGCTTCTGCATGATCTTCGGCGGCGGACTGCTCGATGCTGCGGCGGCCTTCGTCGTGGGCATGCTTCTATGGACCTTCGTCGTGTTCGCAAGCGGCCCGCATATGAGCAAACCAATCGGCAACATCGTCGGCAGCGCGCTCGCCACCCTTCTGTGCATCGTCTTCCACCGCATCGGCTTCGGCGTGAGCCTCGGAAACATGATCGTGGGCTCGCTGATTCCGCTCATCCCGGGAGTCGCGTTCACCAACGGTATCAGGGACATCGCTGACGAGGATTATATCGCCGGCGCCACCCGTCTGCTGGATGCGATTATGGTGTTCTTCTGCATCGCCGCCGGCGTGGTCGTCACGTTCATGGCGGCCTACCTTATCGAAGGTCAGATGATTCTGGTTAACGGCACGGAGCCGGATGCGCTGTCGGGCACACTCCCCATGCAGGCGCTGGCGGCCTTTATCGGCACGGTCGGATTCTCCGTGATTTTCGGCGTGCCGCGCAAGAACTACGTTCAAACGGCCGTCGTGGCCACGGTGGGCTGGGTCGCTTATCTAGCGCTTTTCCGCTTCACCGTGCTCGGCCCGGCGATCAGCACCTTCGTGGCCACGGTCATCGTCGCCTCGCTGGCCCGCGCGTTCGCATCGTGGTTCAAGACGCCTTCGACCGTCTATCTTATTCCCGGAGTTTTCCCCATGATCCCCGGAGGCGGAATCTTCTGGACCACCTTCTTCCTCGTGTCCAGCAGGCTCAGTCTGGCGCTCCACGCCGGAATGCTCGCCCTCGAAGTCACCGCCGCCATCGTTTTGGGCATCGTTTTGGTCAGCGCCCTACCGAAACGGTTATTCTACCGGAAAAAAACTGTTGTATAAGAGTCTGTGAGCTGGCCGGGGCGGTAGCAGTGGAGCCAGGAGTGGGAAATGTCGATGAGTTTGCCTTCGGAGATGCGGAGGGTGACCATCAGTTCATCCTGAGTGTTGGGTGCGCTCATATTCGAGACTGCGTTACCGATTGAATAGTAGACAGGGACTGTGCGTCCGTCGGTGGTGGTGATGTTCGCCGCGTCCTGGACCACGTGCGGGTGCGCGCCGACTATGGCGTCTGCCCCGGCCTGGGCGAGGCTCACGGCCCAATCCTCCTGCCGCTGGTTGTGCGTGAGCACATACTCCTCGCCCCAGTGCGGGCAGACAAGCACGAAGTCGGCGCCGCGTTCTTTCGCTTTTGCAATCATAGTGAAGACTGCGCTGTCCTGCTGGCAGAGGATGTGGTGGTCCAGTTCCGGATAGCGGTTAGTTCCGTAGGTGAAGTTGATGATTGCGATATTCTGGTCTTTTACCCTGACTATCAACGGATTATGCAGGGTATCCTCAGGCGCGGCTATTCCGGTGTAGCGTATGCGCCCCCGGGCCTCGAGCGTGTCCAGAGTGCGGATCGTACGCTTCAGGCCTTTGATGCCTTTGTCCAGGATATGATTGTTAGCGGTAAGAAAGACATCGATTCCGCAGTCGGCCATGTATTCTGCATATGAGTCCGGAGCGCTAAACGCTGGATATCCGGTGTAGGGCTCCCCCGCCATCGTGAATTCCATCCCCGCAATCGCCAGATCCGCCTCGCGCAGCGCGGGCGCTATCGAATCCAGGAAGGGCACGAAATCGAACTCGCGCGTACTACTATTACCACGCGCACGCGTACGCGCGGCATCAATCTGCCAGGTGTGCAGCATCACGTCGCCGATAAGGCGTACTGTCACGGTGTCCGGCCGCGGGGCCGGGAGCAGCCCCGGCATGCTCATCTCCCCCACCGTCGGCTGCGTCCGCCCTCCCCGCGGCCCGCACCCCGCCACCAAGAGAACGGTAAACAATACTGCCAGTATTCGAGTTCTCACCTATTGTTATTGAAGGCAACCAGCCTAATTGGGTCGTGTAGTGGAGAAACGGAGTGTCACCCGGTTGGATGTTGTCGCGTCCAGCAATTCGGACAACGTTGACGTCGCGTAATATGTACTATAATTATTGCCCCTCTTATATGCAAAGTATACCGTGGCATCATCATTAGCTATGCTGAAGTTACTCAAGGTGACTGTAATAGCACTACTATTGTAGTAATTGTTATTTCCAGACCTCGACCTTGCAAGATATGAGGAGGTAGAATAGGTGCTGGTATTATTCATATAGACGTATGTGCTGTTCTGCAGGAAGTCGGAAGGATTCCCTGTCCCCGCACTGTTCCTGAAGTACAGAGCTTGCGCAGGAATCTGGAACGATGCGCTGCGGTTCGCCGTCTTAGTGACATCGTTATAATCTTCGTGCCTAAGAGTTACCGAACACGCCGTGAAACGGGTAGTGGTCTTAAGGGCCAGATAGTAAGTCGTCGTGTTTGTATTGGTCGGGGTGAAGGTGTAGGTGCCATCATCGTTTGCAGTCATAAGAAGATTATCCTGTCCGTTGCCATTAAGAGTCAAACCGTCAAGTCGGACAGTGATCGGCACTACCATACCGCTTGTGTAAGAAAACCTGAAAGTAACTGTTTGATTAAGTCCAAGAGCAATTGTGGTATTGTCTGCATTGTCGAAGCGCAGGTTAGAGAACGACGCGCCTATGATATCTGAGGTGATCGAGTTAGACGCGTATAGATTCGGGTTATCTTCGAGGTTCTCCGTTGAGATAGTAATCTTTCCTTTGTTACCTACCGCACCTGTAACGGAAAGTGCCAAAGTCACAGTGCCCTTATCCTCCGGTTCAAGAGTTCCCACATAGTACAAATATTTGTTTCCCGAACTTTTAACAAGACCTGGAGTCACGGGTGTAAGGTCAGGATTCACTTGATGTGTAAAACCTATAAGTTCCACGGTCAAAATCGGCGGATAGACACGATTGGATGTAGACAATCCTTTTTGGGTCGCTTGTTCAGCATTATCACTCTGATTAAGCCTATTTTCCGGATCCCACCACACCTCCGTAGCTCCATTGTGGGCATAGTCCATCTCAAACGAGAAGTTGAAATTACTGTGGCGATATATTTGAGCGGCAAGGTTCAAAGTCGTATTATTGGACAACTTGTCGGTGAACAATCTCTGAGAGAAGTTCGAAAAATCATCACTTGCATTAGCGTCGTTAAAGTAGCGGTTATAGACATAGACCGTACAGGCATTCTGAGCAAGAGTCGTCTTAAAACGGCAATCAAACTCCTTCCAATAAGTGGTGCCGTCCTGCACAACGGGCAAAGCGTCATAATCAGCCTGACTGAGTGTTTTCACAAAATAGAAAGACGGGCCGTTATTGCCAGGTGCGATAGACGGGCCACTCGCAACAGGCAGTGCATCACCATCAGGAGTAAGACTATAGCCGTCCGGTTCGATCAAGAACTCCAAAGGGAACACCGAGCGGGAAAGACCGCTGGGGATTCTGATTCTCACCACTTCTGTTTGACCAGCCAACTCCATCAGATATTTCTGCTGACAAGTGACAGTCATCGTCTGGCGTGGAGAAGTCTTGATAATCACATTACGGCTCATCTCCCTTTCTTTAAATGAACCTGTGATATGAATAGCCTGGCTTCGCTCCTCAGTGAAGTAATTCTCTGAATCCTTGTAGGACTCATTAAGCTGGAAAATCACCATTCCCCACTTATCTATGGTTAGATCCTCCAACTGTGCAGTGGTCGCTTCCACCCACGTATTGTTCGAACGTACGTAAGGGATAACATGGCCACCGTTGTCTTTACTAATCCACACCTTGAACGCCTCGTTTTCCACCTTAAATGCAGGAGCTGATGTTTGCGAAGGAGACTCTTCGGTGAAAACACCGGTCTCAGTGTCAACCGAACCCACATTAACAGTCACAAGATCCAAGTACTCCTTATTTGCCTTATATAACACATCTTCGACTGTTTCATCTATGTTAGTGGGAATATAACGGAACATCACAAAGTCCTCTTGAGGCTGAACATAGAACTTTTCCGTGAAGGAAGTTCCGATACTGGATTTACCGTCGGAGATGTTAATCAGGTTCTGGAAATTAGGGTCACCAGTCACCGTGGCCGATGAGGCCTTCGAGGCCTTTGAAACATCAGTTTCTCCGGATCCCGCCTCGATATTTCTCAAAAGGACAGTATAAGTCTGATTACGCAGAAGAGGCACCGCGACTCCAGATGGATTCACAATATCCAGGGCATAGTATTTATCTCCCTCACTGAACTCATCACCCGGAGCCAAACTATTCTGGTCTCTTCGCTCAGCTTTAATAATGATTCTAGTCGCACGGCGTGTGGCAGTCGGCATGGTTCTCTCATAAACGAAGAGAATGTTGTTCTCCGGATGCTCCGCGTCCCAAGGGATCATGTCTGTATCATCAGGCACATTCACATCATCATTTGATGGATAATAAGCATATGCTTGATCAGAAGGAGAAAAGCCCTGATAGAAGAAAGGCGAAGCAGTAAGAAGTGTGTCAGAAGCCGAATTAGAGGTTATCGGATAACGATGATAATTCATGAAGAAATTCTCAAAATAAACTGGAGTTTCTTCATCATCGTCAGCGACATAAATAGGTGCGCCCTTTGAATTGGCAGTGTAGGGTGCAGATAAAATTGGAGCAATTACGCCCTCTGAAGGAGCATATGCAATAGCGAAGGACTTGATTGTAACGAGTTGATGTTCGTTCACCCCCTGATTACCAACCATCGGGGTGATATTTCTCAAGTAAACTCGCGCGAAATTGCGTACAAGCACTATGGGATCAGGGAACTGCGCAAGTGTGGCTGGAGTGGCGACATAGACATTGTTGTTGTTTTTATGCGCCTTGACTCCATTTGGTAGTATTATTTTCTGCCAGTATCCATCATTATATGTATCAGATAACTTGGAACGTATCTTACTCATCACATTTTCCTCCGTGTCCTGGCTACCGGAGATAGGAGGATTGTTACGAACTGTAGGTGGGCAGTTTGCAATGAAATGCACGCGAAGACGGCTATCACTGACGGAAAGGGTGGCCGACAAGGAATAAATAGTATTGGCAGTGCCGTCATAGTTCGCAGCTGCAGATGAGATGACAGTCGCCTTCACCCATTCGTTGAAGTAACCGCTTCCTCCGAACACGGCCACATAGAAGCCGTCCGGATCTATTGTGGGGTTCAATCCCATTGCCTTGGTCTCGGCACCTCCGTCTGGCACCGCCACCTTGAAGTCTATCTGCACACGCTCTCCTTCCGGAGCATAGGATGGCAGCATCCCAGGCTCCTCCAGCAAGGTACAACTTGCAAGAAGGGCGGCAAATAATATGTAGCCAATTCTTTTCATAATTCTTATTCTGCTATCCTAACATCACTCCTATCTTGATCCCCCCAGGTGAATGTTCCCTTATTGGATAATGTCGCATACGTCGTATCTTCCCAATACCATTCGTCGTAGACACAACGGATGTACTTTGTATCTGTTGAAGAGAATGACGAACCTGAAACGGGACTCGGCACTCTGTTGTTATTAGTAGACCACTGGTCATTTGTGCCATTGTAGACCGTCATATAACCGCTATTACACCAATAATCGGATGTGGGATCATCCGTTTGGTTATAGCCCGATCCTGAATAACGGCTTTGCGAACCCAAGAGACGGAAAATCTTCCCGTCCGTATTCAGCAGAGCAATGTACTTAATCTCAGCAACCGTGGGCAAGCGCCAGCGACCAGCAGGATAACCATCCTCTTGATATGCGGCACAACGGCGCTTAGCATTGTCAAATGTAACTAAATATGTGGCACCATATGAGGAAGCAATACGAAGCTTCGGGGCTATAAAATCGTCATACTCCGCTCCACCGGCGGGATAGTAATATGTCAACCTTCTATTGCCACCCTCCACGGACGGCTTCGAAGCACTCCACTCAGTGTTACCTCCTGGCAGATTATCAATTGCACGAACTCGGGGATCACCCAACACATAGTCTGCAATTTCACCAGAAGTAGGAAGGACCGTAGTCTCAATAACATACATGTTTGTATTGGCATTACTGTTCGATTCGGAAACAGTACTTGGCGCACTTCCCAAATAATATGTCCAGTAGTCCCACGCACTTACATTATTACTATAATGCGGATATCCTGTCCAGGAACCGTCAGTGGAAGTATATGTATATCTATAGGAGCCCGACCTGGTCCAGTTGCTTCCCGTGCTGCTGCCATTGTTCTGTGCGCCGTTCACGAAGGCATATCCATAGTTTGCATTACCTCCGCTGTTGTTCTGCGGGCGAATGATGATAGATGGCCTCTGTTCGATGGTTATATCGGAGAAATAACCTGTCTCATCATTTTCGTGACGAACGCGGAATCGGATAGTATAAGGAGCCACATCGTAAGTACTTGAGGAAAGATCACGGTTAAGCGGATGCTTGAATGTGATGGAATCACGCCCATTAATCTTGATCAACCACCCGTCAGAATCCGGGGATGTCGAAGGAGTGAACGAGTGGGACACGGTAGAGGTAGTCACAGCACTGAAGTTCGGTCTAACCGCGACAATCGAAGAGTTCTCCGTAGTTGTGTATGGATTGTAGATACGAGGATTCGTACCCACATAATTCGCATCAACCTGGTGAGACGCCTGATACGCGTTGGAACTGACGGTAAAACCGACAATTTCTATGTCGTGACTGCTCTGCATTGGTATTATGAGATTATCTTCGTTGTAGAGAACGTACTCGGTGGTCGGAATGTTCAGATAACGAGCCGTGATGACTGTCGCCGGCATTGACGTCTGACTGGTATAGTCTCCAGCCGCCGTGGCATCTATCGATCCTCTCCAATCAGCAATAGCATAGTGAATGTCCACCTCCGGCGGATCGGCTTGTTCGGTACCTAGAATCTGCACGTCAATGGAGATGTGATACCAGTGGTTGCGCTCCAGCTCATTTCCATGGAAAGGAATCTTGTAGTAATACTTACGGGTGGTACCATTGTACTGCCATGGAATGATGAGTTTCATGTATGGTTCCATAGCCGAACCGGTCTCCCATTCCATAGGATAGGTATAGAACGGCCGCTCCTCTCCTTGATACGTAGTCGAATATACGGGAGCATTCACTGTCGTGTTTCCGCGCGGGCGCGATTTGGTAGTACCCGTATCGTAGAGGACTTTGTCCACATACTGGTTATAAACTATGGTTCCGCCTCCTTCCTGATAGGCGACACTTGCCGATGCCGGCATCATCACTGGCTCGGCTGCCAAAGTAGCCTTGCGCATAGCGTAAACCAGGTAGACAGACATACCGTCTGTCTGGGCCGTCCAGGTGGGATTTGAGTTTCCGCCTTCTTCACCTTCAGCCGTAGTCGCCACGGTAACATCAAATGTTACCTTTGCTGCCACTCTCTCCAAATAGACGGTCTCATAGATAGGTGTAGAGCCCTGTGCATTACGTAGCGTCACCTGCTGCTCTGCCGTCATCACGAAACTCGTCCGCGGGAGTGTTTCCCAGTTCGGGGCCGCCAGGAATGAGTTCTTGACCTGAGTAATAGTCCTGCTGCCGGCAGTGCCAAGATAAGTGCCATCAAAATTCGCAACTACAAAAAGACCGCAAGTCGCACCAGTACCAAGTGTTCCGAAAATGGCTTCCACATCGTTAGGATTGGTCGGGAGCTGAACAAGATTGCCAGAGCGAACCGCTCCTATTGCCTCCTTCTTAACCTCGAGAGTCGTCTCATCGTAGAGGAATATATCGACGGTGTTGGCGAGGACATTCTCATTAAGAGCGTCTACACCATCCTTGGTCGCCTTGGTTTCATTACCCTCAACTACCAGCTTGAGCACTATCCCTTCCTCTTTCTGTGCAGAGAAAGGCTGCTCCTTCACGCAAGAACTGAGCGCCGCAAGCAATAGTGCGCCATATAATAGATAAACGTTAGTTCGCATCGAGTTCAAGTTTGATGTTCTTACGATTGAATTCGGAGTTCGCGTCATGCCATTCCCCGTTGAAGAATATGCTGACGCTGAAATAGAGGGCCTGTTTGGTAGACGGATTGAGGTTGGGGTTTACACTCACCGTAAACTCGCATTTTCCGTCATAGGTGTAGGCATCGATGTCCCCTGATGTAGGAGATATGATAAAGTATTGCGCCGCAGTCTGAGGGGTTGCAGTTATCTGCCAGCGTCCCTCAGTCGGTGATTCAACATAGAAGCGCCCGGTCATCACTTCATTGCGAGTAGCAAAACGCATAGTCTTTGCCGACCACTCATCGGCAGTAGGCGGCACTGCATTTTCTCCCGTACCACGGTAGAACACAAGGACGCCGTCCTTGGAGCCTGCTCCACTTCTCGCTGCGATGGAGTGTTTGCTATATTCCCAATCGAACTCATCATAATCCCAAGGCGAGACATAGACATAGAAATCAAGACTACTCTTCTTGAATTGCAGCTGGAAGGTGTATTTCTTGCCTGCATCCATGCCCAACTTAGTGTTGGAATCCACAAGGAATATGTTCTGATTGCTCAGGATTATGTTAGCGGTAAGAGGGTCGGAGAACTGTTCATTTATATAGAACTTGTATTCTACGACCAATTTTCCCCCAACCAGTTCATTATAAGTGTGAGGCCACATCAAAACAAAGTCTGTAAGAGCCTTCTCCAAAGTTGAATGCTCAAACAAATCTCCATTCTCATTTTGAGATTCGAAGAGTACCACGTCCGTAGAAGACATATTATCGCAGGTGATCGAAGGAATATGCTGAGTAAATGCAATATCCACGCTTCTGCTGTTTTTCATGCCTGAAAGGGTCACCCTCTTAAGGTAAACTGTGTTTCCGGACGTGTTCTTAACAGTTAAGTTCAGAGCGGTAAACAGATGCTTAAGTCCGAGATTCACTGGCTGTCCGGCCACGTGGTTTGCAGCATCCACATACTCCGCGTTGGAGTACATAAAGTCAAACTGAGTCGTGCTGGCATTCATCTCCTTGGTGGGGATGGAGATGACCTGGTTGGAGGCGTCGTAGGCAAAACCGTTGCCGAAGAAGGCCTCCGGAGTAAGGCTGAGCGCAGTGTCGTAACTCAGCCAGCCGAAGAAGAGGTGTGAACCGTCCGTGGTCCAGGGATACTTCCTGCCGGACACATAATCCCAGACGGTATTGCCGTTGTAGACAATCTCGTCGTTGATGTAGTACGGATTGTTCTCGTCCATCCACGAAACGTTTCCGGAGAAACCTTCGAGGACATCGAACACGCGGATCTTGTTACCGACGGTCTTAAGGTTCGAATCGTTCATCATCGCCTTGGTGGCACCAACCTCCATGGGCGAGAAGCCGATTTCGTCGTCCTTGAACCCGTCGTTCCCCACCTTCTTGTCCTTGCAACAGGACGAGAAAGCAAGAGCCGCGCAGAGCAAGTATACTATTCTTCTTCTCATACTATTGTTATTCGACCACGACGCCACCTTCCTGAGTCGCCCAGTCTGTGGCGGAGGCGGTGAAGGTGATGAGGTTGTCAAGTCCTATACTGATTGTGTAAATATATTTCTTTCCGGGCTCCCACTCCGTAACGGTGTTGCGAAGCGCGACAGCAACCGGTGGATTGTCAAGGCTGTATGTCGTTCCCGAGATGTTCTGCGTAATCGAATATCCCACATTGATGCGGGCATCGGCGGAAATCCCTTGGGGAAGGAACAAATATGCGCACAAATCGACAATCTCCGGATCGTTGTTAGCGTCGTAAGTGAGAGAAGTCGTTGTGCTGGAAAGCGCGAATGTCTGCGCGCTTTCGTGGTTTTCCCATGCGCCTGCTGCGAAATCGGCTATGGAATAGATTCCGCTGAGCGTGAGGGATGTCATTGCCAGGGAGATTGTACTCCCCGAGGTGTTGTAGTAGTCCGCAGCCTTCACCTTGAATACTATTTGCGCGAGGGCGTGCGAGAAATTAAGGGGAACTGACGCCTGATGGGCGGAGCAGTCTGCGACCGTTGCGGTCGCGTAGAGCAGGTCGGTCGTCATCTGTGCGGACGTCCGAACTTCGTAGTCGGTGGCCATGACGCCGGAGGCGTCTATGGTCAATCCGGCGGATGCCGGGCTATAAGCGTTGAATGTGAGCGAACCGCCGAGCGGCCAGTACTGGCTCGTGGAGGTCTCCCACAGCGCGATTGATGATTGGTAGGAGGCGGTGAGATCTTCGAAATACGGGGCCGTGCCGTTGTGATATGCGCTAACGACGAAGGATTCGTCAGTGGGATAGGTTGTCCCATTGATGATGGCCTTGGTAGCCTTGGATGCGACCGGCGAGAAGGAAATGACGTTCGATCCGTCCGTTTCCGACTTCACGCAGGCTGCGCAGAGGGCTGCTGCCGCAATTATGAATATGATACTTTTTCTCATTCGTCTCCGATAATTATTTCCTTGGTCTCAGTCCAGTCAGTGACGGCCACCGCAAGGGTGGTCTTGTCGTCATCGATGCCGACCGCAAGGCGAAGGGTGTATTTGAAGTCCATTATCCACCTTTCGCAATGGTTG
>CAJOHV010000005.1 GCA_905234485.1 uncultured Bacteroidales bacterium | reverse complement strand
TCACCCAACTCCGCCTCGGACTCCTCTACCGCTGGTAATCACAAACCCCACCATCGATCGCGCTGCGCCGAGCGGGAGAGACCGCTCGAATGTCCTGCGGCCGCTCCTGACGATTATCAAGCCGCGACCGGGAGTGTCCGCCAGGTACGATTTTGTCGAAGATAGCTCCTGAGATTGCTCGCAAAACTGCTCGCGATCTCTGCCAACCCTTCGAAAAAATCGTCCCCCAATTGTTTCTGACGCCGCGAGTGAAACGGTACTGCGCAAAGAAGGTCCTACCCTTCGCGGGAAGCGAGCCAGCAGGGGGAATATATATTCCAGCGGTAGTGGGAGCTGATAGTGAATATTCGGTCGGGACACCGCGTACTCGACTGTCCTACCATTCGCGCTTTCCCTCACGTTCGAATATATATTTTGAGCCCCCGGCAGGGATGTTGTCGCGAGGGGTAGTACTTCATTGTTGGCACTATCGCTGAGCCGCGCGGGCTTAAAAATCGGGGACGATTTTTTCGAAGGGTTAAAAGAGGTCGCGCGCACTAGTGCGGGCGACCTCAGGGACGATCTTCGACAAAATCGTACCAACCTTTAACCCTTCGCGCTTCCACTCCCGCCCCAGCGCTAGCCAGGTAGGCCCTCCGCACTTATTTTCGCCAAGATGAAGCCAGGCGATTTGCCGTACAGTATATTCTGATAGGGGTATGCTGGCTTCACACGACGAAATCGGCCTGTGAAGCCAGGCCGAAGCCCTCAGAGGCCGTTCTGGGAAGGGTGGTCTGGCTTCATCCTGGCAGAAATCCCACAAATCTCCATTTCCGCGAAGTAGCGCCACAAAAATCATCCTGGCGAAAAGGCCGAAATCCGCGCCGAAAACGCCAAATTCGGCGCCGGGCCCTGACTTTTCGCCGAAATTACCCGCCGCGAGAACGCATTTCAGCACGGATTTTGCAAAAATCTCAAAAAAGTTATTGCACATTCAAAAAATCGTCATACCTTTGCAGTGTACTATTAAACTAATACACGCCAAAAGGGGCAATAGATAACCCTACAAGCGGTAGTAAAAAACAACTGGTGAACGCAGTTTAAAAGCGCAACAAAAAAGGTATAAAAAATATGAGCAACACAGTGAAAAAGTTAGTAGTGATTCTTGGCCTTATCGCGGCCGCAACAATCTCTGTATCAGCAGCTCCCGCTCAGCAAAACCTGAACCAGGTAAGCGGAAAAGTCCTCGACGCGGCGACCGGCGAGGGCGAGCCTTATGTCACCTATTCTATCGCGAGCGCGCAGGCCCCCGCAGACGCCGCTCCCCTTAAGATGACTATCACCGACGAAAACGGCTCCTTCTCCGAGCAGCTCCCCGACGGCTCCTACACCATCACCTTCAGCACCCTCGGGAAGAAAGACCTGACTCAAACCTTTACAATCCAGGGCTCCCCCGTCGATCTCGGCAACATAATAATGGAAGACGACGAGCAGATGATCAAGGAAGCCAGCGTCACTGCCCTTCGTAAGCTCGTCAAAATGGAAGTCGACAAGATGACCTATAGTGTAGAAGACGATGTAGACAGCAAGTCGATGACTATGCTCGACATGCTCCGAAAAGTCCCTATGGTTACCGTCGACGCGCAGGACAACATCACCGTCAACGGTAGCTCCTCCTTTAAAGTATATGTCGACGGCAAGCCGAACGCGATGCTCTCCTCCAACCCTTCGCAGATGTTCAAGATGATGCCAGCCAACGCCTTCAAGAGCGTCGAGGTCATCACTAACCCGGGCGCGAAGTACGACGCTGAAGGCGTTGGCGGCGTCCTCAACCTCATCACCGACAAAGCCTCCGGCCAGAAAGCCATCCAGGACGGATACAACGCAACCGTCAGCACCGAAGCCGACACCCAGGGCGACGTAGACGGCGGTCTCTTCATCACCGGCCAGAAAGGCAAGTTCTCGATCAGCGCAGACATCAACCTTATGTACCAGAAGATGGACGGCATCAACGCGAAAACCGAGCTCCAGAACCTCGCCTCCGACGGCAGCGTCCTTACCAGCCTGAACTCAAGCCAGGATATGTCCCAGACCGCCCCCGGCCTTTACTCGGACATCTCCGCAAGCTACGAAATCGACTCGCTACGCCTGCTCACCGCCACCCTCGGCATCATGGACTTCAAAACCCATGAACTCCAGAATAGCGCCTACACCATGACCGGCCCCGGCGGCGCGACTCTCTATACCTACGATTCTGACGGCGACGCCCGTTATAAATATGCCTCCTACCGCGCGGGACTGGACTACCAGCGCTCGTTCGCCGGCGTGGAGGGCCGTGCGCTTACCGCATCCTACCTCTTCTCCGCCCGCCCTACCGGTACGGACGCCTATACCTATTACCACGGCTATGCCGACGACCGCCATTCCGACAACAAGGAGAACATGATCGAGCAGACAGCCCAGCTCGATTACTCGACCCCATGGGGCCAGGGCGGCAACTTCTCCGCCGGCGCCAAGTTCATCTCGCGCGCCAATGGGTCCGATTCCGACTACTACCTGCTCCAGGGCGGGGCGTGGACACCGGATGCCGGGAGCGTGGAGTTCAAGCACATCAACAGCATCGTCGGCACATACGGCGAATACTCCCTCTCGCGCGAGAAATGGAGCGGCAAGGCGGGCGTGCGCTATGAGCATACCTTCCAGCAGGTGCGCTACATCAGCGGAGCCGGCAGCGACTTCGGCCTCGACTATGGCAATTTAGTCCCATCGGCGAGCGTCCAATATAACACCGGCGCCACCTCCAACATCGGCCTTTCGTACAACCTCCGAATCAGCCGCCCGGGCATCGGCTACCTCAACCGGACATCTCTTCAATCAGTTATGGAAATGTAAACCTCGAGACCGAGAAGGCTCACAACATCAACCTGGTGTTCAACTTCTTCTCCCCCGTCGTGATGGTCAACCTCAGCGGCCGTTACTCCTTCTGCGCCAACAAGATTAGCCAGTACAGTTTCTTCGACTCAGAAGGCGTCCTTAATACTACCTACGGCAATATCGCCAGCGAGCAGAACATCGGCCTGAACGGATTCGTCAATGTCAATCTCGGCCAGAAAACCCGTATCTACTCCAACCTCAGCGCAGGCTACGTAATGCTCGAGAGCAAGACCAGGGGCCTTAGCAACGGCGGATTCCAGTTCAACACATTTACTGGAATGCAGCATACCCTGCCCTTGGATCTGCGCCTGAGCCTCAACTTCATGTACAATACCGGACACTATCAGTTGGACGGCCATATGGACGGAATGTGTGCCCTGATGGGAGGCCTCAACAAATCCTTCCTCGACGACAAGCTTTCGATCGGAATCTCCGGCGTGACCGGTTTCGAGAAAGGCGGAGCCATCAGGGTCGGAATGTCCACAAAGGGTGCTGACTATGTAAACAATTTCTCGACAACAGTTCCGCTGGCAAGGGTCGGAATCAACCTCAGCTACCGCTTCGGTACCGCCCAGAACATCCAGGTCAAGAAAGCAAAGCACTCCATCAACAACGACGACGTGATGCAAAAGAGCAGCGGCGCAACAAATACCGGAACTTCAGTTCAGGGACAATAAATAATACACTAAAAAAAGAACCCGCTCCAATTGGGGCGGGTTTTTCAATGAATTGTCAGGATTAATAATTGAAGGTGAATACGTTGGCGTGAGGCATATCCTCGAACGGTTTGCCGGTCTCGGGATCACAGCCTGTGAACATGAACAGCGCTGCGGAAGCAGCAAGAAGGAAGAAAAGTTTTTTCATCGTCTCAAAGATTTATTTCCGGCAAGGTAGGCATTTTTCCCATTATGTCCTATCTTTGTGATATGGAAGAAAACAGACGTTCGCTTTTTGCCGGCATCCTCATCGGACTCGGCGCATACGGTTTCCTGGCCCTCGGAGGCATCCCCGGAGCTGTCATTTTCGCATTCGGTCTCATTGGAGTCGTGCTTTCAGGCACTCCTCTCTATACCGGGCGCGCGGGCGTGATGACGGACATCAAGGCCCTGACATGGATATGGCTGTTCAACGCACTCGGCTGCGTGCTCATCGGCCTGCTGGTGCTCAGCATCGGCGGCGCGCCGAAGGCCTCGGCAGAGACCGTGGTGGCCGGCAGGCTGGCGGTAGGTCCCTGGCGGGCCTTCCTTCGCGCCGTCGGCTGCGGACTGATCATAGACATAGCCGTGTGGCTCTATAGGACAACCAAGTCGGTGCTGCCGGTGCTGTTCGGCGTGCCTCTCTTCATCCTCTGCGGCTTCTACCATAGCATCGCGGACGTGGTGTATCTCGTCGCCGCGTGGAAATGGAGCCCGGACATCCTCTGGTACTACCCTATCATCGTTCTGGGTAACTACGTCGGCTGCAACGTCCGCCGTATCGTCCTTCCCGCCCAATGAAAATAATGCACGTTGGCATCATCGGCGCGGGGCACAATGTCACAATAAAAAAACGTATATTTGTATCCGCTGAAACAAAACTAACAACCAATACATGAAACGCATTCTTTTCTTTATCGCGGTCGCTGTCTGCGCCGCGTCCTGCTACGGCGGAAAATTTATGAGCGGCTACGCTCTTGAATTCGAGCCCCACGGCTCGGATCCCGGCGAAATCGCTCGCGGCCGATTCCCTGCTGGCCGGCAGCACGGCCTGGTACGACAGCCTCCACGAAGCCGGCATCCTGAAAGATACGACGATCACGGGCTATAACGGCTACAAGGTACACGCCGTCTATGCGCCCGCCATCGACCCAGAAAACGCCCAGGGAACGGCCGTCGTGGTCCACGGCTACGGCGACAACCACTTCGTGTTCCTTTATCTGGTTCGCATGTACAGGGACGACTTGAATTACAATGTCCTGTTCCCGGATCTGCAGTACCACGGCTATTCCGAGGGCGACCACTGCCAGATGGGCTGGTTCGACCGCTACGATGTGGAGCAGTGGGCTGACGTTGCACACAACATCTTCAAGGACAACTTTATGGTCCTGCACGGCGTGTCCATGGGCGGAGCGACCGTGATGATGGCATCCGGAGACAAGCTCCAGCCGTTCATCAAGGCTATAGTCGAGGACTGCGGTTATGCCTCAGTGGTTACCCAGTTCAACAACAACCGCAGGCAGAGTTTCTGGTTCGTCCCTGCCGACATCCTTCAGAGCGCCTCGTTCGTGACGAAGAAGAAGCACGGCTGGGGCTTCTGGGAGGCATCATCGCTGGAGCAGTTGGAGAAATCCACGGTGCCGATGCTCTTCATCCACGGCGATGCAGACGACTTCGTCCCCGTGAAGAACGTCTACAAATGCTATAAGGCTAAGAAAGAAGGCTACAAAGAGATTTGGGTGACGGAGGGCGCAGTCCACGCAAATTCCTTCGCTAAATATCCTGAAGAGTACAAACAGCACGTAAACGACTTCCTCGAGAAGGTCAAGAGCCTGTAGATGTTCACGACAGCAGGCTTCAACCTATTCCTGATCATAATGACCGCCATTGCGGTCGTGGTGTTCGAAAATATGGCCTATGGCAACCGCCCGTCTGAGGACCTGTATGAATAGCGCACCCATAGCCCTTGTCACTGGCGGCAGCTCCGGCCTCGGCCTGGAATTCTCGCGACAGTTGTATGATCGCGGGTATTCCCTGATTCTGGTGAGTAACCGTGACGACGAACTCTCCCGCGCCGCAGCGGAACTCTCATCCCCTCATCCCGGGCTCGACCCGGGATCTCCCGCAGTCCGCACTCTCTGCATGGACCTCGCCCGCACCACCGCCGCGGACGAGCTCTACGAGTGGTGCTCCTCGCAGGGCATCCTTCCGGACGTGGTCGTGAACGATGCCGGAATGTTCTTCTTCAAAGAATTAACGGCCGACGACCTTCCCCGCGTCCAGGCGATGATAGACCTTCACGTGGTGACCGTGACGCGAATCTGTCTGCTGTTCGGCGATGCGATGAAAAAGCGCGGCAGCGGACGTATCCTGAACATATCGTCGATGTGCGCGCGAATTCCAGCGCCTGGAGTCACCATCTATTCCGCCACGAAGGCCTATCTGCGGAGTTTCGGCCGCTCGCTTTCGTATGAGCTGAAGCCGTACGGCGTGACCGTGACGACAGTCTGCCCCGCCGCCGTGGCGACTCCGCTCTACCGCCTCAGCGAGCGGCAGATGCGCGCCGGCCTGAGACTCGGGCTCGTCCGCACTCCCCGCTGGCTCGTCCGCCGCTCCCTCCGAGCCCTCTTCCGCGGCCGGCGCGTCCTCAGCCCCGCCTTCATGAACATCTGGCTTCCCTTCCTGATCGCCTGCCTCCCGGGGCCCCTCATCGCCCGCTTGTGGAAGAAGCTCAAATGATTGCGTGGCGCCCAACCCCCTCATTTTCAACAACTTACTCAAACTCGGCTCCGCATTTTTCGGAGTCGTGTTTCAGTAATCGACTGAGTACCAGGCTATTACGCGCCACGGACACCTAGTGTATTCGGAGAATACTCGCGCCGTGCTGCGCGGCGAGGGCCTCGTAGTGAGATGAATAGTTACCGGAAACAGGGTCAGGGGAGATATCCGGGCCCGGGGAGACATAAGTAAACCTTTTATCCCCTACTCCGACCAGGATTGGGCGTCCGAACACCTTGAGTTCTTCCAGGCGGTTGATAATTTCGATGTTCTGCTCGCTGGTTTTCGCGAAGCCCAGGCCCGGATCGAGTATCCAATCCTCGATGCCCTCATTCTGGGCCGCGATGGCGAACTCGTGGAAATAGTTTTTCAGTTGGATGATGATATCCGTGCCGGTATCGGCCAACGAATCCATCGTGCGAGGATTGCCGCGCTTGTGCATAGCGATATAGGGCAGGCCCAGGCGGCCGACGGTGCGCAGCATTTTCGGGTCGTCGTGGCCCGCGCTGATGTCGTTGACGATGAACGGCCCCACGATTTCGTAGGCCCTCCGGACTATCTCGCTGCTGGTGGTGTCAATGCTCAGTTCGCGGGGACCGTCGCCATGGAGATTCCATCTGGCGGGGTCGCGCATCCAGCGGCCGCACTGCTCGTTCACCCCGTAACGCTCACGCCACAGGTCCAGGAACAGTTCCAGCCGGCGCCACTCTTCTTCGATGTCCACGTCCGGCGCTCCCGGTCGCGTGCTGACTGCTCCCGCGTCGATTATATCCACCTCGCGGTCAAGCATTGCATAGTTATACCTGCTCGGCGCGTAAAACGAATCCGGCGTCAGATTGATAATGCCCATCAACTTCATAATACAAAGTTAATGATTATATTTGTATGCTATGCTGATTGTATTGGAAGGTCTGGACGGAGCGGGCAAATCGACCCAGGTCCGTAAACTCAAAGAATACCTCGAGAGCAAGGGCGCTCTCGATTACATCCATTTTCCGCGTTACGACGCTCCGGTCTACGGAGGGCTGATTTCCGCGTTCCTGCGTGGCGATTTCGGCACGAACGAGACTGTGCATCCGCAACTCGTGGCGCTGATTTATGCCGAGGACCGTCACGGAGCGGTGCCGCAAATTCGGGCATCGCTGGATGCCGGGCGCAATGTGCTCTTCGATCGCTATGTGTATTCCAATATCGCATATCAGTGCGCGAAACTGAATGACCCGGCGAAGATCGAGGAACTCCGCAAGTGGATTATCGACACTGAGTTCGGAGATTTCGGCGAGCCGGTGCCGGACCTGAATATATTTCTGGACGTGCCGCTGAGTTTCGTGGAGAATAATCTCACGCACTCGCGCAAGGGCGATGATCGCAATTACCTCCTGGGGTCGAAGGACATCCACGAATCGAGCATCGCCTTCCAGGCGCGAGTGCGCGAGATGTACTTGATGCAGGCGCAGAAGGATCCGGCCCTGAAGGTGGTGGATTGCTCGGACGGGGATGGGCATATGCTTCCCGAAGACGATATTTTCGCTAAGATCAAGGCCCTTGTCGATGAACGCATCTAGTTTCTTCCGCAGATTGGCGGCAGTCTTTTTCGGTCTCGTGCTGCTCGCTGGTGGGCTCCTCAAACTGATGGACCCGATAGGCTCGCAACTCGTCATCGAGTCGTACCTGAACTTCTGCCACCTGTCGTTCCTGCGTTTTGCTTCTATACACATTGCATTTTTCTTCAATCTTCTGGAGTGCTTTGTGGGCGCCGCACTGATTTCGGGCGCATGGACTTCGTGGATCAGGTGGGTTGCGCTGGGGCTTATGTCCTTCTTCACATTGCTCACTCTTCTGCTGCTGATTATCAATCCGGTGATGGATTGCGGCTGTTTTGGCGAAGCGATTCATCTGACTCATCTTCAGAGTTTTCTGAAGAATGTCGTGCTGATGCTTCTCTGGGTAGCGGCTTTCGTGCCCACGAAGAAGGTAGGCCGGCAGCATATCCGCAGGCCGATCATAGTCGGTGTCACGTTCGCCATTTTGGTTGCCTTCAGCATTATGAGTTACCGCCACCTCCCGCTGCTCGACCTGACCGATCTGCGCACGGGCACCGAACTCAGCGAGGGACGCGTGTCGCTGCGGGGCGCGGACGGCGAGTACCACGACGAAGTGGCGATGAAGGGCGGTGTGCTGCTGATTTCGGTCTACGAGCCGTCCGCGCTCTCGCGTCGCGACCGCGAGCACATCGGCCGCGCTGTGGACCTCGCCCGCGAACTCGGCTTGCAGCCTGTCGTGGCCTCGGCCTGGGCGCCGAAACCTGAAGACATTCCGGAAGGGGCGTACATTGCGGACCGTAAGACCTTGATGTCGCTGAACCGCTCGAACGGCGGAATCACCTACATCACCGACGGCCAGATTGTGCGCAAATGGAGCAACGGCCACCTCCGCCGTTCTTCGCTCGAGCGCGCCATCGCCGCGGATCCCACGGATGTCGTGGCAGGCAATATCGTCAAAGGAAGGCTGACCTTCGGGACGCTTTCAGTCATGCTTTTCGTCCTGCTTCTTATTTAATATTTGCATTTATCGAAAATATGCTTACCTTTGCAGTCCCAATACCGCGGGGTAGAGCAGTCGGTAGCTCGTCGGGCTCATAACCCGGAGGTCGTAGGTTCGAGTCCTACCCCCGCTACTAAATTTTGAGGGCTTAGCTCAGTTGGTTCAGAGCGCTTGCTTGACAGGCAAGAGGTCACTGGTTCAAATCCAGTAGTCCTCACACAGAAAAGGCAGACCGAAAGGCCTGCCTTTTCTGTGTGAGGACTACGTCTACAATTAATCAGAGGGCAAGGACTTTCCGTTAAAGATGAAGTTGGAGGAGGGTTGCTTTTTTCCGTTGAGTTTCCAGGTGCGGTCGCATTTGGGAGAGGGCCATTCGCGGTGATTGCCGCAATGGTAGTGAATGGTGTCGGAAGAGCCGTCAGGCCAGTTGAGGACGATGTCTTCGTCCATATCCACGGCGCCATCAATCTCGCCGAACCAAAGGATGTACTTTTCAATCACTCCCTGGTCTCCCTGGAGAGGACGAGCCTGGAGCCCGGACAGAATGGCCATATATGCCTTAGTCTGGTATTCATCGTGCAGCGAGGCCGGGTCTGGAACTTCGTAGGTCGTACCCTTGAAGGTCAGCGTCATTCCAGGCATTTCCGGAGAAATGATAGAGTTGCCCGCGGCGTCGTAGGCTTCAATGGTGATTTCAACGGGAGTCCAGTCGACTATTATACCGAATGGGGCAATTTCTTCGCAAGCTGTTGCCACGATTGCGAGCGAAATAAGAGAGATTAACAGTTTCTTCATAACGCTTATTAGATGCAGAAAGGGCCACTTCCGTTGCGGTCGACAATTTGTACTATTATCGCAGAAAAACGCTAAATTAGCGGTCATGAACACTAAAGATAAATTCGTCATCACCATCAACCGCGAACTCGGCAGCGGTGGCCGCACGGTCGGAGAAATACTTGCCGAAAAACTTGGAGTCCCCTTCTTCGACAAAGCGCTCATTAAAGCCCTGACAAAAGAATATAACTTAAAGCCCGAGGAAATAGAGAAACTCAAAGGCCAGCGTTATTCGTGGTGGTCGGAGTTCATCAGGGCCGTGGTAATCGGCCAGAGTTGGAGCCGCGGAAGCGAATGCCCGGCCCCGGAGGGCGAAGGCGATCCCAGTCTCATCACCACCAAAGAAGTCTTCAAGTCGGAATCGCAGATTCTGCGAAATCTGGCCGACGCCGGTTCATGCGTGATAGCGGGACGTTCCGGATTCTTCGTACTGAAGGACCATCCCAATAAACTCAGCGTCCTGATTCAGGCTTCGCCCGAGTACCGCATCGCTCGCGTCATGGAGAGGCAGGGCCTCAGCCGTGAAGATGCGCAGAAAGCGATAGAGAGGGTGGACAAGATGCGCGAAAACTATGTGAGCAACTTTGCAAAAACCTCGCGCTACGACACCCGCAACTACGATCTAGTCATCAAGAGCGACGGAAAATCCGAAGAAGAGATTGCCGATCTTATTCTAAAGTACATAGGATAGTGACGCGCGAAAAAGAACTGACAGTAGTGACACTCGCAGGAAGCATCGCAAATCTGGTGCTTCTTGCTTTTAAGTTCACGGCCGGAATCGTCGGGCATTCGGCGGCGATGGTCGCGGACGCGGTGCACTCGCTGTCGGATTTCGTCACGGATCTTATAGTGCTGGTGTTCGTCCGCGTGGGCGCGAAACCGCAGGACGATGGCCACGACTACGGCCACGGCAAGTTCGAGACGCTGGCCACGCTGTTCGTCGGCCTTGCGCTCGCTGGCGCGGCCGTGGGCATCATCGCGTCCGGCGCCATAAAGTTCGCGCATTGGCTGCAGGGAGAGACGCTGCAGATGCCAGGCCGTCTCGCGCTCTGGGCCGCGCTGCTCTCGATCGCGGTAAAGGAGGCCCTTTACCGCTACACAGCAGCGCGCGGCAAGGCGCTCGACTCCCCCGCCGTGGTCGCTAACGCGTGGCACCACCGCAGCGACGCGCTCTCCTCGATCGGCGCCGCGATTGGCATCGGCGGCGCGCTCCTTCTCGGCGAGCGCTGGGCCGTCCTCGATCCCCTCGCATCCATCGTCGTGGGCGCAATGCTGGTAAAAGTCGCCGTGGACCTGCTGCGGAGCAGCATCGGCGAACTGACGGACAGTTCGCTTCCCGCCGACACCGAACGCGAAATCGAAGAAATAATCTGCAGTTTCCCCGAGGTGAGTGAGCCGCACAATCTCCGCACGCGCCGCATCGGCACCCGTATCGCCATCGAGGCTCACGTCCGCCTCCGCGGTGACATGTCCCTCTCGGACGCGCACGCCATTATCTCCGCCCTCGAACGTCGCCTCCGGGACCGCTTCGGACGCGACACCATCGTAACTATCCACATGGAACCCCTGAAATAATATATGAGCCTTAAAAGATTGTTTTTGGCCATGACGGCCGGATATGGGGTCACTCCTCAATCTGGGCATATGCGCGATTGGAGATTCCTTCCCTCTCAATCTTGTATTACCTCAGGGTGTCCAGGCAACGAATGTTTCCTGGGCCTTCGATGGAAAATCAGTCAGCGAGGCTATTCAACTCACCCGTGGTGGACACATCGTCTCCGCGGCAGTGAAATACGCCGACGGAAGCGAGGAGACTCTTGAACTGAAGATAACAGTCAAATAAACTATTTCGCCGGTTGAATGCGGCGGAAGGTGACGAAGAAAAGGGCGACGAGGAGCGCGCAGGCGGCGAGGACGGGCCAGTACCACTGTCCGAGGGCCTGCATCCAGTTGTCCATATCCTTCAGGGAATCTGTGTGACTCAGAATCAGCGCGAAAGTGTTGTTCGTGAAATGCATCAGCATGGTGAGTTTCAGCGAACGGGTCTTCCAGTAGACATAGCCGAAGATGAGTCCGAGGATAATCGCAGGGACCATCTGCCAGATGTTCATATGGATAAGACCGAAGAACACGGCGGAGAAAAGAATCGCCCAGATGGGTTTCACTCCCCTGTCAAGCAATCCGCGGAGCACCATACCCCTGCAGAGCCACTCCTCGAAAATTGGAGCGAATATCGACACGCACAGGAAGTTAACCCAAAGCGTGCCTGAAGTCATACTCTTCAGGGCCTCTTCAAGCCATTCCGGCATATCCGGAAGGACTGAGGAGATGGCGTCGGACAGCACTCCTGCAGCAAGGGTAACTATCATTACCAGCGCCGCGCAAAGCCAGCCGCCGAGCGGAGCGAAATTCCCCACTTCCAGCGGCGAGCCGACCGCGTCCACCTGCATCTCCTTGCGGCGGCTGCGGACCGCGGCGAACACCATCGGAGGAATGAACATAATCGGATACGACAGGATCATGCCATAGTCCAAAGCGGCTTCGGTTCCGAGGAACTTGGTGATAATCAGAGTCACGCCGGAGCCCAGAAGCGCGCCCACCAGGAACCAGAAAACCAGACCCAGAATACCCCGCCACTTCGGGCTGAAGTACTCGAAGGTCTGATAGAAATTGTAATTGCCTCTTCTTGACATAACAAAGATCCCGGGTCAAGCCCGGGATGAGGTGTGTTATTTATACAAAGGAGTGGGATAAACGCCCTTCGCGACGAGTTCGGCGAACTTGGCGACCACGGCGGGACGGTCTTCCTTGAAGGTGACGCCGAACCAGCGGTCCGGAGTGCCGAGCACATCGCAGGAGGCGGCGCCGCTCTTGATGAGGTTGTCCACCACGAACGGGATGTAGAACTCCTTCTTCGGCTCGTTGATGTTGGCTTTCAGGAACTCCACGAAGATTGCGCGGCTGGCCTCGAAATAATCCGGGGTGAAGCACCACATATTCATCGAGCAGAGATCCTTCGGCTTGAGTTCCACGCGCTCGCCGGTGACGGAGTTGTCTCCACGGAGTTTGCCGTCCGCCTCAAACATAACGTTATGATGCTCCACGACATCCGTCAGATGGAAATCGGCGTCGTAACTGCAGATTCCGCGCGACACGCCGCCGCTCTCGGAGAGGGTGTTGTCCACCTCGAAACCGATGATGCCGTAGACGCCCTTGGTGCTTTCGTGGGCCTTGCACCACTCAGCCGCCAGACGGAAGGAATCGTGTCCATAATAATCGTCGCCGTTGATGACCACGAACGGGGTGTCGATCACATCGGCCGCCATCAGCATAGCGTGCGCTGTTCCCCACGGCTTCTCGCGGGCCGGATTCAGCACGAAGCCCTCGGGAATCTTATTGAGTTCCTGAGTGACGAACGCGAACTCCAGAGGAGATCCGTCCGGGCACTTGACGCCTGCGTATTTTTCGCGGACATGGGCTTCCATATCAGCGAGGAAATACTCGCGGACTATGTAAACAACCTTTCCGAAGCCAGCCTTCACGGCATCGTAAATAGAGTAGTCAATGATGGTCTCTCCTGAGGGGCCGAGGCCGTCCATCTGCTTGAGTCCGCCATATCGGCTGCCCATACCGGCAGCAAGAACAAGAAGTGTAGGTTTCATATTGTGACTTTTATAGTTATGCAAATTTAACTAAATTTGCGACATTATGGGCTATATGAAAGATATTTGGGACAAGAGCAAAGACGGCAACCGCTATGAGCAGCGTTCTTTGCTGCGTGTCGCCATAGTAGCCGTGGGTCTGGCCGTGATTTTCCTCTTCGTGAAGAAGGACAATATCGTAAGGTGGGTCCAGGGCGGATTCACCATAGCCCGCCAGAACAAAGAGATCAGGGCGAACGACAGGAAGATCCGCGAACTGGATCAAAAGATTGAAGCCCTCACCTCAAACCGTGACTCGCTGGAGAAGTTCGCCCGCGAGAACTGGAACTTCGCCGAACACGGCGACGACATTTATCTGATTCCGGACAAATAGTGGCACGATAGTGGCTGATAGAGCGCAAGAATGAAGTCAGGTCTTAAAAGGTTCGTTTTCCCCTTGGCACTTTTCGGGAGCATCGCCCTGGCGGTGGCTGCCGAGATGGCTGCAGGTCCGTCTGAACTCGGACCGTACGAGCCCGCCTATGAGCCCGCTCCGGACACCGTCGTGTATCCCGTGAGCAATTACAAAAGCCGCCGCAAAGGAGATTTCGAGAAGGTGGAGATAGCGGACTCGCTGCTCGGCGGCCCGGACACTCTGCTCTACGAAGAAGACGAGATACTGGACACTCTCCCCCACCTCACCGCCCGCGACACCATCAAAGCTCCGGATTCACTTAAAGAGATCGACCCGTGGCGCTATAAGTATTATGTGGCCCTTCTGGATTCGCTCACACACAAAGAGGTGGCGGATTCCCTGCAGCACGAAGGAGATTCGCTGATGCAGTCCTACAACGACCAGCAGGATTCCCTCGCGCCGCTGAAGTCTCAGGTTAACAGAGAATTGCAGGAAGAGGCTGATTATCTGGAGCGGGCGCTGGAAAACGGAGGAGACACGGTAGTCGTGAAAGACTCGGCCAGAATGGCGAGAAGAGAGATGCTGCAGGCGGGCATACTCGCCGCGCGGGCGGACTCCACCCTCGCCGAATTCAACTGGTCCGAGCGGCACAGGCTCGATTCCACCTACTACGCAGACAGCACCGCCCGCGCGAAGGCCGCCTTCCTGGCATGGTACAACGGTCTCAGCAAGGAAGAGCGCAAGAAATACGACTTCGAGCAGAAAGAACTCCGCAAGAAAGCTATCCGCGACAGCCTGGACCGCGTCAACGCTCAAAAGCAGGCGGTCAGAGACTCCATAAGGGAGAATACCCCGCGTATCCTGGACACCTACGCCGTGCCGGACACGATGCACTTCAAGCGCCTAATCGCCTGGACGGAAGACCGCGACTTCGGGCAACTGAACCCCTATGTCCCGGACACCAGTTATAACTACCACTTCTACGACTATAGATTCCTCCGCGAAGACGTGAACGCCACCTGGCTGGGAGTGGCCGGAACTCCGGTCCAGACCTATAACTTCCTGGGCCGCAGGAAGACGGGCGTGAGTTTCTACGACCCGTATGAGACCTGGACCTTCAACCCCGAGACTTTCATCCAGTACAACACGAAGACCCCGCACACCGAACTGGGCTACTTCGGAACCCTGCTCGCGGGCGATGAAAAGGAGTCAGACAACCTGCATATCTTCACGACTCAGAACATAACGCCTCAACTCAACTTCAACCTGCTCTACGACAGGTGGGGCGGCGGCGGCATGCTCGTCAACGAAAAGGTCAAGAACAAGACCGCCGCGGCCGGCATCAATTACCTCGGCAAACGCTATCTGGCGAACGCCGGCATCATCCACAACTCGGTGGAGATGGGCGAAAACGGAGGTATGCTGGATGTGGAGACATTCAGGGACACGACCTATCAGGACATACGCGAAGTGGCTGTGGCGATGACCCAGGCCACCTCCAAGAACAAAAAGTTCACGGCCTATGCGGACCAGCAACTCCGCATCCCGTTCGACTTCATCAACACCTGGAGGGCGAAGCGCGACAGCACCTTCGTGCCGGACAGCGCGGCGGACGTGACCACAGCCTTCATCGGCCACGCCGTGGAGTGGTCCAAGTACCAGCGCGAGTTCGTCAACGGCACGGACGCCGATTCGCTCGGGCAGACGCGGCTTGACAACAAAATCTACCTCCGCCTGCAGCCGTGGAGCGCGGACGGCCTCATCTCGAAGATCGACGTGGGTATCGGCGACTATATCCAGAGTTACCATAAAGTCACGGCCGCAGACACCAGCAAGGCATACGAGAACTCCATGTATACCTACGCCGGAGCGCGCGGTCAGTTCACGGACAACGCGCGCTGGGACGCCAAGGCGCACCTCGTGTTCGCGGGCGCGGACGCCGGAAATATGGACCTGCAGGCGAACCTCGGAATGGAGTTCTACCCCTTCCGGCGGGCGCGCCGCTCCCCCGTGGCCCTGAAAGCCTCGTTCAGCGAGAGCCTGACCGGCCCCACATACTACGAGCGGCATATGTACAGCACCGTGAACCCGCTCTTCCGCTGGGACAACAACTTCTCTAAGACCTCCATCACCAAGATCGAAGGTTCGGTGAATATCCCGCACTGGAAGTTCGAGGCGAAGGGAGGCTACGCCCTGGTGGGCAATTACGTCTACTACGACACCCTCGGCCTTGCAAAACAGCACACAGACGGTGTGATCAGCGTCTTCTCCGGCTATCTCCGCAAGGAGTTCGTCATCGCGAACTTCCTGCACCTGGACAACCGTGTGCTGGCGCAGTTCTCCTCCAATCAGGAGGTTCTGCCTCTGCCCGAACTGGCCCTCAACCTAAAGTACTTCATCCAGTTCCCCGTGGAGAAAAACGTCCTGAACATGCAGATAGGCGTGAACGCCTGGTGGAACACCAAGTGGTACACCCCCGAGTGGAACTATATCACAGGCACCTTCAAGAACCAGCACGAATACGCCTACAACAACGGCCTCTACTTCGACGCTTTCATCAATATGCAGTGGAAGCAGGTCACCCTCTTCATCAAGTACCAGAACGCGGGTGACGGCTGGCCGATGGAGCAGCCTGACCCGTTCTGTTCGCACAGGCGCATCATCACAGACACCGGCGGCAGCGGGCTCAAACTCGGCATCTGGTGGCCGTTCTACATCTCCCCCGTCCAGAACAAGCAGCTTTCCAAGCGATGAAAGCAGACGGTTTCATAGCCTCCAAAATTCGGTTCAAGGGCAAGGTTTCCGTGTGGGCGACCGCCATCTCCGCATTTATAATGATAGTGGCCGTGAGCGTAGCGTCCGGTTACCGCAAAGCCCTGCGTGACGCAATCACGGACACAGTTTCGGACGTGGTGCTCACGGACACGGCGGCTTTGCGTCTGACGCCCGAACTTCAGGAAAAACTCGCGCAGGTGCAGGGCATACGCGACTGGGAACCCGTCATCGTGGAGCCGGGCATTGTGCGAAACGGCGAGACGCTCGAAGCGGGGATGACCGGGCGTCTGCAGGTCCGTATCCCCGAAAAACTCGCGCGCAAAGCGGGCCTCGCCGCCGGCGATCCGATGCTGTCGTACTTCGTGGGCGAGAAGGTCAAACTGCGCAAGTTCACGGTCGCGGAGGTCTACCAGCCCTCCGTGGAACTGGACGATGCGCTGATCGTCTACTGCCCCCTGGCCGACCTGCAGCGCCTGCTGGGCTACGCCGAGGATGAATCGGGCGAACTCGATATCCGGCTGGAGGACGGTTTCCGCACGCGCGGGGGGATGATTTATAAGGCGGGCGAGATCGGGTATGCGACCGGCCTGCTGTCTGCGGCATCGTCCTACAAATACTCCAATCTTTTCGACTGGATGCAGCTCATAGATATGAATGTGGTGGCGATACTCCTTCTGATGGCGCTCGTGGCCGCATTCAATATGATTTCAGGCCTTCTGATAATGATTATGCGCAGCACCCCCACCATCGGCACCCTCAAAGCGCTGGGGATGCCGGACCGCGGGATCGCCCGCACCTTCCTCCGCGTGGCCTCACGCTCCACGGCGCTGGGCCTCGCGGCCGGCAACGCAGGCGCGCTCCTCTTCTGCCTGATTCAGGGAACCACGCACCTGATCAAACTCAATCCGGCCAACTACTTCGTCTCGTACGTTCCGGTGAGTGTGGACATCCCGGCCATCCTGATTACGGATGTCCTTGCGTGGTGTGTGATTATGCTGCTTCTGCTGATTCCTTCTATGCAGATATCCAGGATAGATCCTGCGAAGTCGGTCAAGGGCGAGACCCTTTAGCTTTCCTTCTTTCTATTACCCTGATATTGGCCTTGGCAACTGCGTCGTCCGGGTTGATTTTCAGCGCTTTTTTGTAGTAGCGCATAGCCTTTTTGTCGTTGCCTTGAGCCACCAACCAATAAGAACCGATGTTGTCCAGATAATTGGAATCTTTCGGGTAGAGTTTCTGGAGCCTGGACGAAAGCGCGAAGAATGAATTGTAGGCCTCGGGAGAGCCTATTTTGTAGAGTTGGGCGCAGTAGCCGAGCATAAGGTCGGAGAAACCGCCTTCTTCCAGCGGCTTGCCGTTTACCTCCCACGCCGGATGTGACTGTTTCTCCCGTGTGACCAACTTTTCGATTTCGGCCACAGCCATCTCCGGCCACTCTTTTTCGTAGGCCAGGAGGCAGTTGATCTTGTCTGCCCTGTAGGCCAGATCCAGCGGATAATACTCTATGGCTTTATCCAGCCAACTCAGAGCCTGCCCGAACAGTTCGTCGTCGAAGAAAGATTCCTCGAAATAGTTGACCTGGTTGCCGAGCGAATCCGGCAGGGTGAAGAGCGGTTTGTTTCCAAGGAACTTCTGCTGGTCCCTCCTGACCACCTGGGTGGCCGTGCTCTTGGTCAGATAATAATTGCACCTGGCTTCCAGAAGGCGTCCGTCCTTTGGGAAAGCCGCCTCCCATTTGTCCAGATGGGTCTCGATTCCCACTCCGTCGTA
Source organism: uncultured Bacteroidales bacterium (assembly GCA_905234485.1). GTDB lineage: Bacteria > Bacteroidota > Bacteroidia > Bacteroidales > UBA932 > Cryptobacteroides. The sequence goes on along the minus strand of CAJOHV010000005.1, from coordinate 61,569 downwards.
GCCCAACCTGGAGACCAGACGCTGGTACTTTTCGTTGAACTCGTCCCCCGTCTGTCCGGCCGCCGCGATCGCGACCGCCAATGCAATTATTGATATGATTATCTTCTTCATTCTCTCTTTGTCATTTCGAGCGCAGTCGGAAAAACTCAAAACTGTGCCGAGGCGTTCACCATTCCGTCCACCATCTTGTCCAGCGCTTCCTGAATCTTGCTGCCGAGCATCATCTTCAGGATGCCGTTCAGTTCGGCGTCCACCTCCACCCAGAAATCGGTCTTCCCCGCTCCGCCGTCGTCGAAATGGAAAGTAATCGAAAAATGGAAAGGCGCGCCGTTGTCTTCCGCCACAATCTTAGTGTACGGAACCCGCTCCACTATCTTCGCGCTGAAACTCATCCCCTGTGCCGTGGCAGTGAGGGTGTCGAAATCCGCCTCCAGCGAGACATTCTGATCCTGCGGCACCATCTGCGTGAAGTTGCGCATATCAGTGAATGCCATAAAGAGTTCCGGCTGCGGGCGGCCGACTATTCCGTGTTTGCTTGTGTATTGCGCTGCCATCGATTTTCACTATATTTGTTCTGCAAAGATAATAAAATGCATAAGATCTACTTCGAGAAGCGCTGTATCATCATCTGCCCGCCCACTGATGATTCGCTGTCGGACCCGAATGCCGTGGTTTTCCATCCCGGAATCAGGATTGATATCGGCACTCTGGTGCATATGTTCGAGCAGACGGATTCCCTCTCCCGCATTTATATCCCCACTGAGGACACTGACGCCGCGTACGCGGACCTGTGTGCGCAGTTCAAGAATGTGGATGCGGCCGGCGGACTGGTCGTGAACAGGCGCGACGACTTCCTTCTGATCAACCGCAACGGTCTCTGGGACCTCCCGAAGGGCCATCGCGAAGCAGGCGAAGACATAGAAGTCACGGCCATACGCGAAGTTCAGGAAGAGACGGGAGTGGACGAACTCGAACTACGCGACCTTATATGCATCACTGACCACTGCTATATCAGGGACGGCATCTGGCACCTGAAGCACACCTGGTGGTATAATATGCTCTACACCAAGCCGGTGGAACTTATTCCACAGAGGGAAGAAGATATCAGCAAGGCGGTGTGGGTGGCAAAATCCAGCCTGCCTCCTTTCCTGAAGAATACATATCCGTCCATTCTGGAAGTTTTCAGGGAGGCGAAAGTCTAAATGAGTCCCAGCGTAGCCATACGAGTGAACCCGTTCAAGGGGGGCGCGGGTCCGGAAGGGACACCGGTGCCCTGGAGCCGGCACGGGCGCGTGCTGGCGGAGCGGCCGGTGTTCACCCTGGACCCGCTGCTCCACGCCGGGTGCTACTATGTGCAGGATTCTTCCGCCATGTATGTGGGGCATATCTTCAGAAAGGCCCTGGCCGCATTGAAGGCGCCCGGTTTGAGGGTGCTGGATCTCTGCGCGGCTCCCGGAGGAAAAACCACCGACCTCGCGGCTTCCCTGCGCGAGGCTCTGGGCGACGAGTTCCTGCTCGTCGCGAACGAGGTGATGCGCGACCGAAGCCGCATCCTGAGCGACAATGTGGCGATCTGGGGCGATCCAAACGTGATGGTAACTTCTGTGGATCCCGCCGCCTTCGCGCAGTTCGCGGGCGCGTTCGACATAATAGTCGCCGACGTGCCCTGCTCCGGCGAAGGCATGTTCCGCAAAGATCCCAGAGCCGTGGAGGAATGGAGTGAACAGAACGTTCAACTCTGCGCCGCGCGGCAGAAGCGCATCCTGGCCGACGTGTGGCCCGCGCTCAGGCCGGGCGGCATCCTGGTATATTCCACCTGCACCTACGAAGAAGCCGAAAACGACGACAATCTCGAATGGATGGCCGCTGAACTAGGCGGCTCCATCATACCTCCCGAGGACGAATTCCCTCAGTTCGGGGTGCGCCTCACCCGCTGCGGCAACCTGCTTCGAGCGGGCGAAGTGCCCGGCGAAGGCCAGTGGGTAGGCGCGCTGGTAAAGGACGGACTCGCCGGGCCGCGGCCCGCCCGCTTCGTCACTCCCGGTCGCGCAGACGGCAGAAAGGCCCGGACTTCCACCCCCGGTGACCTTCTTCTCGGAATACGCCCCCTGCGCTATGGCGTTCCCTCCGGCACTCTCAAGGGCGGCAAACTCATCCCCGACCCCGATTACGCGCTCAGCCTGGCGTACAAGGGCGAGTACCCCGTCATAGACCTGACCCGGCAGCAGGCGCTCGAATACCTTCACCACGACCCGCTGCGCTTCCCCGACGCCCCGCGTGGATTCTGCTGCGTCGCCTTCGAAGGGCACCCCCTCGGCTTCGTGAACAATCTCGGAAACCGCTGCAACACCCTGCACCCCCTCGCCCGCCGCATTTTGATGAATATAACCGAAGCTTAGACCTTTTTTTGCTCTAAGCTTAGCCGTTTTGCCGAAGCTTAGGGTGTTTTTGGCTTTAAGTTTCGTCGCGTGAAACTTTTTGGGGAAAGTGACCGTATAATTAATACTTAGTCTTTATACGGTAATGAAACTTTCGCAATTCAACTTCGAACTCCCGCAGGAGAAAATCGCAACTGAGCCCACTCGCTGGAGAGACGAATGCCGTCTCCTCGTCCTTCATAAGGATAGCGGCGAAATCGAGCACAGGCAGTTCAAGAACATCATCGACTATTTCGGAAAAGGCGACAACTTCGTGCTGAACGACACCAAGGTCATCCCTGCCAAACTTTACGGCAAGAAGGAAAAGACCGAGGCGGACATCGTGGTGTTCCTTCTCCGCGAACTTTCGAAGGAGCAGAGGCTCTGGGATGTGATCGTGGAGCCCGCCCGCAAGATCCGCATAGGCAACAAACTGTATTTCGGCGAGGACGACAGCATGGTGGCAGAGGTGATAGACAACACCACCTCCCGCGGCCGTACTCTCCGTTTCCTCTACGACGGACCTTACGAGGAGTTCAAACAGGCTCTCTATGCCCTGGGCCACACCCCGGTTCCGGAGTGGGTGAAGGAAGAGACCGACGAATCGGATGTGGAGAACTACCAGACTATCTTCGCGGCGAACGAAGGCGCGGTGAGCGCTCCGGCGGCCGGCCTTCACTTCAGCCGCGAACTCTTCAACAGGATGATACTGAAGGACATAGACAAGACATTCATCACCGTGCATATGGGTATGGGCTATTTCCGCTCAGTAGATGTCGAAGACCTTTCGAAGCACAAGATGGACGGCGAGAGGATGATTATCACCAGGGAAGCCGCAGACAAGATCAACGCCACGAAGCGCGCCGGACACAAAGTCGTGGCCTGCGGTGTGACCGTCATCCGCGCCCTGGAGACCTACGTCACCACCAACAAGGAGATCAAGGATAACGACATGTGGACTAACAAGTTCATCTTCCCTCCTTACGAGTTCTCCATTCCGGATGCGATAGTGAGCAACTTCCACCTCCCTCAGAGCACGATGCTCATGACGGTGGCGGCATTCGGAGGCTACACAAAGGTGATGAACGCCTACAGAGTAGCACTCGAAGAAGGCTACCGCTTCGGCCCCTACGGAGACGCGATGCTGATCATATAAAAACATATTAACCTTTAACTTTATGAATTATGAAAACTTCAGACATTATCAAGGTGGGCGCTTGTACGCTCAACCGAGCCTTCGGGTACAATCCGAAGGTTTCGCTCAGACTGATTGAAGAAACGGGCTCTATCGAAGCCCTCTTCCGGCTGAGCGAACGTAAAAGGGACGATTTGCTCGGTCCCTTTTCGCGTTTTCAGGGACTGCTTTCGGACGACGAGTTCTTCAGGAGCGAAAAGGAACTCGAAGAACTCTCCGGGCAGGGCATTCAGTTCGTCGCATATGGCGAGGCGGACTTTCCTTCCGCTCTGGCCGAGTGTCCCGACTCCCCTACCGGGCTGTATGTCCGCAGCGTCTCTCCACTCAGTGATATCTTCAATTCCGGACCTTATATATCGATAGTGGGCACGCGCGACGTGTCGTTCTATGGCCAGGAATGGACGCGAAAGATAGTCTTCACGCTCGCGCAGGCGCAGCATAAGCCCACGATAGTGAGCGGACTGGCTTTCGGCGTGGACATTATGGCGCACAGAGCCGCACTCGAGGCCGGACTGCGAACCATCGCCGTCATCCCCACCGGACCTGAAGACATTTACCCCAATGCCCACAGGCGCTACGCCGAGCAGATCGCCGGCACCCCCGGCTGCGCCCTGGTCACCGACTTCCCGCCCGGCACCGGCGCCCAGGCGGCGACCTTCCTCAGGCGCAACCGAATTATCGCCGGCCTTTCTTCCGCGACTATAGTCGTGGAATCCAAACGCAAAGGCGGAAGCCTGATCACTGCGCATACGGCGTTCGACTATGGCCGAGACGTGTGGGCGTTGCCCGGCAGGATCGACGATGTCCGCTCGGCGGGCTGCAACTCTCTGCTTCGCGAGAAAGTTGCAGAGCCCATCGCGGACGTCGAAGCCCTGCCGGACGCCCTCGGTCTCGGCACCTACAACCGCCGCCGCAAAGCCGAACTGGAAGAAGAAGTCCGCGACCGCTACTCCGGAAGCACCGATGCCGATACTCTCGAAAAACTCTGCCGGATAGCCGTCTGCATCAAACTCAACCGTGGAATCTGTGTGGAAGAACTCGCCGAACAACTCGGAATCGACTACGTCCAGACCGCCACCCTCGTCGGCACCCTCGAAACCGGCGGCTTCATCGTCACCGATTTAATGCAGCGATGTATGATACTGGTCCGCTCCTGACAGAGTGTGCGTACCACCCTCCCCAAAACGTCCAGTACGCACGAAAAAGCCCCAAAGTGTGCGTACCACCCTCCCAAAAACAGCCAGTACGCACAAGGTGGAAGTATACCCCCGGGACCTTGCGTGCTAAAAGTCCTGTATTCAATTTTTCCGCACAAGGTCCCGCCATCAGAGTTCCACCTTGTGCAAAATTTCGTAAATTTGTCCTAATGGAATTCATCGACACACATTGCCACTTCAATGACGAGGTGTACAACGACGACCGCGAGGAGGTGATCGCACGGGCGGTCGAGGCGGGAGTGACGAAGATGCTGCAGGCGGATATCGACAGCAGCGAACGTCAGTCCATGCTCGACCTCTGCGAGAAGCACCCGGGTGTGCTGTACCCTATGCTGGGCCTGTATCCGGGTTCGGTGAAGGAGGACTGGCAGGAGGAGGTCGACCAGATGTATGAACTAGCCAAGAATCCGGAACGTTTCGTGGCGATAGGCGAAATCGGCCTGGATTACCATTTCAGCACTGAATTCAAGGAGCAGCAGAAAGACGCCCTGAAGGCCCAGTTGGAACTGGCCGCGAAACTGGATCTCCCGGTGAATATCCACCTGCGAGATGCTACTGACGATTTCTTCGCCGTGATGGACAGTTGCCGCGGGCTCGGGCTCAGGGGCAATCTCCATGCCTTCAGCGGCAGCGCCGAGACCGCGGCAAGGATACGCAAATACGGCGACTGGAGTGTGGGAATAGGCGGAGTGTTAACCTTCAAGAAGGCGGGAATCGCCGAGGCCGTGAAGAGCATCCCCATCGAAATGATACTCCTGGAGACGGACGCTCCGTATCTCGCGCCCACCCCGCTGAGAGGCACCCGTAACGAAAGTTCCTACATTCCCATCATCGCCGCAAAACTCGCTGAGATCAAACAGATTAGCGTGAGACAGGTCGCCGAAAGGACAACCGCCAACGCCCTTGAACTATTCCGGAAATTAAGCTTAGAGGTTTTTCGAGTCTAAGCTTAGACGGTCTGGCGAAGCTTAGACGCATTTAGGGCCTAAGCTTAGAGGATTTGGCGAAGCTTAGACGCGTTTTGGGTTTAAGGTTAGTTCGGGAGCAAAAACCGCCAACTGATGTTCACCTTTTTACTATATTGCATCGAATTTGCGAAACGAACATAGACAACAAAATCAATAACAACAATTAAAAACTACAATCAAAAAACAGTTATGAAAAAGATTTCCATGTTTTTGGCAGCAGCGGCCATCCTGGTCTTCTCCGCCAACATCGCATCGGCACAGGAATCTGAGCAGGCTGCCCCGGAAGCTACTGAAGTAGCTGCCCCCGCAGACGACGCTGAGGTTGACCCGTTCAACACTCAGAGTGAGATTCCTCTCCACCAGGCCCTCAAGACCAAGTTCATCGAGGGTGGTGCAGGGTTCATGTCACTCGTTATCATCTGCCTTATCCTCGGTATGGCTCTCTCGATCGAGCGTATTCTCTATCTCTCGTTCTCGAGGACAAACGCCAAGGCCCTTGTCGCGAAGGTTGAAGAAGCCCTCAAGGCCGGCGGAATCGAGGCTGCAAAGGATGTCTGCCGCAATACCCGCGGCCCTGTGGCCAAGATCTTCTACGACGGACTGGATCGTTACGATCAGGGTCTTGATGTCGTGGAGAAGAACGTCGTTTCTTCTGGTTCAATTCAGATGAGCATGCTTGAGAACGGCCTCTCATGGATCTCTCTCTTCATCGCCATCGCCCCGTCCCTCGGATTCCTTGGAACCGTTATCGGTATGATCTATCCAGGCTGCAGGTGATATCTCCCCTAACGTTGTTGCTGGCGGTATGAAGGTCGCTCTTATTACTACGGTTGCGGGTCTTATCGTCGCTATGATCCTTCAGGTGTTCTACAACTACATCCTCGCAAAGATCGACAGCATCACTATCGATATGGAAGAGGCCTCGATCGACCTCGTGGACGTTCTTACTGCATACAAGGCAAAATAATTTCGGATCATGAACAAATACAGTAAAATCATCAAGTGGGTCCTGCTGGCGCTTCTCGTGCTCAGTATCGTGGTCTTCATCGGAGCCTGGGTATATGGCTTTGAGAAGAACGACGGTCTGGCCGTAGATGTGCTCTTCTACTGGACTTATGCGATGGTCGGCCTCGCCCTCATCAGCATCATCTGCATCGGCGGATGGATCGGGGTGAAGAACGACAAGAAATTCCTCTGGAAGATCCTTGCCGTTTTGGGTGGCGCCGCTGTCGTGGTCCTGGCAGTGTACTTCCTGTCACCCGGCTCTGAGGCCCTCGGTATTCTCGAGCAGCCTTCAAAGTCGACTCTTAAACTGACAGATACTATTCTCAATCTTACTTACCTTGTGGGTGGTCTCACTATCCTCTCCATCATTGTTGGAGAGATCGTAGCCGGCATCCGCAACAAGAAACAGGCAAAGTAAAACACTATGTCCAAGAAGAAAACTCCGGGTTTAAATACCAGTTCAACCGCGGATATCGCATTCCTCCTGCTCTGCTACTTCCTTATGACAACGACAATGGGAAGCCAGACCGGTCTTTCGCGTCGTCTTCCCCCTATCCCTGACTCAAAGCAGCAGGTAGAGGACCAGAAGATCAACCGCCGAAACATCATCGTGGTGAGGATCAATTCCGCTGACAAGGTACTTGCCGGTAGTGAGATGATAGACATCGCTTTCCTGAAGGACAAAATCAAGGAGTTCCTCGATAACCCGAACAACGATCCCAGCCTTCCTGAAAAGGAACTGAAGGACATTGAAGGGTACAAGGCCGTTCCCGTGTCGAAGGGTGTTATCTCCCTCCAGAACGACCGCGGTACAAGTTATTCGAAGTACATCGCAGTCCAGAACGAACTCGTGAAGGCAGTGAACGAACTCCGTGACGAATTCTCGATGGCCAATTTCGGAAAGAAGTATGCCCGCCTCTCTGAGGAGGAGCAGGGATGGGTGAAGAAAGCCGTCCCCCAGAACATTTCCGAAGCGGAGCCTAAGGACGTTAACGCATCAACAAGATAATAGGAGGACCAAGTTATGTCAATGTTTGGTGGCAGCAACAAGAAAGAAGTTCCCGGAATCTCTTCGGGTTCTCTCTCCGATATCGTGTTCATGCTCCTGTTCTTCTTTATGGTCACCACGCAGATGCGCGAGACCGAGAACAAGGTGCAGGTCAAACTTCCCGAGGCTTCGGAGGTCACGAAACTGGAGCGCAAAGACCTTTCGTCTTATATCAACATCGGAACCCCTATCCGCTCGCTTCAGGCGCAGTACGGTACCGACGCGCGTATCCAGTTGAACGACTCCTTCAAGACCAAGGAAGACATCCGCGACTTCGTCGCTTCGGAGCGTGAGGCCATGAAAGAGGGCGACCGTCCTCTGATGACCGTCTGCATCCGTGCCGACCAGGATGTCCGAATGGGTATCATTACCGACGTTAAGCAGGAGCTGCGCCGCTGCTCCGCGCTTAAGATCATGTATTCCGCAAGGAAACCGTCTGAGTAAACTCAGGCTCCCTCATATGAGCAGCCCTCGCACGGGGGCTGCTCTTTTATAAAAGAAGAATAAATGGCAAAGGAAATACTTCGTACGAAGGTTAAAGACCTGCTGGCGATGCCCGCAGGACAGGACGTCCTCGCCAAAGGTTGGGTCAGGACGAAAAGAGGAAACAAAGAGATAGCGTTCATCGCGCTGAACGACGGAAGCACTATCAAAAACATCCAGATAGTGGTGGACAAGACTCCCGAGATGGAGCCCGTCCTCGCCCGCATCAGCACAGGCGCCTGCATAGGCGTGTGCGGCACGCTGGTGGAGTCCATCGGCAGCGGCCAGGCCGTGGAGATTAAGGCCAACTCGATTGAAGTCTACGGCGAATGCGACCCCGTCCGCTATCCCCTGCAGAAGAAAGACACATCCTTCGAGTATCTGAGGACAGTTGCCCATCTGCGCCCGCGTACGAACACCTTCGGAGCAGTCTACCGTCTGCGCAGCCAGATGGCCTTCGCCATCCATCAGTATTTCCACGGCAAGGGCTTCGTGTATCTTAACACTCCCCTTATCACCGAGTCCGACGCCGAAGGCGCAGGTCAGATGTTCCAGGTCACTACCCTGGACCTGAACAACGTCCCGAAGAACAAGAAAGGCCAGCCGGACTACAAACAGGACTTCTTCGGCAAGATGACCAGCCTCACCGTGAGCGGACAACTCGAAGGTGAACTGGGCGCCACGGCCGTGGGCGAAATCTACACCTTCGGTCCCACCTTCCGCGCCGAAAATTCCAACACACCACGCCACCTCGCAGAGTTCTGGATGATAGAGCCCGAGATGGCATTCTACGACATCAAGGACAACATGGATCTCGCCGAGGACTTCATCAAGAGCCTCGTCAAATACGCTCTTGACAATTGCCGTGACGACATCCAGTTCCTCAACGACCGCTACGACGATACCCTCGTGGCGCGTCTGGAAGGCGTTATCGACACCGAGTTCGTGCGCCTGCCCTACGGCGAAGGCATCAAGATCCTCAAGGACGCCATCGCCAAGGGCCATAAGTTTGAATATCCCGTCGACTGGGGAACAGATCTCCAGAGCGAACATGAAAGATATCTGGTGGAAGAGCACTTCAAGCGTCCGGTCATCCTCACGGATTACCCCAAGGACATCAAGGCCTTCTACATGAAGCAGAACGAAGACGGAAAGACCGTCCGCGCGATGGACGTCCTCTTCCCGAAGATCGGAGAAATCATCGGCGGTTCCGAGCGTGAGGCAGACCTCGCCAAACTCGAGGGTCGTATCGACGAACTCCATATGAAGCGCGACAACCTGGAGTGGTATCTGGACACCCGCCGCTTCGGCACCTGCCCTCACTCAGGTTTCGGTCTCGGCTTCGAGCGCCTTCTGCTCTTCATCACCGGAATGCAGAATATCAGGGACGTTATCCCCTTCCCGAGAACCCCGAAGAACGCAGAATTTTAAGGCCATATGTTAGTTATCGGTATCGCCGGAGGATCCGGCAGTGGAAAGACCACGGTAGTCAGGGCCATCACAGAGACTCTGAAAGGAGAAAGTGTAGTCACTATCCCCCTGGATTCGTACTACAAAGACTCGAGCGATCTCACGGACGAGGAGAAGCGCAACCACAACTTCGACCACCCGGACGCCATCGACTGGGAACTCATCTGCAAGCAACTCTCCGAGTTGAAGAGCGGCAAGAGCATCGAGCAGCCTGTCTACTCGTACATCTCCTGCAGCCGCAGCAAGACCGAGACCGTCCATGTGGACCCGGCGGACGTGATCATCATCGAGGGCATCCTCGTGTTCACCTGCCCGGAACTCCGCGACCAGATGGACATCAAGATTTTCGTGGACGCTGACGACGACGACCGCCTGATGCGCGTTATGACCCGCGACATAGTGGAGCGTGGCAAAGACGTGCGCTGGGTCATCGAGCGCTACAGCAAGACGGTAAAGCCGATGTACCTTCAGTTCATCGAGCCCAGCAAGCGCTACGCTGATATCATCATTCCCCAGGGAGGCCACAATAAAGTCGCTATCGACGTTATCAACAACACCATCCGCAAGGAACTCAAACAGCAGAAATAGGAGGCTGCCGGTCAGATGCGCGACAACCTTATAGGGATACTGGTCACCGTGAGCGTACACCTCGCGGTGATTCTCATTTTACTCCTTACGGTTGTCCGCCCGTCCATCGAACGCGAGCGCCAGAGTTTCCTGCTGGACTTCTCCAAAAAGGACCCGATCGAGAAACTCGAGCGCGAGATTGCGCGGCAGAAGGCGGCGGGCGAGCGCGTGGAGCGTATGCTCCGCGAAGCCGGCGTCGGCCGCGAAGCGCCGCGCAACATAGCTGTAGACCGCAGCAAACTCAAAGACGACCGCGGCACAGACGCCAAGAAACTCTACGACGACGCGAAGCGCATCGAGCAGCAGTACAAAGCCAATATGAACCGCCGGGAGGAGGACTTCAGCGCGACCGTCTCGAAGCCCAAGCCGAAGGAGCCGGAAAGCCAGGAACCTGCTTACCAGGGCCCGTCCGTGCTCTCCTACTCACTGGGCGATCGCAAAGGCAGTTACCTGCCCATCCCCGCCTACAAATGCATAGGCGCTGGAGAAGTGACGGTCATTATCACGGTCAACGCGTCAGGAGATGTGATCGACGCAAAGATTCAGGACGAAATCAGTTCGTCAGACCAGTGCCTTCGCAATTACGCCAGGAACGCGGCGCTCAAAAGCCGCTTCTCGCGGAGCAAGACCGGCGCCGCGAAGGAAATCGGAAATATAGTCTACAGTTTTATCGCTCAATAGCGGCGGCGAACACGTCGTCTATCTGCAGATAGAGATGATAGAAGGCATTGTCGCCGAGTTTTGAGTAGCGGCCGACAAGAGCCTTTATCTGAGTCATCATATAACTCTCGGACTCCTCCCACTCCCCCGGCTTAGGCACAAATCCGTCTTTCACGCGAGCGAATTCCAGGAACTTCTTGTCCAAACGCGCACGGTCCAGATATCTCAAAAGCACGGCGTAATCGTCTATAGCCTGAAGTTCAGCCTTATGAGTGTCGAAGTAGGCCGAAGAGAAACGCATGGTCGTGGCTTTGCGGTTGCACTTCAGATAGAAGTCGGAAGCGCGGGTGGTGTCGATCGGCACGAACACGTCCGGCAGAATGCCGCCTTTGCTGACATTCATACTGTCCGCATCGACCATCTCCCCCTCGCCGTAGCGCTTGTAGACTTCGTAGGCATAGTCAGGAGTGTAGGGTTTCTGGATGCAACGGCCCGAAGGTGTGTAGAAGCGGGCCACGGTGAGGCGTATGCCGCTGCCGTCCGTGAAGAAGACCGGCTCCTGCACGAGGCCCTTTCCGAACGAACGACGGCCGTAGACCTTGCCCCTGCCGTTGTCCTGGATCGCGCCGGCGAAGATCTCGCTCGATGAGGCCGACCCTTCGTTGATGAGCACCTTCAGACGCACGTCCTTGAGTTGCCCGCGGCCGTCCGCCACGTAGTCCTCACGCTTGCGGTGCTGGCCCTGGATATAGACGATAGTGTCGCCCGCCTCGAGGAAAGCGTTACTCAGCAGCAGCGCCTGGTCCATGTAGCCGCCCGAATTGTCGCGCAGGTCGAATATGAGTTCGCGCATCCCCTGCCTGCGCAGGTCCGCGGATGCGTCGCTGAATTCCTTGAAAGTGGTGCGGGCGAACTTGGACAGACGGATGTAACCGGTGCTGTCGCCGACCATGAACGCCGCGTCCACGCTGTGGGTGGGGATCTTGTCCCTGGTTATCTCGAACGGGATCACTTCCCCGCCGCGCTTGACCGTGACCGTGACCTTGGTGCCGGCCACGCCCCTCATGCGACGCACCATGCTGTCCTGCGGATACTTGCAGCCCGCGATGTCGACCGTGTCCACCTTCAGCAGACGGTCGCCCGGGAGCAGGCCGACCTTCTCCGACGGACCGCCGGGGATGACCTCGATCACCACCGCAGTGTCGTTGGGCACGTTGAATTGAATGCCGATTCCGTCGAAACCGCCGGCCAGATTGGTCTCGGACTCTTCGAGTTCCTGCGGCGGGAGGTAGACCGAATGCGGATCGAGCTGGGCCAGAGCGGCCTCCACGGCGGCGTCGGTAATCTTCTTCCTGTCCACCGGATCCACATAGTTGTCGTCTACCTTCTGGAGTATGAGATTGAGTTTACGCCAGTCCTGGTATTCGGTGCGGAGCGCGCGCTTGTGCTCGGTGATCTTCTGGTAGGTCAGCACCCCCATAGCACCGATAAGAACGCCCGTGAGGGCTATACTCAGGACCAGTAGATCAGTCTTTCTCATTCTTTCCGTCCAACTGTTCGCACTCGATGTTCGCGCTCTTCAGGAGGTCTATTCCGTCCGTGATTCTGTAGAGGTCTTTGTAGACCACCCTCTTGATGCCCGACTGGATTATGAGTTTGGCGCATTCCATACAAGGCGAGGCTGTCACATAGAGGGTCGCGCCCTCGGAACTGTTTCCGGACTTAGCCACCTTCGTGATGGCATTCGCCTCCGCGTGGAGCACGTAGGGCTTTGTGACGTCGTTTTCGTCTTCGCACTGGTTCTCGAAGCCCGAAGGGGTGCCGTTGTAACCGTCGGAAATAATCATACGGTCCTTCACCAGCAGGGCACCCACCTGACGGCGCTTGCAGTAGGAATTCTTGGCCCAGACTTCGGCCATCTCGAGATATCTTTCGTCGAATTTATTCATAATCAGTTGTCTTTCAGATACAAGTAACGTTTGATGCTGCGTTTGGGAGTGCGCACGAAGTCTTCCTTGAGGAATTCCATCTTGCGGATGTGCGCATAGTTCGGAAGGAGTTCGTTGATCTCGGGGATGCTGCTCTGCAGTTTGCCCTCGAGTTCTTCGGCCTCGATGCCGTCTATCGATGCGCTGACATAGTCCGGATAGATTATAGCCGTGAGGCCGCCCTTCTCTTCGACCACCAGCGATTCCACCACATACTGGGCGCTGTTGATCACAGCCTCCAGTTCCTCAGGATAGATATTCTGGCCATTGGCGGAGAGGATCATACACTTGAGGCGTCCCTTGAGGTAGAGATTGCCCTTGCGGATGATGCCCATATCGCCAGTGCGGAACCAGCCGTCTTCCGTGAACGCGTCCGCCGTGGCTTTTTCGTTGCGATAGTAGCCCAGGAACACGTTCGGGCCGGACACCTGCACCTCGCCGGGGATCTTTTCCGGATCCTTGGAGTCAATGCGGATTTTGCAGCCCGCCACCGCCTTGCCGGCCGAACCCACCTTGGAACGGTTCCAATGCGAGTAAGTGATGATGGGGGCGCACTCGGTCATGCCGTAGCCCGCCGTGAAGGGGAAACGCATCTTGTGGAAGAACTTCTCCACTTCCGGGTTCACGGCCGCGCCGCCGAGGATCACCTCTTCGAACGAGCCGCCGAATGCCGTTTTCACGCGCTTGCGTATGCTCCTGCGAAGGACGCTCCCGACCAGCGGGATGTCGAAGAAGAAGCGGAAGCGCCTCATCATGGGCTTGATCTGGTTCTTGTAGACCTTTTCTATGATCAGCGGCACAGAGATGATGACAGCCGGATGTATATCCTGGAACGCGGTCATAATCACCTTCGGGCTCGGAGTTTTCGTCAGGAAATGCGTGTGCGCGCCTATGCACATCTCGAATAGGAATTCGAACATCAGGCCGTACATGTGCGCGCTCGGGAGCATCGCCACCATATCCGAGGTGTAGTCCATCTGCGGCTCGGCCTCGTTCGCGGCGAACTCCACATTGGCGATCAGAGCCCTGTAGGGGATCATAACGCCCTTGGAGAAGCCAGAGGTACCCGAAGTGTAGTTGATCAGGGCAAGTTCTTCCGGGCTGTCGCGGTAGTAGTCGATGTTTTCCGGACGCACGCCGGAAGCGTATTCAGTGTGGAACTCGGAGATGACTTTCGCCCTCTCTTCCTCCAGGTTCTTTATTGTAGTATAAAGGATGCGGAAATCCGCTATGTTGACGGCTGCCAGAAGGTCAGTGAACTTCGAGGGATCCAGTTTTTCCCAGATCAGTTCGTCTACGAAGAGCACTTTCGCCTCGGAATGGACCAGCAGGTCGTTGATATTCGCAGGATTGAAGTCATGCAGCAGAGGCACTGGCACCGCGCCATAGGTCATCGCCGAAAGAAAACTCACGCCCCAGTTGGCCTGATTGCGGCCGCAGATGGCGATTTTGTCGCCCGGATTGATGCCGAAACGCCTGTAGTGGCGGTGGATGATGGCTATCCGCTCCGCCAGCATGGCATAGTTCATAGTCTCCCCTTTGTAGTTGGAAAGGGCAGGCCTCCACCAGTTCTTTCTGAAACTGCGTTCGAGCTGCTTGTTCAGAGACTTAATCTTAAGCATAATTTAATAGGTTCTATACACGTCGAAGCGGAGTTCGCTTCTGATCCAGGTTAGTTGGCAGTCGTCAGCCAAGACTATCGCTTTCACTCCTTTGGTCGGCCAGTAGTGCAACTTCTGCTTCACTTCGGATGCCAGGAAATGCTTCACAGCCTCCTCGCCTCCCATAATCAGCCAGTTGCCTATGCACACGGCGTATGATTCGTCCGCGATTGCGTAGCCCTGACCGAACAGGGTCGTCACGAAGCCGCGATGATGGTTGGGGCGTACGTTGTGCGCGACCAGAGGCTTGCCCGGGCGGATCAGCACCACCTCTTCTCCCCTCCACTGCACTTTCGCCACCTCCTTGATGTCGGTCTCCATAGCCCATTTGACAGGGTCTATGCCGGCCGTGCGCGCGAGTTGCGAGCAGGTGTTCGAGAATTTGTTCAGACCGCCGCGGGCGTCGAGGTTCTTCTTTCGAGCGTCGATAAGGTTCTCGATGGAAGCGACGGGCTGGTCCACGACATAGGTCGTGCCCTGAGGGAGCATGCTGCCCACCTTGCTTTCGCCATAGCCCTGAATCTCGTAGACCTGCGCTGACTTGCTGAAATCGTCCGGCTGCACTGTGCGAACGTCGTAGGTGAGATACACGCCCTTTCCGGCCGTCTCAGTGCCCTCCAGATGCATCACGGTCCACTCTGAGTAGCCCTTGATGAAGCCCACGAGTTGCTTGCGGGTTATGTGTTTGGAGAGGAAATCCTTCGGAAGGAGATTGCCTATGGCGTCGTTACGGAAGATCACCACGTCGCCGCGAGCGGGCGCTTTCTCGAGCGCATCCGTCAGTCCCTCGACCTCCAGCACGGAGGTGTGCGCGTCCATATGCCTTTCGGCGGCGTCCAGAATGGAGCCGGACGGGCTGATGAGCAGCACATTCCTGCGGCCGTACCTGGTCGGCTTCTGCACTATGCGGGCTTCCAGCCCATGCTCGGCCGCGGATTCCATTATCTCCACCGCCTGCTTCGAGTCCGCCTGCGACTTGCCTGCGTCCACGGCGATCATAGGAATGAGTTCGCCCACGAAATGGTAGGAGATCACCATCCTGGAGTCAGCCAGACGGCCATAGGCCAGTTCGCGGAAGACGCTGCCCGAATCGAAGAGATTCTCCAGGCCGGCGGCCGCTTTCTCACACACAATCACCCCGCAGGCGTCCGAAGGGACGTAACTGAGGAGTTCGAAACCTTTTACTTCAGGGAGCGATTCGCCGGAATTGTTCCCGCTGAACCAGCAGGAACTTGCAAGGATAGAGGCCGCCAGCGCGGCAAGGGTCTTGATCCAGGTTTTAGACATACTTTGCAAAGATAACAATATATATTTATCTTTGTGCGCTATGCAGAACAACAGAAGTATTCCTCAGGCATTCTTCAAACTGTCTACTCAGGTAGTCCATTTCCTGGGCCTGCCGCTCTTTTTCCTGCTTTTCCTCCTGGTCTACAAACCGGAAGGAATTATCAAGTTCCTGAGCGAAGGCAATGTGTATATGGAATTTAACGTCACGATTCTCACCACCATCCTCCTTCTGGTTCTGGTGGGAACCCGCCTGGCGTTCTATTTCCTCAGAAATAAGTTGAACCTCACTCCCTTCTTCTACGCAGGGTGGTGCGTTGGCGAAATTTTCCTTTTCGCCTGCTTCGGGGCGATGTATATGACCCTTATCACTATCGGTCAGACTGTCCAGTACAGTTATTTCTACGCCCTTCCGCGCAGTTTGATAGATTTCTTCGGCATCCTCATACTCCCCTATCTTCTGATAGAGATGGGAACTATGATTTATGCGCACAGCCGCGAGGCTGAAGAGCCCGCCGGCGATGACAACCTCATCCGCTTCAAGGATTCGAGCCAGAAACTCAAACTCGCGGTGGCGGCATCGTCGCTCTTATACGTAGAAGCCAACGAGAACTATGTGAACATAGTGTATCTCGATGGCTCCAGCGTGAAGAAATATCAGTTGCGCTCTTCAATGAAGCGCCTTGAGGACATGCTGCCCAAGCAGGGTATTCAGAGGTGCCAGAGGGCTTTCTTCGTGAACCCTTCGCACGTCACCGTGCTCAGGAAAGACGCCTCGGGCTTCGTCTTCGCAGATCTGGACACCCCGGGTTGCCCGCCGATTCCGGTATCCAAGACCTACTACGATTCACTGGCCGCGCTGCTTTAGAGCGCTATCTCACACTGAACCTGTAGATACAGGTGTGGGAATACTCCTCGCCGGGTCGGAGGATCTCAGGCGTGAAATCCGGATGATTAACAGCATCCGGATATTTTTGTGTCTCGAGGGCTAAAGAAGTGCGGTATTCGTCTCCGGTGAAGAAATTGCCGCTGTAGAATTGCAGACCGGGCTGGTCCGTCAAGATTTCGATGAAGCGGCCTGAAACGGGATCTTCGACTGTGCAAATAAGTTCCACGCCGTCGGTGCTCTTGTCTATGCACCAGTTGTGGTCGTAGCCGCGCGCGTTGACGAGCTGCTGGTCGTCGAGGCCGATGCGCTCGCCGATCAGGTGAGGCTCGCGGAAATCGAAGGGAGTACCTTCGACGGGAGCGATTTCGCCCGTCGGGATGCTCTCCGCATCGATGGGGATATAGTGAGAGGCGTTGATTGTCATCAGATACTCCTCGACCCTGCCCTGGCCATCGCCGCGCAGGCAGAAGAATGGATGGTGCGTCAGATTGACGGGTGTGGCTTTGTCCGTGGTGGCAAGATATGAAATCCTGAACTCGTTCTGCGAGTTAAGCGCATATGTCATCGTGATATCCAGATTCCCCGGCCAGCCTTCCAGTCCGTCGGGATGCAGAAGGTGGAACACGATTGAACTGTCGGTCACAGACTTGACATCCCAGAAGAGATTGTCTACGCCTTTGAACCCGCCGTGGAGCGTGTTGTGGCCGTTGTCATTAATAGGGGTATGGTACACAACCCCATCCAATTCGAACTGAGCGGCTCCGATTCTGTTCGCGACCGGGCCCACGCATGCGCCGAGAAAGCGCTCGCCGGTGGGGTGAATATATTCGGCGGCGGTTTCGTGACCGATAACTATGTTCGCGACATTCCCGTCGCGGTCGGGCGCAGTCAGCCTCATCACGCGAGCGCCGAAATCGGTGACACTCATCGTTATGTCGCCCGCTTTTAGGGTGTAAACATTCGGGGTTTTCTGGCAAGATACGAGAGCCAGCAAAGCTGCAAGAATCAGATATCGTTTCATATTATTCAAAGTTAACTAAAATTTTTTGCGAGAATTCTTGCATATTAAAAAAATCGCTGTACCTTTGCAGTGTACTATTAAACTAATACACGCAAAAAGATATGATCGAGATTAAAAATTTAGCCTTCAGCTACGGTCCCAAAAACGTACTGAACAACATCTCAATGAAGCTTGAGGCGGGGAAGATCTACGGTCTTCTCGGAGAGAACGGAGTAGGCAAGACTACTCTCCTTACTCTGCTCTGCGGTCTCAAGAAAGCTCAGGAGGGGAGCATCGTAGCAGACGGAGCGGATCCGTACAAGAGATTGCCCTCTTTCCTCGAGAACATCTACTACCTCCCCGATGAGGTGGCTCCTCTCAACACTACCGCCGACAGGTGGGCTAAGGCAAACGGTAAGTTCTGGCCGAACTTCAACTTCGACACCTATATTAATATAATGAAGGAGTTCGAGACAGACGGCAGCCAGAAGATGAACTCGATGTCTGCAGGCCAACTTAAGAAGGCCTACATCGCTTTCGCCCTCGCGGCTGGAACTCAGTACCTCCTGATGGATGAGCCTACAAACGGTCTCGACATCCCCTCGAAGGCGCAGTTCCGTGCAGCTATTATGAAGTACACCCGCGAAGATTCGACCATCGTAATCAGCACCCATCAGGTACGCGACCTCGAGAACGTAATCGACCCGATCGTCATCCTCGACCGCTGCGATGTTCTTCTAAACGCCTCTATCGAAGAAATCAGCTCGAAGCTCTTCTTCGACTACGGTAACCAGATCCAGCCCGGCTCGCTCTATGCGGAGCAGCTCCCCGGCGGCTTTATCCAGGTCTATCCCAACACTACCGGCAAGGAGAGCAAGGTCAATGTCGAAGCGCTCTTCAATGCAGTCCACAACAATAAAGAACTCGTAAAAGGAATTTTCAGCCATGAATAATGTATTTTCCCCCAAAAGGTTCGGCAAGTATCTTTGTTTCGACCTTGAAAACGCCTGGAACAACTTCGGCCTGAGTCTTATAGTACTCGGCCTTCTCCCGGCCATCGTTTTCGTGGTGTCCGAACTTTTCTCACTCATTTTCTCGGGACATCTTATGATGAACGGGGACGCAATAATGCCGATAAGAATAGTTTCGGGACTCGTATGTGTAGCTGTTGCCTGCATCGTTTTTCCTACCAAGGGATATGGCTCGATCACTGACAAGCGTGCAGGTTCCTCCTTTTTGATGCTGCCTGCATCCACCTTCGAGAAATGGCTCTCGATGATGGTAGTTCTGTGTCTGGCCGCTCCGCTCTGTCTCAGCGCTCTTTACCTGGGCTCGGATACCCTGATGGGGCTTATTTTCCCCAATTCCTACGGTACCCCTATCGTGAAAATACCTTTTGACGAGATAATCTCGGAGATCGAAATCCCCGATGGTATGAAAATAGGATTTACAGGTGTCGCCTGGGGCAACTGGGCTTCTTCCGTCCTTTTCTTCCTCCTTGGCGCGATGATTTTCAAGAAAGGAAAAGTAGGCAAGACTATCCTGGCTCTGTTCGCTCTGTCTATCTTTATTTCTACGGCAATGTCAGTAGCAGCCGGAGCATTTATGGATCAGGACGCCAATGTCTTCCTGAGGATGTTCGATGAAGATCCGGAGACCGCTGCCCGTAAGATCATCGTCTTCGGAGAGGCTATCCTTTATATTGAGGTAGCGATTCTGATGGGTCTCAGTTATCTGCGTTTGCGTACCGTAAAACACTAGCAGCTATGGAATTCAACGAGAACAAACCGATCTACATCCAGATCGCGGACGGCATCTGCGAGCAGATCCTGTCCGGCAAGTTGGAGCCGGGAGGGCGCATCCCTTCCGTCCGCGAGTGGGGCGCCACGATAGGCGTGAATCCGAACACGGTGGCCCGCTCCTACGACGAACTCACTGACCGTGGCGTCATCTTCCAGAAGAGAGGAATCGGCTTCTTCGTGAGCGAAGATGCGAAACAGGCCATCCTCAAGACAGAAAAACAGAAATTTATCACCGAAGAATTACCCGAATTTGTAAAACGCGCCAACCTGCTTGGCATTAATCTCAAAGATTTGATATGAAAAGATTTTTCCTGCTGACTGCGGTCTGTCTCGCAGCTCTCACCTCTTGTGTGTTCACCGTGTCCGGTTCAAGCGAAAGCGAATTGTCCGGAAGTTCGAAAGAGATAACCCGCACCTTCGATGTGGCTCCTTTCGATGTGCTCACCATCAATGTTCCCGGAGACGTGGTCTATGAATCAGGCGCTCCGAAGGTGGTGATTGTGGCCCCCGAGAAGTATATGGAGCATATCTTGGTGGAACCCGACGGCGACGGCGAACTTGTCATCAAGAGCGACGACAAGAAGATACGTTCATTCAAGAACACGAAAATCTATGTCACTTCCGACCTGCTCTCTGAACTCACTATCAACGGAGCAGTGGATATGGAGTGCAAGCACGGAATACGCTCTAAAGGAGATTTCTCGCTCACGCTCAACGGCGCCGGCGATCTGGACATATTCGGCCTTGAAGCAGAGGACGTCACCATCAGGTGCAACGGAGCCGCAGACCTTGATCTCAAAGGCCTTCAGGCCGCCGATCTGGATGTGACTATGAACGGTGCCGGAGATATCACGGTAGCAGGAACGGTAGACCGCGCCTGTCTTACCATCAACGGAGCAGGTGACATCGACGCCACCGGACTCGAAGCGACATCATTCCGCCCGAGCGTCCACGGCGTCGGTTCTATCCGCACCCGCTAACTACAGCGAATCGCCGAAGTCGGCGCGGAACTTCTTCACGAGGTCTTCCTGCCAGTAGCCGATTTCGGTCATGCGGCCGAAAAAGAAGCGGAGGACCTTGGGCTCGTAGGTCCACTGGAGTCCGCCGATGAGTTCTCGGTTGTCCCACAGCCACTTCACACGGTCTGCGCAGTACTTGACCTGCGAAAGGGTGAACACGCGGCGCGGCATGGCGAGGCGCTGCAGCTCGAGTTCGGCGTAACGTTCCGTTCCGTCCGGCTCACGCTGCTCGCTCACCGTGCCGCGCTCCATTCCGCGGATACCGCCGGCAATGTAGAGCGCAGCGCCGACCGCCGCGGCCGGATACTGGTCGTGAGGGATGTTCGGCACGATCTCCGAACAATTGAGGTGAGCGCCCAGACCGCCTGCAGGCTTGATCACGGGAACGCCGTAGTCATCCAGTTCCTTCACGAGATACGCGATGAACTCTGGACCCTGGCTGATGTATTCCATATCCAGCGACTCGTAGAGTCCCACCGCCATGGCCTCCATAGAACGGACCTCCATACCGCCATAGGTGAGGAAGCCTTCATAGAGAGGCACGAATTCCATCATCTCCTCGGTGAACTTCTTGTCGTGCGCGGTGATGATTCCTCCGCGGGAGAAACCGAGTTTGCGGGCGCTGAAGTAGATTATATCGAAGCGGTCTGCAAGGACGTGGTAGATCTCTTTGGTGGTCATGAACTTGCAGCGGGGCTCGCGTGTCTTCATAAAGTACACGTTGTCCTGCAGGAGCGATGCGTCCAGCACGCTCTTCACGCCGAATTCGTGGCAGATGTCGGTCACGGCGAGCATATTCTCGAGCGAGACGGGCTGGCCGCCGATGAGGTTAGTGCCGGCCTCGACACGCACGAATGCGACTTTGTCCGCGCCGTATTTCTTTATGGCTTTACGCAGAGCGTCCAGGTCGAAATTGCCCTTAAACGGATTGTCGCTCGCGGGGATGAGTCCTTCCTTCGCCACAAGTTCCACCACCTCGCCGCCCAGGCGGGTGATGTGAGCCTTGGTGGTGGTGAAATGGAAGTTCATCAGAGCCACCATGCCCGGCTTAACGTAGGCTTCGGCCAGGATGTTCTCCGCCGCGCGCCCCTGGTGCGCCGGGAGAACGTTATCCGTGCCGAAGACCTCCTTCACTGCCGCCTTAACGCGGTTGAAGGTCTCCGAGCCGGCATAGGAGTCGTCTGCGATGCTCATCGAAGCGACCTGCTCATCCGACATACCGTTCACTCCGGAATCGGTGAGCATATCCATATATATATCCTTGTTCTGGAGAAGGAAGGTGTTGTTGCCCGCTTCCTGGATGCGTTTGAGACGCTCTTCCACCGGAAGAAGGGTGAGTTTCTGAACAACGCGCACTTTGTGCATCTCCAGGGGGACCTGGTTATCTGATTTGTAGAATTTGACTGCCATAATTGATTGTGATTACACTACTGGGTTACGAAGATAGGAAAAAATAGGTAACTTTACCTCGATTACGGAAACGCATAATGAAAAAACTGGCACACATTCTCTTTCTTGCGCTGTTAGCCCTGACCGCCTGCGCTGAAAAACCAAGCGCGGACATTCCGCCTCTTAAGAGGCCGGCGGGCCTGCAAGTCCTCAGCGTGACCGATTCTTCCATTTCTGTACGATGGAACTATGTGGAGGCGGCCAAAATCTACCGCTGGACGGTCCAGGGAGATGGTTTCTCCACGGAGGGCACTGCCGAAGAATGCAGCGTGACCGCCGTGGGTCTGCCGGACAACACGCCGCTGGTGTTCAAGGTGCGCAGCGAACGAGACGGAGAGGTTTCCGATTGGCTCGAGCAGGAGTTCACCACTCTCAAGGCGGCTCCGCCCGCACCGCCGGTGACGCACACGCGCAAGGCCGTGTTCATAGGCGATTCAATCACCCGACTGTGGCCCCAGACCGATGTCTCTTTCTTCATGTCCAACGGGTATATGGGCAAGGGCATCGACGGCCAGACCTCGAAGACCATCGCCGCGCGCTTCAAGAAAGACGTCGTGGACAATGATCCGTATGTGGTGCACATTATGTGCGGCATTAACGACGTGGCGGAGAACGACGGCGCCTATGTGGAGAGCAGCGCGATCCTCGCGAACATTCAGAAAATGGCCGCACAGGCCGAAGAGGCCAAGATCAAGGTCGTCATCGGCTCGCTTACGCCCTGCAACAAGATATGGTGGTGGGCAGACGACTGGAAACCTTCGAAAGAGGGCGTTACCGTTGTTTCGCATATTCTGGAGGCCAACGAACTGATCAAAGCATGGTGCGAGGAAAAAGGCTATCCTTTCATCGATTACTATACCCCGCTGGTGGACGAGGACGGCGGCTTCCCGAAGCCTTATGCCAATGACGGAGTACATCCGGAACTCGCCGGTTTCCAGGTGATGGATGCGCTGGTGCAACCCGTGCTCGAAGAACTCCTTAAAGACGTCAAATTGTGAAATTCTTTCGTTTTCTTCCGCTCTTGCTGCTCTTCATTTCATGCGAAGTGGAGAAGGAAATCGTGAAACCTGAAGAGAACAAAGGCACTTTTGCCGAAGCGCAGGCAGTATTCGACGACACCCGGCTTCCGGAAATCAATATCAGTATCAGCCTGAACGAGTGGAACAGCCTTCTGGAGAAATACGATGCGGACAATCACACCCCGGAATATGTGAGATGCGACGAGGTCAGCCTCGAAAGAGACGATGAAACGCTGACCGTGAAGAATGTGGGACTGAGGCTCAGAGGTAACACATCCCGCCGGCGTCCTGAGGGCAGGGAGGGAGATAAGCACAAAACAAAGGATACTCATTGGCGGCGAGTGCATTTCGGCCTCAACTGCAGGAAGTTCTCTGACGAAGGCAGTTTCGACGGCATACGCAGAATCAATCTCAAATACGCAAAAGAAGACCCCACCTACATCAGGGAGCATTTCTCGTATGACCTCCTCTCAAGATATGGGGTCTGGACTGCGCCTATGACTTCGTGGTGTAGGTTGAACCTCAAAATCGGCTCAGACGCCCCAGTCTATTTCGGTGTCTACCTGATGATTGAGTCGATAGACATGCGCTATGTGAAAAGGCGTAAGGAGCAGTTCGGCTCCGCTGACGGATGGCTCTGGAAATGCTCCTGGGGCGCCAACCTGAAGGGAACCGACAGTTGGCGTTTCCACTACGACGACAACACCTCGCAATCATATCCTTATGAGTTGAAAAATGGAGAGAAGGAAGACTTTGCAAATGCGAGGTCGCAGTTACTGAGTTTCATCAGCAAACTGAACCGTATGCAGGGAGACGAATTGAAGGAATGGCTCAACAAAGTCTGCGATGTGGACCTGCTGCTGAAAATGTACGCCGCCTATGTAGCCCTCGGCCACTGGGACGACTACTGGAACAATATGAACAACTTCTATCTCTATTTCAACAGCCGTGATATGGAGAACTACAAAGTGTTCATGCTGCCCTATGACCTCGACAACACCCTCGGCACGTCGCACAACGTGGGAGTTCAGAACGATTCCGGCCGCCAGGATCCCTATCATTGGGGCTCCGACGACCAGCCTTTCATCGCTAAGGTTCTGAGCATCAGTGAATTCCGCGCGAAGTATACCGAGTATCTGAGAGATTTCTCCACCATCGACAATCCATGGACCGGCCAGGCCGCGGGCGCGGAGCGTATCAGGACCTGGCAGAAACTGTTCTCCGAATATGTCCCCAACGACACTGGAGAAGATATGACTCTGAAAGACGCCCCCGCATCCTGGGGTAACCACGGCGAATACCGCCTGCTCGAGAACAATTCGAACAACTGGTTCAAGGTCAAGTCCGAATCGATAACGAAGTGGCTCGATAAATAATGACAACCGTACTGCTATTTTTGCTCTCGCTGCTGCCGTTCGTCAACCCTTTCGTGGGCACTGACGCGCACGGCCACACCTTTCCCGGAGCGGCCTATCCCTTTGGACAGATCCAACTGAGTCCGGACACGCGGCCAAACCCCGGCGACTGGGACGGTTGCAGCGGTTATCACTATTCGGACAGCCTCATCTACGGCTTTTCTCACACTCATCTGAGCGGCACGGGATGCGACGACTGGTGCGACATACTGGTGGTACCGGGCGGCCGGGCTTCACGCTTCAGCCACAAGCGGGAGAAGGCCTCGCCAGGCTTCTACGAAGTCTGGCTCGAGGACACCCGCGTGCTGGCGAGGCTAGCCGCCGGCCGCCGCTGCGCTCTGCACGAATATCTGTTTAATGACAAAGCGCTGATAGCCGTTGACTTAAAGCACCGCGACTCCCTGGAGGACTGCTCGATTGAGGTGAATGGCAATGCCTGCTATGGCCACAGGACATCCAACAGTTGGGCGCGTGGGCAAAGGGTTTATTTCTACATGGAGTTCTCGGCACCCTTCACGAATGTCGATATTCATGACACGAAGGCAGTTTTCGGTTTCAACACCAACAAGGTTGCCGTCAGGGTCGGCATTTCTTCCGTCTCCTGGGAAAACGCCCGCCAGAATCTTCTGAGCGAGTATCCCCTCTCTATGAAGGCGCTCAGGAAGTCAACCGAAAAAGCTTGGAATCAGTATCTCTCAAAGGTCGAATGCCCGTATCGCGACCGCGAACATCGCACTCGTTTTTACACCGCGCTCTACCACACCGCCATACATCCTTCGCTGTATTCTGATGTTAACGGAGAATACCTCGGCATGGATGGTCAGGTCCACAAGGCCAACGGCTGGGAGCGCTATACCGTTTTCTCGCTATGGGACACTTTCCGCGGCCTGCATCCCCTGTTGACCGAGATCGAGCCCGAGCGGACCGTGGACTTCATCCGGACTATGCTCTCCGTCTATGACGAAGCGGGCAAACTGCCCGTATGGGAACTCTCCGGCTGGGAGACCAACTGTATGATAGGCTACAACAGCGCGCCCGTGATTGCAGATGCCATTGCTCACGGTCTGACGGGATTCGACTACGAACACGCCTTCGAAGCCCTCGTCGCCTCCGCGCGCAACCCCGCCTTCGGCATGGACAGTTTCCGCCGCAACGGGCTCGTGCTGGCAGACGACGAACACGAAAGCGTGTCCAAGACGCTCGAATACGCCTTCGACGACTGGTGCGTGGCACAGGTGGCCCTCAAACTGGGGCATATGAAAGAATACGAGGAGTTTATGACTTCGTCGCAGTACTGGAAAAACGTTCTCGACCCGCAGACCGGTTTTATGCGCGCCCGTCTCAACGGACGCTGGTACTCCCCTTTCGATCCGCGCGAAGTGAATAACAATTACACTGAGGCCAACTCCTGGCAGTACAGTTTCTTCGTGCCTCACGACATACCGGGATTGATCGAGGCGCTCGGCGGCCCGGCCGCCTTCGAGGCGCGGCTGGACTCGCTGTTCGCCGCCCCCGAAAAGACCACCGGCCGCAACCAGGCCGACATCACCGGCCAGATCGGACAGTATGCTCACTGCAATGAGCCCAGCCACCACATCGCATATCTTTACGATGCCGTCGGCCGGACGGACAAGCGCGACGCCCGCGTCCAGCAGATCCTCGAGACCCTCTACTCCAGCGTCCCCGACGGCCTTTGCGGCAATGAAGACTGCGGCCAGATGAGCGCCTGGTATGTTCTCTCTGCGATTGGGAGATATCCCGTCTGCCCGGTCTCAGATGGCTGGTCGGCGCCGGTCATGACGACTATCGTGACGAACCCGGCCTTCGTGATGGACAACGACATGTTTGAAGACTCGCTGAGCGTCAGCATAATCGGCGAGGGCAACATCTGGTACACCGTAGCCGGCGGCCCCGCCCGCCTCTACGACAGGCCGTTCACCGTTTACGAGCCTTGCGAGATGACAGCGTGGTCCGAGAAAGACGGCCGAAAGAGTTTCGTGACACGCAGCAAGATCCGCCAGGTGCGCCGCGACCGAGCGATCCGCCTTGTGTCGCGCTACCTGCGCTCGTACACCGCCGGCGGTGACGAGGGCCTGATCGACGGCGCCCGCGGATCGCTCAACTGGCGCACCGGCGGCTGGCAGGGCTATCAGGATACGGACTTCGAAGCGGTGCTCGACCTCTTGAAAGAACGCCCGCTCACACGCATCGGCGCCGGTTTCCTTCAGGACGCCCGCGCGTGGATATGGATGCCCACGGACGTGGAGTTCTACGTCTCCTCAGACGGGGTCGACTTCTCCCCCGCCGGCTCGCTGACCTGCCAAGTGGGCACTGACGATATGAGCGTTCAGATTTGGGACGCGGAGGTCCCCGTGGAGCGCTCCGCCCGTTACGTGAAGGTGATCGCCCGCAACCTCGGCGTCATCCCCGCCTGGCACCCCGGTGCCGGCGGACTTCCCATCATCTTCGTGGACGAACTCTGGGCGGAATAGCGGAATTGATAACTTTACTGAAGAATGCGCCGTTTTCTTTTCATACTCACTCTTATCGCATCCCTGGCAACAGATGCCCGGTCGCAGCCGGGCATGACGTTTCATTTTGATTCCTCAGACGGTCTGCCGTCAAATACGGTGTACGCCATCACTCAGGACTCCGACGGGATACTATGGGTGGGCACTCGCCGTGGGCTGTGCCGCTTCGATGGGATAGAGTTTAAAACTGTTATACCAGACAAACGCATCACATCGCTGGCAGTCGACAGGGAGAACAGAATCTGGGCGGGAACGACCGAGGGCTTGGAGGTCATTGCCGGCCCCGATCGGCAATCTCCCGGCCCGAAGGGCAATATCCGTGCGCTGCTCACCGATTCCGATGGCTATGTTTGGGCGACCGTGGGAGACACGCTGCTGCTTAAACTCTCTTACCGTGACGGCATCATCGAACACGCCAGGTGCTTTTATGATAAACGCGACTCTGAGGGAGACTATCCATATTACCAGATATATGAGGCGCAGGACGGCAAACTCTGGCCCGCCGGCCGTATCGTCCGCTTTCAGTACATTGAAGACAGGGAGCATCCCCAGATTATACATCCATTCGGAAACGGAGGGTTCTGTTCCGGCAGTTATGCCGAGACCGGCGGCGAACTCTATGCCTTCGACGACCACACATCTCTTCTGTATACTTATGAGGATGGAAAAGTAATCCTCCGAGGCAAACTCCCGATAGCGCACGCCAGGCTGCTGACCACCCATGACGGTCGTCTCTGGGCCGCCGGCACTTACGGTGTGGGGGCCGTGAATCTGGAAAAACCGGCCGAGACTCCCGTGTTTAAAACACCGTCCACGGAACTTTACTGCATTTTTGAAGACCGCTCGAACAACATTTGGGTGGGCGGAGACAACGGCCTGTCCGCCATCTCCACGGCGCTTAAGAACATTCAAACCATCTCTACGGACAATGTCACCGCGCTGCTCGAGGACAGCCGCGGCAAACTCTGGATAGGCAGGGCCGAAGACAGGGTGTCCAGCCTCTACGAAGACAGCAAAGGAGTTGTTTATGTGGGCCTATGGAACAACACCGGATGGGAAGTTTGGAAAAACGGCAGGATGCGCAAGGATCGCCTGACAGGTCCGACGCCTCCGCCGCAGCATCCGGCGGCCGAAAGCCTTTCCGGAGCCAACTGGATTTCCGATTTCCTCGAAGACAGCCGCGGAAGGTTTTGGGTAGTAACTTGGGAAGGCGTAGGCCTCAACGAATGGGACCGGGAACGACATCGCAGCCTGCCTCCGCATTGGCTGAGTCCCTTCCGCTACCCCACTCCACAGGTTGATTCCAACATATATGTAAGCTCCCGCCTCGGCAGCAGGATCATTGAGGATTCGCACGGCAATCTGGTTTATGCCACGACGGAGGCCGGGCTCAACATAATCGATGCCGAAACCGGCCTTGTCACCAAATACTACAAAGGCAATTCCGCCATCCCGGATGACTATGTCACCGACCTCTGCCTCGCCCCAGACGGCACCGTCTGGGCCGCCACCCGCAGCGGACTATGGAGCCCGACAGGCGCTCATTATCTGGACGGGAAGTTGGTGCAGTCCGTGGAGGCCGACGCCAACGGGCGCCTGTGGGCCGGGACGGAGGAGGGCCTGTATTTCATAGGGACCGACGGCAGCATAGGCGTAGCGCGGAAAGCCCTTGGTTTCCCGTCCGATATCTACGGCGAGCACGTTTCCTGCCGTTTGGCCAACGGCTGTTTGGCTTTCGGAGGCCCTGAAGGCGCCGCCGTCTTCCACCCGGACAGCCTGCTCTCCCTGAGCGCATCCGGCAACATGCTCCTAGAGTCGCTTGTGCAGCATCGCTACCGCCTGAATGGAGGTCCGTGGACAGAAGGCCGTTTCAACGGTTTCCCGGACAACACGCTCCCCGGCCGCTACACCCTTGAGGAACAGAGGAGCGACATCTTCGGCCGCTGGGACCAGGGCGAAAGCGCCGTCAGCGTCATACTCGTTCCGCTGCCGCTATGGCTACGCTGGCCTTTCCTTCTGCTCTATGCGCTCGCGCTGGCAGCCCTAGTGTGGACGATTATACGCCTTCGTGAGCGAAGATTGCTCGAGAAGGAAGTGGACATGCGCAACCAACTGTTCTCGATCATCTCGCACGATCTGCGCAATCCCGTCGCCGGTAACCGTCTGCTTTCGCATCAACTGCTTCAGCAGGTGGATCAACTTTCCCCCGAACAAATTAAAGAGGCGCTTGAGGAACTGGCCGGTTCTGCCGACACCACTTCAGCCTTGCTCGAGAACCTGTTGCTATGGTCCCTTAATCAGAAGGGTATGCTGAAACCGGTTATGCGCGAGGAGAATCTTCGTTCGCTCTCGGAGGAGGCCGCGAAGAGCATCCTCCACGGGGACTGCATAGAAATTATTGTCCCTTCGAACCTGACTGTCCGCACGGACCGCAATATGCTTCTCACCTGCCTTCGCAACCTTCTGGATAATGCCGTGAAGGTGACTCCCAAGGGAGGAAAAGTGGTATTGAACGCCCAGGGAACGCAAATCCGGATTACCGACCAAGGCCCGGGAATGAAGGCTGACACGGAGTGGGGCCACGGCCTGGGCCTTGTCCTCACCCGCGAGTTGCTCGAAAAAATGGGCGCTTCCCTCTCATCCCGGAACCTTCTCGGGGAGGGACTCGAAATAACGATACAATTATGATAAACGTACTTCTCATCGAAGATTCCACCGTGTTTGTGATGGGGCTCAAACTGGCTCTGTCTGCTAATCCGGAGATTTCGCGGATAGACTCCGTGGGCACCCCGGGCACCGCCGTGGCCTTTCTCAACGCCCATCCGGAAACTGATGTCGCCGTGGTGGACATTACCCTTGAATCCGAAACCGACGGACTCACGCTTCTTGGCATTCTTCGGGAGGCCTTCCCCACCGTTCGCACGCTTGTGCTGTCCCACTATAAAAAGCCTGCTTTTATTATGAGGGCCATCTCATCCGGAGCTGCGGCATATCTGGCCAAAGACTCTTCTCCCGAATCCATCGCCGCCGCCATCATCGATGTGGTAGACGGCAAGTGCCTTTTCTTCGGCGAGACCATAGACGCCGCAAAGATCACCCGCCTTTTCGGAGGCGAGGACAACCTCCACGCCCGTAAACCCCAGGGCCTCACTCCCCGCGAACTGGAAGTTCTGCAACTCACTACCTCCGGCTACAGCAACGCCCAGATTGCCTCCGCCCTCGAAATCACTCTCAACACCGTGGACTCCTACAAAGAGCGCATCAAAGGCAAATTCGGCCTGGACAGCATAATCGAATGCGTCGCCCGCGCCGTCTCCGACGGTCTCGTGAACGCATAAACAAAAAGGAGAGTCAGAACCGAATTCAAAAAATTATGTTTACCTTTGGTAAAATCTATAAAAAAGCAAGACTTTGAGAGCACTAACACTGAGACCCTTTGCCCTTGCTGCCATCGCAGCAGCAGTCATTTCCTGTTCAATGGACCTGGATTCCCCCGACATGCCTCAGGCTGGCGGAAAGAAGCAGATCACATTCCCGGTCGAAGTCACACGCGACGGCGAAAAGATTCCCCAAGGCGCCATCAGTAAAGGCGGCGAATTCGAAGAATCTGATAAGATAGCCACCATGGACAAGTCCAAGTCATTCGGACTTGTGGGTGTGGACTTCGAGACAGGAACTCTCATGCTGGACAACGAAGAAGTGTCCTACTCCGGCGGTCTGTACCGCGGCTTCTTCGAGAACGGCCTCTGGGACAGCCCCAACACAATTTCCTTCAGCGCGTATTACCCGCACGTAAACAATCTGGTCTACGGAGAAGATTATCAGACCTATAGCATTCCGTTCAGCAATGCGGACACTCAGGCCGGTCCCCTGGTTTCCAAGACCGTTCAGGCAGCTGTGGACCAGCTCAATATGGTCCCGCTCGAGTTCCAACATATCACGAACGATATAGGTTTCAAGATCTGCGACGTCACGACGGATAAGAATCTTAAGGGCTTGATCCACCTCAGGAAGGTGACAGCCACCAAGATCGCTTCTGCTGGTATCTTCGTTAACGACATACAGGCCGGCGGCGGCTTCTGGCATCGCCGTGGATATTACCGCGACGAAGTCGTCTTCGAAGGAGACGCGCCCGTGGGAGTCGGCATGGAGAACGAAATGTTCATCGGCCGTGAGACTCTCGTACCCCGCATGGCGGACAGTTATCGCTTCTATGCAATCCCTGACGAACTCGTGATGGGCAAGCAGACTGTGGAAGTTATTTACGATGTGGAAGCCTTCACACTGAACGGCTTCACCTACGGCGAGTTGAAGAACCAGAGAGCAAATTACATGCTCTACGGCGTACTGCCGGACAACATCATGGCCTACGGCAAGCAGTACACCTTCCACCTCGGTCTGGACACCGGAAAACTATATCACGAAATCACCTTCGCTCCCAGCGTAAGCGATTGGGAGACTAAGATCTACGAAAACAACGACGAATTCTAGCCGATGAAAAGAACGCTTTTCATTGCGGCGCTGGTCTCGCTGGTGTTCTCGCTCGCGATTCCGGCTGCCGCTTCTGATAATCCCCTCGGGATAGACAACACCTGCTACGCCTTATATAAAGAGGTGGAGAGGCAGTTGGGCAAGGACAGTTTCGCCACTGCAGCCGATCTCTTCCGCCAGGCCGCAATAGAAAAGAAAGATTCCAAAGCTCTGGTAATTTACCATGTAGAAGTGCTGAAAGATTACATCGAGCGGCCTTCCTCAGAAGACAACGATGCCAAGGTCAATGCAGCGCGAGAGGAGTTGAAGCGTGTCGCCCGCGAAAAGAATCAGCCATATTACTTCTATTTGTCCTACAGACTTTCGCAGGAATATTATACCAAGCATGGCGAGGCCTATCGCGCTCTTCTGCTTCTGGAAGAGATGCAGAATCAGGCTATCACGGAAGAAGACCCTTACGGAATCTGGACCAGTTCAAGATATCTGGCTGACAATTACATCAGAAACAACGACTACGTCAGTGCAAAGCCCCATCTGCTGAAGGCTATCAATCTCTACAACACCACAGACAATGAAGCCATCCGCCGGGAATCCCCTACCCGCTTGTACTGCGACCTGGCCGACACTTACCCTATCGCCTCGGATTCGGTGAGAATCAATGTCGCCCTCGCGGAAGCAAACGCTAAATCCCATTTGGATTCCCTGCGCTGCGTGTACTTCAAGCTGCGTCTTGCGGCTTTGGACAGCAGGATGGACGAATATATGGAGCTCAGGGATATCTGTCTGAACGACCCTTCCTTCAACACCATCACACGCCGATCCGGACTTTTCTTCTCCCTGATCGACGCATGCCGCGACGGCAGTATCATTGAGCGTGAGAATGAAATCTACCAGCTCGCCACCGTCCGAGAAATGAAGGTGATTGCCAACCTCTGCGAGAACTGGGGCTATTCGGACTTCGCTTTCAATGTGGAGAAGAAACTGGTCAACTATATGGAGGTCATAATCTCCGACACCAACCACTCCCGCATTTCCGAGCTTGACGTGACCATGGGCAAAGCCGCCCTCAACGCCGAGCTAATGCAGAAGCAGCACCAGCTTTCCAGAATTTCGCACATGATTGCCATTCTGCTCGCTATCCTGTTGCTGGGCACGGCGTTCTTCTCGTTCACTCATATCCACCAACTTAGGAATGCGAATGAAAAAGTGCTTTTTGCTAACGCTGCCAAGACCCGTTTCGTGCAGAACATGAGCCATGAAGTCCGAACTCCACTTAATGCGATAGTAGGATTCTCGCAGCTTCTTTCCCTGCCGGACGGAACGCTGACTCCGGAGGAGAAGGATGAGTATTCGGGCTACATCGTGAACAACACCAAGATGCTTACGATGCTCCTGGACGACATCCTTAACGCGTCTTCTATGGACAAGGGCGAATACCGCATAACCTACGAAGAAGGAGAAAAGAACTTCATGTGCGAGTCCGCCATCTCCAGCGCAGAGCACCGTCTGCAGCCCGGAGTCAGAATGTACTACGAACCCGAAGATCCGGCGCCCTTCACATTCCGCACGGATCCCAGGCGCGTGCAGCAGATTATTATCAACCTTCTCACCAACTCCTGCAAGCACACCACTCAAGGAGAAATCAAGCTTTCGAGTTCTCTCACTGAGAATCCAGGCTTTGTGACCTTTGCGGTCACTGACACCGGCCCCGGAGTTCCCGCCGACCAGGCCGAGAAGATATTCGAACGCTTCACTAAATTGAATGAATTCGTCCAGGGCACTGGCCTCGGCCTCAGCATCTGCCGCGACATAGCCACCAGAATGGAATCGCGAGTGGAACTGGACACCACTCACCCGGGTCCGGGAGCTCGTTTCGTGCTTATCGTACCCACTAATCCAAAAGAACAATGAAACGCCTTTCAGTCATAGCCGCTCTGCTCTGCGCCGCGCTCTCTTTTGCGCATGCGCAGAACAACCCCTACGACATAGACGACACCTGCTACGAGTATTTCAAGATGGCAGAAGCGCTTGTTGGTGACACTAGCAACGATGCCTTCGACATTGCCAACAACGCTCTTCTGAAAAGAGCTCAGGAAGTAGGAGACGAAAAAGCCAGGACTCTGCATTACGTTTGCCTCCTTAAAAGGGTTTTACGCTTTGCCAGAGAGTCCAAAGACATCACCGAAGCCAACGAAACAGCCGATCGTCAGTTTAAGGTGACCACTCAGGTCGCCCAGGAAACGGGATACCAGCAGTACTTCTATTATGCCTACACCCTCATCCAGAATTACTATGTGAACACCCGTCAGGAGATTCACGCACAGAGACTGCTCACTGAGATGATGGATATAGCGGCAAGGAAGCAGAACGAATACGGAATTTGGCAGAGCAATATTTACATCTCTCAGCTCTACCAGCGTCAGAACGATATACTTAACGCTCGAAAACACCTCCTGCGCGCAGTTGAAGTTTTTGACAACACTTCTGATCCGGTTATACGCAGACAGAGTTTCACCCGCCAGTGCTACGATCTCGCCGGCACCTATCCGACCGGGTCGGACTCCGCCAGATTTTTTTATCGCAAGGCCGAAGAGCACGCCCTTACCCGCGGGGACACTCTACGTTTCATTCTGGGCAAAGCGCAGTTGGCAGCATTTGATATGCAACCGGATAAGTACTACAAGTACCGCGACTTCTGTTTGAAAGACGACACGCTGGAATCAGTCATTTACGGGGCATCAGCATTGTTCCCCTGTATTGACGCCATCTTGGATAATGCCCCTATCCGAGAAATAGAAGTCCTTGGCACAAAGGTCGTTGCCCGCTCCCAAATGCTATACATCAGGGATTTGGCAATCAAATACAAGCGCCATGACGTGGCCACATGGTTTGGAACTTTCATCATTGTTACCCTCTACCACGACTTCTATCGCTTGAATAATGTGAAGATGGAAGAGATGACGGCTATGATGAACGAACGCCAGCTCAATATGAAGCTGGACAATCAGCAGAGACTCATTACATTGCTATGGATACTCGTCGGCATATTTGCTATCGTCTCAGGTATACTCGTAGCATTTATCATATCTAGAAAGAATAATCAATGACACCCTCTTACGCTCAAGACTACGACTACTCCAAGTTCAATGTTCTTGCCGTGGACGACATTCCCATCAACCTGGTGTTGGTGCAGAAAATGCTCACTAAGTTCAACTTCAAGATGAGGACCGCCGCCAACGGTCAGGCCGCGCTGGATGCAGTGGCCGCTCAGAAGCCCGACCTCATCCTGCTGGACCTTATGATGCCTGGCATAGACGGTTTCGAAGTGATCAAACGCCTCAGGGAAAACCCCGAGACCGCAGACATCCGAATCGTCATTCTCAGCGCCCTCAACTCCAATGAAGATGTGGTGAAAGGCTTCAGTGTGGGTGCAGACGACTTCATCATGAAACCCATTATCATGGAGAAGCTCCTCACCACCGTCATCACCCAGATCCAGATAGTTCAGTCCCGCCAGAAATAGTCATGCTGCGCAAACTGCTCATCAGCCTCTTGGCTTGCCTGATGTGTCTCGGCGCCAGCGCGCAGATCGTTAACCGTCTGCGTGTGGACCAGAAGACCTTCCTGCGCTATGCCTACTGCCGCATGCAGCAGTTCAACCCTGAAAACCTCGCCGTCGCCGATTCCATTTACTCGGCCGGCGTTGCCAAGGACGACTACCGCTATAAAAGCCTGGCACTCTCGCTCGAAATGCCTGTGCGTTTCGCTCTGCGTCAGTACGAGCGCATGGACAGCACCGCAGTGGAGCTTAAGTCTCTGCTGCACGAGCGGAAGGAGGCCCGCGATTTCTATTTCTCGTTCATGCACGAGTACTGCGAGTACCTGGTCCATATCGGCCGCGCCTCCGACGCCATGCTCGAAGCGCGAGCGATGGGCAGGCTCGCCGGCACCGAAAAACGGCCGTCCGGTAAGATGTACTCCTACCGTATCATCGGCCTGATCCACAGCTCGCGCGACAACCACCATCTCGCCATCCGCAACCTCGAGGAAGCAGCACATTTCTGCAAAGCCGCCCGCGCCGAGCAGGATCTGCCAAACCTATATCTCCTCCTCTCGCAGGAGCATGTGAAGATGCGCGACTTCGCCAAGGCGGAAGAGTATGTCGCACAGTCTGAAGAATATGAGAAGTACTTCCCTTCCATCGGCATAAAGTCCAGAATGACAAGGGCTTACATAGCCTACGCCGCCGGCGATTGGAACTCTTTCAGCGAGATTTATTCCTCGCTCATCGCCGACCCGCTCTACCGTATGCAGGCCGATGCCGACTCGCGCTACTCGCTGGACATCGATTACCTCCGTTCGCGCGGCCTGCTTGTCCAGGCCCTCTCGGTCGCTGACTCGCTCGGCACCTTCCGCGGACGTCTGGAGAAAAAGCACGGCATCTATGCCGATCTGGGCGACTTCGACAATGCCTATGGTCAGCTCGCCCTCCTGATGCACGATAAAGATTCCACCTACATCAAAGTCCAGAACGAAGACCTCGCGATCCTGGACGCCGAGATGCACAACGCCCAGTTGCGCGAAGAAGCCCAGAAACTGAAGGCTCACAATCAGTTGATGATTATGATAGGTTTCCTGGTTATGTTCGCCATAGCCTTCTTCGCTATCCTGCTGAGTCAGTGGAAGTTGCGTGAGAATCTCGATAAGATGCGCCACAAGAACAACCAGATGCTCGCTTCCCGCCGCGCCTTCCAGAAAGCCATGGAGGCAAAGGAATCCGAAAACGAATTCAAGATCAAGATATTGCAGAACCGCAAGACAAATATGCTGAGATTATGAAAGCAAAAGACCTTCTGAAATACCACGCCAACGAACTTGTCGCGCTAGTAATTTTCCTTGCCGGATCAGTCCTCGGAATGTTGGGTCTCATCCAGAAAGTCCCTCTGGCTGTCGGCATCCTGGGAATAGTTATCCTTGCCTGCGGTCTGTTTTTCTTCTGCATCCGCTACACCTCCGAAAAGGTGTATAAGGATTATTATAAAGACTCCTACGAAATCGAGCACGAGACCATCGAGGAGGAAATCCGCAAATCCATGGTCTACCACCGTTATCAGGAAGCCGTCATAGCACGCTACGAAAGCGCTTGCCGCGATCTCGGTCTGGTGGACGAACAGAAAGACTGGCTCCTGGACCTTCTGATGCAGGAAAAGGAGAAAGTTGACGAAGAATTAAAAGCCCAGGGTGGAGGACATATTTAGCCTAGGAAAAAGTATCTGTTTCTTGCTCTTTTGGCCCTCGTTTGAGGCCCGGGCTACAAGAAAAGCACTGCGCTTGCAGTGCTTTTCTTGTAGCCCCTAGTGGAATCGAACCACTATTTAAGGTTTAGGAAACCTCCGTTCTATCCGTTGAACTAAGGAGCCAGGGAGAGCGTATTACTCAGCGCTCTTCTCGATAATCTGACGTCCGTGGTAGTAACCGCACTCAGGGCAGATGCGATGAGAGATGACGGTTGCGCCACAGTTCGGGCAAGTAGCGAGGGTAGGTACGGGAGCGAAGTCATGCGTACGCCTCTTTGCTGTTCTCTGCTTGGAGAATTTGTGTTTCGGATGTGCCATTGCTTATACTGTTTTAAATTATTATTTGCTCAAATACTTTGTAGTTTCAGGGTTGCATTTTCCTTCTTCATGGACTCTCTGGAGGGGCAGGGCGATGCACACGAAGTCGTAGACTTCCTGGCTGAAATCCAGCTCAGCGCCTTCCGGGGCGTAGGTCTCTTCGAAACCCGTCTCCACCGGAATCTCGAGCGGCTCGAGGCATCTGTCGCAGAGCACGGTCACCGTGCCGCTAATCTCCGCCTGCACATCCACTGACACGCCGCGGTTATTCACCGAAGCCTGCACCTTGATGTCCGCATCGAGTATCTCCTGATTCCCGAAGCTCTCAAAGAACTCTTTTCCTGCACTCTGAGCCAGAGAACTAACGCCTCTGCCCAGGTCGTTCAGATTAACTACAAAGGGCTGCAAAGTTAACAAATTTTTAGAATAAATCAATCCTCGTTGTCGCTATTTCTCTTTCGGGCCAGCGGGTCGAGCAAAATCTTGCGCAGACGCATGTGGTGAGGGGTCACCTCCACCAATTCGTCTTCCTGGATATACTCCAGCGCCTCCTCCAAAGTGAACTTGATGGCCGGCGGAAGAATGATCTTCTCGTCCGAGCCGGCAGCGCGCACGTTGGTGAGTTTCTTGGTCTTGCAGATGTTAATGTTAAGATCGCGCTCGCGGGTATGCTCACCGACCACCTGTCCGCCGTAGATTTCCTCGCCCGGCTCCACGAAGAAGCGGCCGCGGTCCAGCAGTTTGTTGATCGAATAGGCGATCGCCTGGCCCGTCTCGAGCGAGACGAGCGAACCGTTGTTGCGGCGCTCGATCTCTCCCTTGAACGGCTGATACTCCTTATAGCGGTGCGCGACCACTGCCTCACCCTGCGTCGCCGTGAGCATATTGCTACGCAGGCCCATAAGCCCGCGGGTCGGAATCTCGAACTCCAGCAGAGTGCGGTCGCCTCTCGGCTCCATGTGCACAAGCGCTCCCTTGCGGCGGGTCGCTATCTCGATGGCGGCGCCCACGAACTGCTCGGGCACCTCCACGGACAGTTCCTCGATCGGCTCGCAGCGCTGACCGCCGATGACCTTGTCCAGCACCTTCGGCTGGCCCACCTGCAGCTCGAATCCCTCGCGGCGCATAGTCTCGATGAGGATCGACAGGTGCAGCACGCCGCGGCCATAGACCACGAACGAATCGGCAGTCAGGCCGGGCTTCACGCGGAGGGCGAGGTTCTTCTCGAGTTCCTTGTCCAGACGCTCCTTGATGTGGCGCGAGGTCACATACTTGCCGTCCTTGCCGAAGAACGGGGAGTTGTTGATGGTGAAGAGCATGCTCATCGTGGGTTCGTCCACGGCGATGGGCGGCAGCGCTTCAGGGTTCTCGTAGTCCGCGATGGTGTCGCCGATCTCGAAGCCGTCGATGCCCACCACTGCGCAGATGTCGCCGCAATGCACCTCCTGAGTCTCGGTCTTGCCGAGGCCTTCGAAGACCATGAGTTGCTTGATTTTCTGCTTCTGCTGCACGTCGTAGCGCTTGCAGAGAGTAATCTGCTGACCTGCCTTGATGCTTCCGCGGGTGACCTTTCCCACTGCGATACGGCCCACGTAAGGGCTATACTCGAGCGAGGAAATGAGCATCTGCGGGGTTCCTTCGACCACCTGAGGGGCGGGGATCTCTTCGAGAATCACGTCCAGCAGAGGGGTGATGTCGTTGCCGGGCTTACGCCAATCCAGCGACATCCAGCCCTGCTTGGCCGAACCGAAAACTGTCTTGAAATCGAGTTGCTCCTCAGTGGCGTTCAGGTTGAACATAAGGTCGAACACCTCTTCCTGAACTTCGTCCGGGCGGCAGTTCTGCTTATCCACCTTATTCACGACCACTACCGGCTTCTTACCGAGTTGGAGGGCCTTCTGGAGCACGAAACGTGTCTGGGGCATGCAGCCTTCGAACGCGTCCACGAGCAGCAGCACGCCGTCGCACATATTGAGCACGCGCTCCACTTCCCCACCGAAATCGCTATGGCCGGGGGTGTCGATGATATTGATCTTAACGCCCTTATATGTCACGGACACGTTCTTCGCGAGGATGGTGATGCCGCGCTCGCGCTCGAGGTCGTTGTTGTCCAGGATGAGCTGGCCGAGATTCTCGGGCTGACGCACGAGATTCGCCTGGTAGATCATCCTGTCCACCAGCGTCGTCTTGCCGTGGTCTACGTGGGCGATAATTGCTATGTTTCTGATATCTGTCATTTCTTCTAAAAACCGGCGCGAATTTACACAAATTCAGTTGAATATCAATATATTTGTAGGGTACTAAAACAATTAGATATGTTCGGACTCAGACCAGACGGGAAGAAAGTAAAAGACATTGACCCGATTCAGCGCATTATGCCCCATATCATGAGGCACAGGCACGACTCCCAGAATTTGACACAGTATGACTGCCCTTGCGAACCAATTGACGATTTCATACGCGCAGAGGCCGAAAAGGGTGAGAAATACAACTATATGCACGTGGTGATTGCATCGCTCGTGCGCCTGATCGCGCTATTCCCCCGCACGAACCGTTTCATTATGAACGGCCGCATATTCCAGAGGAACTGCATCCAGATCTCTTTCGTGGTGAAGAAAGGCCTTAGCGCAGAGGCTCCTGACACCACCGTCAAACTGGATTTCACCGGCCACGAAAGCATCTCGCAGGTGCGCGACATGATAGACGAGGCTATCAAGAAGAACAGCAATATGGACGCCAACAACGGCACCGACAAACTGGCGCGCCTCATCACCTTCACGCCGAATTTCATCATCGGTTTCCTGGTGGGCACGATCAAGTGGCTGGACAAGCACGGACTGCTGCCCGGAGCCATCATCAAGGTCAGCCCCTTCCACACCTCCTGCTTCATCACCAACCTGAAGTCCATCAAGGGCCCGTCCATCTACCACCATCTCTACGATTTCGGCAACACGGGCATGTTCTTCTCCATGGGCAAAGAGTCCATGGTCCCGGTCGTGCAGGGCAAAGAGATTGCGATTGGCAAGCGCCTTCCTCTGTGGATAGTCACCGACGAGCGCTTCTGCGACGGTTTCTACTTCGTCAGCGCCCTCAAGCAACTCCGCATCCTCCTCGCGGACCCGTCAAGGATGAAGGAGCCCCTTAAGGAGCTTGTTGCAGACACAAAGGTTATCGACAAACACAGTTTCAAGAAATGAAAACGATAAAAGAAGTTCTTTATGAGTGCCAGGCGCAGAAAACCGCTGTGCTGGCAACCAATTTCTATAACTACGAGACGCTCGTGTGCGTAGCGCGCGCGGCGCAAGCTTCCGGGGCGCCCGTGATGCTGCAGCTCACCCGCTCTTCGATCGACTATATGGGCCTGCACACGGCCTACAAGATGGGCAGGCAGGTGCTGGCCGACTACGGCCTCCAGGGCTATATCCACCTGGACCACGGCCCCAGCCTGGAACTGGTTCAGCGCTGTCTGGACGAGGGTTTCGACTCCGTGATGATCGACGCGTCCGAGAAGCCGTTCGGGGAGAATGTGGAGACTTCGGCCAAGGCCGTTGAAATGGCGAAGCCCTATGGCGCCAATGTCGAAGCGGAACTGGGATATGTGGCCAAACTCGGTCAGGAGCAGGGCGGAGGATTCACCACGCCGGAGCAGGCCGTGGAGTTCGTGAAGGCGACCGGCGTGGACGCGCTGGCGGTCTCGATCGGCTCGGCGCACGGCTTCTACAAGCTGCCTCCGCACCTTGATATCCCCCGCCTCGCCGCAATCCACGCCGCCACGCCGGTCGCCCTCGTGCTCCACGGCTCGTCCGGCATCCCCCACGACCAGGTGCGCGAGGCCATCGCCAATGGCATCGTGAAGGTCAACCTCGCGACCGAGATCAAGGACAACTTCATGCGCGCTCTGAAGAAGGTTCTTTCCGAGAGCGACGAGATCGATCTTCGCAAAGTATTCCCTAAGGCCATGGAACCAGTGGTAGAATTGCTTAAGGAAAAATACGCCGTGACAGGAGCCGTTGCGGATTAATTGTTATATTTGACAAAACAATATTGATTCTTATAAAAAAACTCGCAATCATTCTGGCAGCTGCCGCAATGCTTTTCGCCGGCTGCAACAAAGACGACAACGCCTCCGAGGTCGGCAAGTGGTATGCCTTCAACAGACCCGGTGAAAAAGACGACGTCGCGTATGTTCTCGAACTAAAATCCGACAACACCGCAGACTTCATCATCAGCGCCTGGGGCTGCCGCTGGCAGGGCCCTTACACCTACGATGGGAAAGTCGTGAAGCTCACCTGGAAAAAGTATCTGTATCGCCCTAATGCTATGGATTATATTGAGGCGTACAACGACTACCCTACCCTTCCTCAGAATCTTTATCTCCATTGGGAAGACGGAACTACTTCCGAGGACGCGAACCAGTACGGCGCCGTCATCGAGATCAAGTTCACCTACTCCGGCGACACCGGCGAAATCGACATGTTCAACAAACCCTGCGTCGCCGAGCGACAGAAATAATCGGAAAGGTTCATCTCAAGCTTATGAAATGGTCGGGCAAATTGTCCGACTTTTTTCGTGCGCGAATTGGAGGCCCGCAGGGCCGATAGCGGCATCAGCCGTGTGCCGTGAGGGAGGAGCGATGCGACGACCGGAAGGCACCCGCCGAGAGCGTAGCGGAGGCGGCATGCCCCGGCGGGGCAGCTGCGAAGCAGCGGGGGTGATAATGAGCTTCGCGCAGCGAAGTCTCATCGCAGCGCACGAGAAAAGGCGAGTGCGCGAGATGAGACTCGAACTCACACAGGTTTTACCCCACTAGCTCCTGAAACTAGCGCGTCTACCATTTCGCCACCCGCGCTTTGGGACTGCAAATATAGTAATTTTTTGGAAATCCGTACGGGATTCTCTTTTTTTCACCGACTCGTCTTCTCCATCCCCACGGTCCGTGCGCAAAACTGCCCTTTTTGTGCACGGAAGGCCGGTTTTGAGGGTGCCCGCGAGCAAGGTGGAACTTTATGCAGGGGACCTTGTGCGAAAATCTTCAATAGACGGCGTCTAGTGCACAAGGTCCAGGCCATGAAGTTCCATCTTGTGCAAAAAGGCGAGATTAGCTCGGGCTGACGCCCTCGCTCGTCTCGCCACTCCGCGGCTTGGAGGTCCGAAGGACCGAAGGGATCTCGCTGGCGAGATTTCGTCGGGCTTCGCCCTCCGACATCTCGGTGTCTCCGCGAGCAATCAGCAAGACGGTCGGTTTCCTACCGATCTTTGCATCTCCGCTGCTTGGAGGTCCGAAGGACCGAAGGCGGCATCAGCCGCCGTGCCGTGAGGGAGGAGCGATGCGACGACCGGAAGGCACCCGCCGAAAGCGTAGCGAAGGCGGCATGCCCCGGTGGGGCAGCTGCGAAGCAGCGGGGGTTGAACTTTCTCGCTCTCGACGCAAAAAGGGCCGCATTGCTGCGGCCCCGTTTGCGGAGAGAGCGAGATTCGAACTCGCGATACCCTTTTGGGGTACACACGCTTTCCAGGCGTGCCTCTTCAGCCACTCGAGCATCTCTCCTGAAGAATTGGACCGCAAATATAATAGGAAATATCAAGTCTCCCAAATAAAAATGCAACTTATTGGCGCGATGCCGCATCTAATACTAGGTGTAAGATAATTTTATTATCTTTGCGCCGCGAAAAAGAAACTATAGTTCATTTTTATATTATGAAAAAGGTATTTTTGCTTTTAGCAGCAGTGGCCTGCATCGCAGTGTCCTGCAAAGACAAAGAGGAGAAGGGTCCCGTCCTTACTCCCGATCAGAACAAGGAAACCCTCGATGAGACTATGACCAAGGCGGTCGAAATGCTCGAGGTTGAGAACTGGCAGAGCACTGCCGATCTCATCACCGCTTCCTTAGAGGTTTTCCAAAGTATTGAAGCTTCTGACGCCAGCTACGAAGAGTGGATTGAGGGTCAGAGCATTGAGACTACCCTCCGCGACGAGGAACCTTACGAGTATCTCATCGATCTCTCTAAAGTCAACGGAAAGGTCTCCATTAAGGACAACAAAGTCTACGCGGAGGCAGGCACCGGCCTTAGCGTCGCTTACAACCTCGCAGACGGTACCGCAGTGGATGGAAAAATTACCGTTAAGAATTCCAAGACCACCGCTCTTATCGACACCGATTACAACAACAACTGGGATGCAGACGGCAACTTGAATCAGACCCTTTGGAGCAAGACCTATCTTGTGATCCCTGCTTCCATCGACGCTGTGGTCAACGCCGGCGGTAAAAAAGCCTTCAGCGCGAAGATCACCACCGATGTCAATATGGCAGGTGAGGAGCCGAAGCCCACAGACACCTTCGCAGCAACTTGCGAGGTCAGCGCAGACAAGTACACCTTCGCTGTGACCCGCGCAAAGTACAGCCAGACCGAGGTTGTTGTGAACGCCAGCATCAAGTATGACAAGCAGACAGTCGTGGCCGCCACCTTCGAAGCAAAGGGTAAGATCGAGACCACCGAGGATGGCACAGATATCGATCCTCTGACCAGCACCGGCAATGTGAAGGCCTCCTTCGGCATCCTGGACAATATCGTCATCAAGGGTGATCTGAACTGGACCGAAATCTCAAAGCTCGTGAACGCAGAACGCGGTAACACAGAAGCAGAAGCCAAGGCTCTGGCAGCAACTGCAGAGAAGTACATGAATCTTACTCTCTACATCCAGCACACCGCTCAGGCTAAACTCGGCTGGGAAGCTTACATCCCTTATCAGGACGAGTCTATGACCGTCTGGAGCATCCAGCCCGTCGTTCGTTTCGAGGATGGTTCGGACTATATGCTTCCTGAGGCGTTCTTCAACGAGGCTAACTTCCCCAAGACCGTTGAGGCAGTCAACAA
Organism: uncultured Bacteroidales bacterium; assembly: GCA_905234485.1. Lineage (GTDB taxonomy): Bacteria > Bacteroidota > Bacteroidia > Bacteroidales > UBA932 > Cryptobacteroides. The sequence goes on along the minus strand of CAJOHV010000005.1, from coordinate 17,440 downwards.
GGCTCTTGCCGAGATGAACGCATTCCTTGGCGGCGGCGAGGAAGAAGAGGTTGAACCTCTGAAATAATTCGATGTGACGAACCGCAAGTTCGGTATACTGATTCTAAGATCTGCGCTTTTGCTCTCGGTCTTCTGCACCGAAGCCAGAGCGCAGATCGATTCTTTGCAGTTGGACAGCACCGTGCTGTCTGCCGCTGCGAAGCGTCAGTTGCTGGACTTCGGCAAAGCTGGTGTGGCCACTATGGATGTGGCCGAACTAGCCCTGATGCCGTCGGTTCTCGGAAACGCCGACCCGCTGCATTTCGTGCAGATGCTTCCGAGCATGCAGACAAACTCCGAGATCGACGCGGGCATCCACATTCAGGGCTGCGACCATCAGCACAATCTGGTGGCGCTCGACGGCGTGCCGGTCTATGGCGCTTCGCACCTTATGGGCCTGTTCTCCGTCTTCAATCCCACGCACTACCGGTCGATGTCGTATAGCACCGTCGCCACGGGCGTGAACCGCCTGGGCGGCGTCATAGACATGCACACGCGCCGGTCGATCCCCGAAAAGGTCGGCGTGGACGCGTCGATCGGGCTGGTGAGCGCGCAAGGGACCGTGGAGGCTCCGCTGACGAAAAAGTCGGCGCTGGTCCTGTCCGGGCGCGGCTCGCTCGTGGACCTGCTCTATGGGAACTACCTGCATATGGACGACATCTCCCTGTCCTACGGCTTCTCGGACGCGAACGTGACCTGGCTGTGGACACCCACGCGAGAGGACCGCATTTCCGCGGACTTCTACTACGGCTACGATCGTGTGGAGACGGAGAAGGCCGGCGCTGACATCGCCATAGACATGTTCTGGAGCAATGCAATGGCCGCTCTGCACTGGAATCACGCCGCCCTCGAGCAGACGCTCTACTATTCGAGCTTCAAGCTCGACGTGGATGTGGCCGAGGAGGGAAGGCAGGCGCTGCTGCCATCGTCAATCTCGACCGTCGGATACAAGGGAGGATGGAGCAGGGGGCAACTCAGCCTGATGGCGGATGCCGCGATGCACGAGGTGCTGCCGCAGAGCCCGGTGATTAGCGGCACGGGCGTGGCCTATGAGCCGGAAACGGTTCAGCGTGCGTTCGAGACGACATTGTCCGCGGAGTGGAGCGGCACAATCGGATATAACTTCGACTATAGCGCCACCCTCGCGGGGCAATGGTTCCTCTCGGCGGAGAAGAAACCCTATTTCGGGCTTTCGCCCCAGCTCACGGGCACATGGCGCTTCGATAGCGGCGACAAACTCCGCATGAGCGCCGGTATGCACCGCCAGTACCTGTTCCAGACGGGCTTGTCGAACCTCGGCCTGCCGCTCGAATTCTGGTTGCCGGCGGGGAAGTATAGCGACCCTCAGTGGTCGGTGGGCGCGTCGGTCGCTTGGGACAAATCGCTCCCCGGCGGGTACGAAATCAACAGCGAACTGTACTACCGCTATCTGGGCAACCAACTGGAGTACGTCGGCGGCCTCCATGATATGCTGGACGGCAGTTACTCGCTCGAGCGCGCGCTTCAGAAGGGTAACGGCTATGCCTATGGCCTTAACTTGCTGCTCCGCAAGACGGAGGGGCGGCTGACCGGTTGGGCCGGCCTTTCCGCGGGAAGGAGCATGCGTACGTTCGACGGTGGCACGTGGCCCTCGAACCACGAAAGACTGGTGGAATTCGACCTCGTGGCCGCATACAAGGTGGGCCGCTGGGATTTGGGAGGCACGGTCGTGGCCGCAGGGGGAACCCCGTTCACGAAGGTTCGGGAGTACTATATGCTCTCGCACCAGATCGTGTCCGTGATGGGACCCCGCAACGGCGCGAGGCTGGACCCGTATTTCAGGGTGGACCTCAACGCGCGTCTGCACTTCCGCGACCGCGGCAGAATGCAGCATGGCCTGAACTTCTCCGTCTATAACGCCACGGCGCATGATCAGGAAATCTACCGCAAGGTGAAGGCAAATCGCGAGAAACTGACCATCGATTTTCAGCGTATGTACCTGGGTATCACCATCTTACCATCGGTAGGCTATTACCTTAAATTCTAGGCTATGAAAAAGATAGGGTTATTATTATTCGCGCTCCTGACGGCGGCCTGCACGGTGGATAAGATTGCCGAGCACCTCGTCGTGGACGGATGGATCGAAGACGGGAAGTATCCGGTGGTGATACTGACCTCGTCGGTCGCGGTCGTCGAGGGCGAAATGGACTACGACGACCTGCAGAGGCATGTGCTCAAATGGGCGACCGTGTCCGTCAGCGACGGCGAGAACACCTATATGCTGATGGGCAAGCAGGACGACCACTATTTCCCTCCTTATATATACACGTCCTATTCGTTGAAGGGGCAGGCGGGGAAAACGTATACTTTGAATGTGCGTTATGGCGAGACCGAGGCTTCTGCTGTAACCACTATCCCTGCTCCTCAGACACTTACGCATATCGCCCCCAATGTGAACGAGGACGGATCCACAATCAAAGTCGGGTTCACACCTCAAGACGACAGTTATTATTTCTTCTTCACGAAGAGGGCGCAAAAAGACAGCACCTATCTGCCGTGTATGTACACGCTCGTGGATGGAAGCACGGTGAACGGCGAATATGAAGGGATCGTTTTTCCCGGCTTCGACATTATGGGCTCGGAGTACGACTGGCATTTCCAGTCGGGCGACCACGTCTCGGTGCGTTTCTGCACCCTGGACCGCGAGGCCCACGCCTATTGGAAAGCCATTAACGATCAATGGATATTCTCCCGCAGCCCATTCTTCCCCGTGCACTCGGGCGCACCGTCCAATGTGTCAGGAGGTTACGGCTATTGGGCCGGGTATGGGTCCACCTACTACGAGGTAGACATCCCTTAGGGGTTTTAAGTTTGTGACGAAATTAACCGTGTAAACACTTTTTACGCGGTTTTTCTTTTATACTTTTGCCTCGACCAAACTTTTTGTGTTATGAAAAGACTTCATTATTTCGTTTGTTTGGCGGCCCTTGTTGCCGCTGTTGCTTGTGAGCGTTCAGGCTTGAACGCTGAATTCGTTTCTTATGACGACGGCTCCGGAGTGGAGCACGACCTCATCGTCCTCGGCGAAAAACTCGAGGACCCTTACACGGTGGAGAATATGACGAAAGCTATACAGGCCGTCTATCCCACCAAAGGCAACGTCGTCCAACTGACCCCGACGGACAATTATGTGCGCCTGCTCCCGCGTAACGACGAAGATCTTCGTATGCTGGAAGAAATGGGTGTGCAGATGCTGGATCATCCCTTGGACTATAGGATAGTTAAAGAGGGAGACTATTATCACGACTCGGAGATACCTGAAGAAAATATCACTTGGCAATATGCAGTGGTCCCGCCGGATTTCGTGGCGCCTGACTGGATAGAGTGCGAGTTGCTGGACGAATGCTTCATTCCCGGCGAGCACTCGACCAAGTCCGCGCCCGACTGGATAGACTGGGATGCCGTGGAGAGGGCCGCGTTCGAACTCACCGGCAACTCCGGGATGCTGACGCCATGCACCAAAGCGGAGATGAAAGCGGCATATCCCGAAGGACGCATCACCATTCTGGACTCGGAAGTAGATTCGCAGCCGGTGGGTCTGAAGGGCGTGAAGGTGACCTGCAATGTGTTCGTGAAGTTTGCCAGAACTTTCACGGACGACGAAGGGTATTACGAGATGGAGAAGAGTTTCACCTCCGACCCGCGTTATAGAATTGAGTTTACCAACCGAAAGGGCTTCAGCCAGGGCATCAACCTCATTATGGTGAAAGGCTCGATCTCCACCCTCGGCAAGCATTCCGCGAAAGGATACAGCCTTTGCATCACCAAGAAATCCGAGGACAAACTCTGGAGGCGATCGGTGATTAACAACGCCGCCTACGACTACTACGAAAGTTGCGCGAGCAACGGGGTGAAAATCGCCCTGCCGCCTGCAAACCTGCGCATCTGGTCGTGCTCGCTGCTCGAGAGCAGCGCGGCGCCAATGCTCCAGCAGGGGCCGGTTCTGGACCTGGATGTTTTCGAAGCCGCGCTGGGGGAGTATCTGCCCATCATCAGGATGTTCTTGCCTGATATGGTTTTAGGGCTTAAGAACAAAACGTCTTACAGAGATATCTACCGCTGCGTTATGCACGAAATCTCCCACGCAAGCCACTTTATGAGGGTGGGCAATGCATATTGGGACAATCTTATCAGACACATCGCGATGTCCTATGTGACCTCTGGCGGCATTACCTACGGAATAGGCAACGAAGACTACGCCGGTTATTGCGAGGTGGCGGAGATGTGGGCGTATTATGTTGAAAATGTCCTGTACCGCGAGAGATATGGCCCTACCGATAAGTTCTACGGCGACAAATACTGGTTCTCGCCTCAAATCTTTATGTATCTGGACGAACGAGGGATGAACCGTTTCAAAATCTTTGTCGCCCTCACTTCCGATGTTCATTCACGAGAAGCGCTCAAGTCTCGTCTGCTGAGCCTGTACCCCGAGAGCAAGAGTATGATAAATGAAGCGTTCAACAAATATATGTAGGATTATGAAGAGATTGGTTGTTTTGGCGCTGGGGCTGCTTGTCAGCCTTGGCGCTCAGGCTCAGCAGTTTGAGACCAAATATGCATTACGCACGAATGTGGCGGAACTCGCTCAAGGCGCGACTCTGGACATGGAGGCCTCGGTGGGATTCTCGCGCCATTGGAGCGCCGACGCCGATGTGCGCTATAATCCCTACTTCGACGCGCTGCGCCAGCGCTCGTTCGGCGTCGGCGCCCGCTACTGGCCGTGGTACGTCTACTCCGGAGTCTGGCTCTCCGGCAAGGCGCGCTACCAGGAATATTGTATGATTTCGAGCGCTACCGAAGAAGGCGACCGCTATGGCGGATCGCTGACCGCAGGCTACTCCCGCATGCTCGGCCGCCACCTCAACCTCGACTTCGGTCTCGGTCTCTGGGGCGGCTACGAGACCTACTCGGTCTACGCCTGCGAGACCTGCGGCCGCATCCGCGAGCGCGGCGCGAAGTACTTCCTCCGCCCCGACAACCTCATTGTCGCTTTAACGTTGGTGTTCTAAGACCATACCATAACCGCGAGTCATTGAAACTCAAGGCCGATTGCGATTCCCTCGGGTATGCCGTCGAGTTCGTGGACATTCAGTCCAAGGACAAAAAAGTCTGTCCCTAGAAGAACTTCACCTCCTTTCCCTCGATGGCGGACATGAGGGAGTTGCCGAGGCGGGAGACGCCGAAGCGGAAGAGGTCTTTGTTCATCCACTCGGGTCCAAGGATCTTCTCGCCGATTTCGTAGTACTGGAGGGCTTCCTCCGCAGTGCTGACGCCGCCGGCGGCCTTGAAGCCGACCTTGCGTCCGGTCTTCGCGTAGAACTCCTTGATGGCCTCGCACATAACCGTGGCGGCCTCGGGGGTAGCATTCACTGCGACCTTTCCTGTGCTGGTCTTGATGAAATCCGCGCCTTCTTCCATGGCGAGGAAAGAAGCCTTCCTGATGAGTTCCGGATCCTTCAGGACGCCGGTCTCGAGAATAACCTTCAGGCAAACTCCCTTGCAGACTTTGCGGATCTCGCGGATTTCGCGGCGAGCCTCTGAGCCGTCTCCGTCGAGGAATGAGTTCAGGGCCAAGACGATGTCGATTTCGTCTGCTCCGTTCTCGATGGCGAGTTCCACCTCGCGGACCTTCACCTCGAGGAAACTCTGCGATGCGGGGAAACAACCGGCCACGCAGGTGACATGGAGATCCTTCGAAGGGCGGTTGTCGCGAACCACCGAAGCGAAGTTCGGGTAGACGCAGATAGAGGCAGGAAGAGGATACTCGGGATACTCCTTAACGAGACGATTCACCTTGTCCACTAATGTCTTGACGTAAGCGGGGGTGTCTTCGATGCGGAGTGTCGTCAGATCCATGAATGAGAAGCACTTCTTCAGTATTTCTTTCTTTTCCATATGATTGATTATTAGTTAATGAATCTTTTGTAACGACCAGCGAATCCACGGCCACAGTCAGCGAGTCCGCCAAGGCGACGGTGTCTGCAACGGCCACCGTATCCACCGGCTCCTCTACCCTGAACGACGAATCGTTGGGCCACAGTCCGAGCGTGTCGTCCCTGAAGCGCAGGGTGTCATAGCGGAACTTCGACGGCGTGTAGGGCGAGAAACGCACCCTCTTCTGAAGGGCATCCTCGATAGCCTCGAGGCGTTTGGCTTTGCGGGAGAGTTTCGCGCCGGCTGCCTTCAGTATCTTGGCATATTTGTCCGGTTTGCGGAGGTAGTGCTTCACCGAAGCGTCGTAGTCCTCCACAGTGTAACCGTATTCCTTGAAGATAGGGGCGTAGAAGTTCGAAGTGTCCGCCGTCTTGCGGGCGCGAGTGTTCTGCGAGAGCCACTGGTCCGCCATGAACATATCCGCATAGATGTCCGCCAGCGTGCCGGCCGGGATCACGCGCGACCGACGCCCGCAGCAAACGAGCGCCAGCGCGACCAAAACCAGCGGCAGGAACTTCTTCATCTTCTATCTCAACTGAGCGCCGAAATTCTTGGTGAAAGCGTCCAGGATACCTTCCATAGTCCTTTCCACATCCTGGTCCGTGAGAGTCTTCTCCAGATCCTGGAGCACGAAACCAAGAGCGTACTGCTTCTTGCCTGCAGGGATCTTGTCCCCGCGGTAGACGTCGAACAAAGTGACGCTCTTCAAAAGCTTCCTGGACTGCTTGAAAGCGGTCTGACGCAGATCTGCGAAAGACACGCCCTCATCCAACAGCAGAGCGAGGTCGCGGCGTACTTCCGGGAACTTGGGGAGTTCCTTGAACGCCACCTTGCCGCGCTTGATCAGGAGGAACAGCGCAGGCCAGTTGATTTCGCACACGAACACGGGCTGCTTGATGCCGAACTTCTTGGCAAGAGCGGGATTCACCGTGCCGAGCACAGCCAGTTCCCTGCCCTGACCCGGGAGTTTGTAGACCACGCCCTCGGCAAAGATATCCGAAGGAGCGGCGTCTGTCCACATCTGATAGAGATCCACGCCATAGCGCGCAAGCAACAGTTCCAGATAACCCTTCAGCGCGAAGAAATCGCTCTTGCGGGGCGCGATGTTCCAAGACTTTTCGGGAGTGCCGGAAATCGCGAGGCAGAAGCAAGTGTGCTCTTCATAGCCCTCGAGAGTCTCGCCGGACTTCTCCGGAAGTCTCTGATAGACAGAGCCGTACTCGAAGATCTTCATCGAATTCATCTGGCGGTTCGCGTTGTAGGCGATAACCTCCAGAGCATTCAGAATCAGGGTCTGCCTCATCGCATTGAGGTCCTGACTCAAAGGATTCACAATCCTGACGGTATGGTCTGCCGGGAAGGTCTGAAGACCCTCGTAATAGTCGCTCTTCGTGATGGAGTTGTTCATCGTCTCCACGAAGCCGTTGGCCGCCAGGAAGTTGCTGATAGAGTTGCGCACGGCCTCGGGCTCCGGCGAAGGAGTCGCGTTGACGGACATCTTCATATGCTTCGGGAGGTCGATGTTGTCGTAGCCGTAGATGCGAAGGATTTCCTCCACCACATCGCATTCACGGGTCACGTCCACCATATACTGGGGAGCCGCCACTGTCACGCGAGCGCCATCGCGGGCGACGAATTCGTACTGAAGAGCAGTGAGTATCTGATCGATAGTATCATGGCCAATCTTCTTGCCGATGAAGGCATCGATACGGTCATAGTCAAGCTCGATCTGTGCACGCTGGACCGGAGTGGGATAGCTCTCGAACAGCTTGCCGCTGACCTTTCCGCCTGCGAGCTCCACGGCGAGCACGGCGGCTCTCTTAAGCCCGAACAGGGCCATCTCCGGATCCGCGCCACGCTCGAAGCGGAACGACGCGTCGGTCTGCAACTGCTGGCTCTTGCTCGTTTTACGGATGCTGCCCGGATTGAAGTAGGCGCCCTCTAGGAAGAGGTTCACAGTCGCGTCCGTGACACCGCTGTTCTCGCCGCCGAACACGCCCGCGATGCACATAGGCCCGCGAGGGTCCGCTATAACCATGTCGGTCGCGTGCAGTTTGCGGTCCACGCCGTCGAGCGTCCGGATCGGCTCGCCTTCGGCAGCACGGCGCACGATCACCCTACCCTCCGCCACCTTGTCGGCGTCGAAGGTATGGAGCGGCTGACCGAGTTCGAAGAGGACGTAGTTCGATATGTCCACGATGTTGTTTATCGGGCGGCTGCCCACGGCTATCAGCCTGTCCTGCATCCACTTGGGGGACGGGCCTACCTTCAGCCCGCGGATGGTCAGGCCGCAGTAGCGCGGCGCGCCGTCCGGATCAGGCACCTCGACCGTAAGGCCACGGCCGTCCTTCTCGCGAGGCAGAGCCTCGAACGCCGCCTCCACCTCGGGCTTGCACAGCTCGCAGGGGATGCCGCGGAGTTTGAGGTAGGCGTACAGGTCGCGTGCAACGCCCCAATGCGAGGCGGCGTCCACACGGTTCGCCGTAATCTCATACTCGATAACGGCCTGAGTCTCGATACCCAGATAGTCTTTGGCGGGAGTGCCCACAGGGGCATCCTCAGGAAGGATCTTGATTCCTGAATGGTCTTCGCTGAGGCCGAGCTCGTCGTCCGCGCAGATCATTCCAAGGCTCTCCACTCCGCGGATTTTCGACTTCTTGATCTTGAAGTCGCCGGGGAGGACGGCGCCCACCTGAGCGAAAAGGACTTTCTGCCCGGCCGCCACATTGGGCGCTCCGCAGACGACCTGCACGGGCTCAGCGCCGCCGTCGTCAACGGTCGTTATGTGGAGATGGTCCGAATCCGGATGGGCTTCGCAGGTGAGCACTTTCGCCACCACGACTCCTTTCAGTCCGCCTTCGATAACTTCAGTCTCTTCCACCGAGTCCACTTCGATGCCGATGGAGGTCATCGCCTCCGCGATCTGCTGCACCGAAAGGTCACACTTCAGATAGTCCTTTAACCAATTGTAACTGAGTTTCATATGTTATTTTATTTCATTTTCGTCAAACAGGGCCGCGACGTACTTCTGAGCGTCGAAGTCCTTGATATCGTTGATCCCCTCACCTACCCCGATGTAGCGGATCGGTATTCCGAACTGGTCCACGAGGCCCACGGCCACTCCCCCCTTCGCGGTTCCGTCCATCTTCGTGAGCGCGAGGCTCGTGATGTCGGTCGCGCGGGCGAACTCCTTCGCTTGCTGGAACGCGTTCTGGCCCGTGCTGGCATCCAGCACCAGAAGCACTTCGTTGGGGGCTGTAGGAACTGCCTTGCGGACGGAGTTGCGTATCTTGGTGAGTTCGTTCATCAGATCGATTCTGTTATGGAGGCGGCCCGCCGTGTCGATAAGGACGACGTCCGCGCCCTTCGCGGCAGCGGACTTGACCGTATCGAACGCTACGGCCGCCGGGTCCGAGCCCATCTGCTGCTTAACAATATCCACGCCAGCCCTCTCGGCCCAGACCGAGATCTGGTCCACGGCAGCCGCGCGGAAAGTGTCCGCAGCGCCGAGCATCACCTTGCGGCCCTCGGCGGCGAACTTGCGCGCGAGTTTACCTATCGTGGTGGTCTTCCCCACTCCGTTAACTCCCACTACCAGAATCACATAGGGTTTCGCTGAATCCAGATCGAATTCGCGGGTGACGCCCTGCATCAGGCCTTCAATCTCCTCGCGGAGCATCGCAGTCAGTTCTTCCCTGGACATATATTTGTCCTTGGCGACCCTTTCTTCAAGAGCGTCGATAACCTTGAGAGTAGTGTCCACTCCCATATCCGATTCGATCAGGGCCTCCTCGATTGCGTCGAGGGTGTCGTCGTCCACTCTGGAGCGGCCGACTATCGCCCTGCTTATCTTCTGAAAAAAGCTGATTGCCATAGCCTACAAATATACAAAAAATCCGGCGCTTTGAGCGTCGGATTTCTTTATAGTGTTGATAGAATTACTTCTTCTCGAAGTACTCTTTCGCTTTGCTCTCCTCGACGAGGTGCTCTGTGAACACATAAGCGCCGGTCTTAGGAGACTTTTCCATGCGGATGCATTTGACCATGCTCTTGGCACCGGCCTTAGCTGCGAATGTTGCAACGGCTTTCTTTGCCATAGTTTATCCTCCTGAAAATTTACTTGATTTCACGATGAACCGTTACCTTCTTGAGGAAAGGATTGTACTTCTTCCTCTCAAGACGATCCGGCGTGTTCTTCCTGTTCTTGGTGGTGATGTAGCGGGACATTCCGGGAACGCCGCTAGCTTTCTGCTCTGTGCACTCGAGGATGACCTGCACCCTGTTACCTTTTGCTTTCTTTGCCATAATTCAAAAAATTAAACAAGGTTAACGTATCCTTTCTTCTGTGCATCTCGAAGGGTGGCCTCGAGGCCGTTCTTCTCGATGATTCTCATACCCTTGCAGGAAACCTTCAGGGTGATGTACCTCTGCTCCTCCTCAGACCAGAAACGCTTGTTCTTGAGGTTGACGGAGAAGTCGCGCTTGGTGCGCAGTTTGGAATGGGCAACGTTGTTGCCTTTCATTCTCTTTCTTCCGGTTATTTGACAAACCTTTGCCATAATTATAGTTTTTTATTTATTAATAATCTTTGTTAAACGAACTTCAGGAAGCGCTTCCAGCGTATGCTGCGCGGGAATCTTTTTCCCGAGTCCGTTGAGAGCCACACCACAACAGGCCGTCCGACTATGTGGTCTTCGGGGACGAAGCCCCAGTACCTTGAGTCGAGGGAGTTGTGTCTGTTGTCTCCCATCATAAAGTAGTAGTCCATCTTGAAGGTGTACTCCCCTGCAGCAAGAGCCTCTTCCACTGAAGAATGCTCGTAGACTTCGATTATCCTCCTGTAAAGCGGAAGGTTTTCCGAAGTCAGCTGCACGGTCGCTCCCTTCTGAGGGACCCACAGAGGTCCGAAGTAATCCCTGCTCCATGTGTAGTCCGGCGAGAACGGGAATATCTCACGATAATCGCTCTGCACCGTCTCCAGACGATTGGACATTTGGATACCTTTGTACACCTGCTGCTTCTCGCCGTTAATCCACACGAGGCCATCTTTGACCTCCAGGGTGTCTCCGGCAATCGCGACGCATCTCTTCACATAGTGGTCCACCTTGTCCGCGGGACGGACGATTACCGGGCCGAGCTTCGAGATGACCGTCTTTTTTCCGTAGTAGCGGCAGAGAGTGTAATAATCCTCTACCGGAGCCTTACAGAGAACGGTGTCGCCGTGGGGAAATCCAAATACCACGATATCGCCTCTCTGAACATTCCTGAATCCTTTCAGCCTTCGATAGTCACTCTGGATGAGTTTCGAATACGACTCTTTCCCAAAGATGGTGTTGTGCGTGAAGGGAATGGTCAGCGGAGTCTGCGGGATGCGTGGTCCGTATGTCAATTTGCCGACGAAAAGATGATCTCCGGTGTAGAGAGTCTTTTCCATCGAGGGTGAAGGAATCTTGAAGGCCTGGAAGAAAAAGATGTTGATGAAAGTGACGACGATGACCGCGAAAATGATGGCGTCCAGCCAATCGTTCACAGGGTCTTTCTTTTCGCCCTCTTTATATCTCTTTTTCCAAAAGTTCCAATGGACTTTCTGAGTGATGAAGACATCGAAGATGACTATCAGTCCGAAAAGCCACCAGAAGTTCCCGAGCCAGATTACCCACGCGATATAGAGCAAAGCCCAGAATGTGAACTTAGTCCAACGGTTGCGGGTAAATTCCTTCAGGCTCACGGCGCTTACTTCTTCTTGTTAACCGACTTAATTATAGCTTCGAAAGCCTTCGGATTGTTCATAGCGAGGTCGGCGAGAACTTTGCGGTTGAGACCGATGTTCTGTCCGGCGAGAGCGCCCATAAACTGGGAATAAGTCATACCGTACTGACGTGCGGCTGCGTTAATTCTCTGAATCCAAAGTGCGCGGAAGTTGCGCTTCTTGGCTCTGCGGTCGCGGTATGCATAGGTGAGACCCTTTTCGTAGGTGTTCTTTGCAACCGTCCAAACGTTCCTCCTGGCGAGGAAATTGCCGCTGGTTCTCTTAAGAATCTTCTTGCGGCGTGCCCTTGAGGCTACTGAGTTGACTGATCTTGGCATAATTCTAAACTATTAAAGCACCAACATTTCGCGTACCCTCTTCATATCAGCCGACTCGATGATGGCGAAATGGTCGAGGTTTCTCTTTTGTTTCTTGGTCTTCTTGGTGATCTTGATCTTGCCCGATCCGGTAAGCGTGAAACGCTTTTTAGCACCGGGATTGGTTTTAAGCTTTGCCATTTTGTTGAATGTTTTGTTAATAATATACTATCACCGTACTCTCTACGGTTATTTCTTCTTGTTAGGGGCGAGCATCATCGTCATCCTCTTTCCTTCGAGGACAGGCATGTTCTCGGCCCTGCCGAACTCTTCAAGTTCGACTGCGAAGCGGAGGAGCTGCTTCTCTCCCTGCTCCGCGAACATAATCGAACGACCACGGAAGAATATCGTCGCTTTCACCTTCGAGCCTTCCTGGAGGAACTCCTTGGCGTGCTTTAGTTTGAACTGGAAATCGTGCTCGTCCGTGTTGGGGCCGAAACGGATTTCCTTGATCACGACCTTCTGCGCGTTGGACTTCATCTCCTTCGCCTTTTTCTTCTGCTGATACATGTACTTTTCGTAGTCCAGTATCTTGCAGACGGGCGGATCTGCCTTGGCGCTGATCTCCACGAGATCCAGTTCCAGTTCGTCCGCCAGGCGCAGGGCCTTCTGAAGGGGCCAGATACCCTGCTCGGGGATATTGTCTCCTACGAGACGCACCTCGGGGGCGGTTATCTGCTCGTTTATGCGAAGCTCGTTCTCGTCAGAACGTGCCTGACGAGGATCCGGCCTGCGTCCGTTGGGGCGCGGCCCGGAGGGCTTTGGCTTGTAAGGTCCCGGCATTAGGATAATTCTTCAGCAATCGCTGATTTAATATAGTTAATAAATTGCTCCACTGACATGCTGCCCTGGTCAGCACCTTCACGGCGTACCGATACTGTGCCTTCCGAAGCCTCTTTTTCACCCACAATCACAAGCACAGGCACGCGGAGAAGGGCTATCTCCCTGATCCTCTTGCCCAGCGTCTCATTACGGGCGTCAATGGAAGCGCGAATATCGCAATTTTTTAGCGAATTACAAACTTTTTCTGCATAGTCTGCAAATTTCTCGCTGATCGGCAGCACTTTCACCTGGTCGGGCGCGAGCCAGAGCGGCAGATGACCTGCCGTGTGCTCGAGCACGACGGCGGTGAAACGCTCGATCGAGCCGAACGGAGCGCGGTGGATCATCACCGGGCGCTGCTTGCTTCCGTCCGCATCTGTGTACTCCAGGCCGAACCTTTCGGGGAGGTTGTAGTCCACCTGAATGGTGCCGAGCTGCCAGCTGCGGCCGATGGCGTCCTTGACCATGAAGTCCAGTTTCGGGCCGTAGAATGCAGCCTCACCCAGTTCCACGACTGTCTTGAGGCCCTTCTTCTTCGCAGATTCGATGATGGCGTTCTCAGCCTTCTCCCAGTTCTCATCCGAGCCGATGTACTTGGTCTTGTTCTCAGGATCTCGGAGCGAAATCTGAGCCATATACTCGGTCATATGGAGGGTCTTGAACACATAGAGAATAAGGTCGATAACCTTCTCGAACTCCTCCTGGAGCTGGTCTGCGCGGCAGAAGAGGTGCGCGTCGTCCTGGGTGAAACCGCGGACTCTGGTGAGCCCGTGCAGCTCGCCGCTCTGCTCGTAACGGTAGACCGTTCCGAACTCCGCGAAACGCAGAGGCAGGTCGCGGTAGGACCTCGGCTCGCTGCGGTAAATCTCGCAGTGGTGAGGGCAGTTCATAGGCTTGAGCATATACTCCTCGCCTTCCTGCGGGGTCTTGATCGGCTGGAACGAATCCTTGCCATACTTTGCGTAGTGACCTGAAGTGACATAGAGTTCCTTGCCGCCGATATGCGGGGTGACCACCGGGAGGTAACCCAGTTCCTGCTGCTTACGGCGAAGGAACTGCTCGAGGGTGTAGCGCATCTGAGCGCCGCGGGGCAGCCAGAGAGGCAGGCCGAGGCCGACCTTCGAAGAGAAGGTGAACAGACCCATTTCCTTTCCGAGTTTGCGGTGGTCGCGTTTCTTCGCTTCCTCAAGCATCTGAAGATACTCGTCCAGCATCGATTTCTTGGGGAAAGTGACGCCGTAGATACGGGTCAGCTGCTCGCGATTCTGATCGCCTTTCCAATATGCTCCCGCGATAGCGGTGAGTTTGATGGCCTTGATGTCGTCCACATGCTTGACGTGAGGTCCACGGCAGAGGTCGGTGAAAGCGCCGTTCGTGTAGAAGGTGATGGTGCCGTCTTCAAGCGCATCGATAAGTTCGCACTTGTACGGATCGCCCTTCTCCTTGAAGTACTTCAATGCGTCCGCCTTGCTCACTTCCTTGCGCTCGAAGGTTTCCTTCGTCTTCGCAAGTTCGAGCATCTTGTCCTCAATCGCCTTGAGGTCGGATTCGCTTATCTGGCGGTCTCCGAGGTCCACGTCGTAGTAGAAACCGGTCTCCACAGCGGGGCCGACTCCGAACTTGACGCCGGGGTAAAGGGCTTCCAGCGCTTCTGCCATAAGGTGTGCCGAAGAGTGCCAGAAGATTCTCTTCGCCTCGTCATCCTCCCAGGGGCGGATAGTTCCATCAGTAAATGCTATTGTCATAAGTCACTGTAATAAAGCCTACAAAGATAGGAAATTTTTCTATCTTTGTGAATATGGAAAAAATAGATAGCAAGATCATCAGCAGCGAGGCCGCGAAAACGGCTCTCGTGTTCGGCGCCATCTCCGGCGGATATATTTTTATAAGTCAACTTCTCGCGCAGGCGGAAAGCCAGCTGCTCGTGAGCGCCGTCTCCGGCATACTCTGGCTTGGTAAGTTGGTGGGCTGCATCCTCTTGATGCGCTTCTTCATGAAAAAACTCCTTGGCTCGTACGAAGGCGTCAGCCGTCAGAACCTTCTGGCCT
This sequence comes from uncultured Bacteroidales bacterium, assembly GCA_905234485.1. Classification (GTDB taxonomy): domain Bacteria; phylum Bacteroidota; class Bacteroidia; order Bacteroidales; family UBA932; genus Cryptobacteroides. The sequence goes on along the minus strand of CAJOHV010000005.1, from coordinate 2,432 downwards.
ACGGCACTCAGATCGCGCTTTTTTCCGCCATCATCACCGCCGCGTGCAGTTACATAGCAGTGCAGTACGTGTTTCCCGGACAGACGAAGGACATCTTCGACACCGTTCTTCAGACCTATAGCGGAATGATGGATTCCAACTCCCTTGCGCAATTGGACAAGATGGAAGGCAATTTCGGGGTTATCAGCCTGGTGAGCAACCTTATCTGGTGCTTTGTCTACGGATGGATCCTTTCATCCATTATGTCCAGCAGCCTTGTCCGCAAAAAGAACATTTTCGACGACGACGACGATATTTAAGTCTATGGATATCAGCATTATAGTTCCGCTGCTTAACGAGCGTGAAAGCCTTCCTGAACTCGTCTCCAGGATAGATGCGGTGATGAAAGAAGGCGGCTTCTCCTACGAAGTCATTATGGTGGACGACGGCTCGGACGACGGAAGTTGGGAAGAGATTCAGAGGCTGTCCGCGGCGAATCCCGCCGTCCACGGCATCTGCTTCCGCCGTAACTACGGCAAGTCCGCCGCGCTCTACTGCGGCTTCGCCCGCGCTAAGGGAGATGTGGTCGTGACTATGGACGCAGACCTTCAGGATTTCCCGGAGGAAGTGCCCGAAATGTTCCGTATGATCAAGGAAGAAGGCTGGGACATCGTCTCAGGCTGGAAAAAACACCGTAAGGACAATGCCCTCACGAAAAATCTTCCTTCGAAACTTTATAACGCCACCGCCCGCAGCATCACAGGCATCAAACTGCACGATATGAACTGCGGCCTGAAAGCCTACCGCTCGGAAGTCGTCAAGAATATCGAGGTCTATGGAGAAATGCATCGCTATATCCCCTACCTCGCCAAGAACGCGGGCTTCGAGAAGATCACCGAAAAGCCCACCCAGCACGCCAAGCGCAAGTTCGGAAAGAGCAAGTTCGGTCTGAGTCGTTTCCTTAACGGTTTTCTGGATCTTCTCAGCCTCTGGTTCCTATCCAAATTCGGAAAGAAACCCATGCACTTCTTCGGCTACAGCGGAATCTTTATGTTCCTGGTCGGTTTTGTGATGACAATCTGGATTATCGTCGAGAAACTCGTCGCCCAGGCCCACCACGAAATCTTCCGCCCCGTCACCGAGCAGCCGCTCTTCTTCCTCGCCCTGCTCGCCATCGTGATCGGCGTCCTCTTCTTCCTCGCCGGCTTTGTGGGCGAAATGATCTCCAGGAGCGCTCCCGAGAGAAATCATTATAACATCAAATCGGAAATCTAATTCCCTAAGATTTCCCGACTTTCTAAAAACGTGCAAGGTGCCCCCATTTTCAGGACACCTTTTACGTTTTCCATGGTTTTCGCGCAAGATGCCCGGGATTTCGGGACACCTTTTTCGTTTTCCATGGTTTTCGCGCAAGATGCCCGGGATTTCGGGACTCCCGTTTCTTGTTATGTTCAAGGTTTGATTTTATGTGCGAGACCTTGAACGCACAAATGCCACTACAGTGCCAGATTGTATGTTCGAGGTCTGTCAGACAAAAACAAACCTTGAACAAAAAAACGGGAAGGTTAATGCCGAAATGCGTTTAACCTTCCATGCGAACCACCGGATCGCGCTGAGGCGTGCCGTCGCTTCGCTCCAGGCCTCGCCCCTTGGTAGACCGGTCGCTCGCGGGTAACTCGCTCCCTGTCGAATATATATTTTCTCCCGGAGGGCCGGTGTCGCGAGGGTAGGACCCGGTCATCGCACTACCTCTGAACTCGCGCGCGTCAGAAAAAGACCGCGCGGACACTCACGCCCGCAACTTGCTAATCGCGAGGAGCAACCGCACGCCCTTCGCATTGCCACTCACTCTTTTGCGGAAGGGGTCACACATAAAATCACACCTTCAGCAAAAAAAAAGAATGCCCGGTCGTCAATTAAACGATCGGGCATTCCGAAAAGCCGCAGCTGCCTACTCTTCCACCTGGTGTGGCAGTACCATCGGCGTTAGTGTGCTTAACTTCTCTGTTCGGGATGGGAAGAGGTGGGTCCACACTGCTATAACCACGGCAGTATATTTCTGAGAGAGATCTTTCGGCAAAATCTTTAAGCAAATGCTCTGAAAGGAAAAATTTTGGGCTATTAGTACAGGTCAGCTGAACACATTGCTGTGCGTACACTTCCTGCCTATCAACGTGGTAGTCTCCCACGACCCTTAAAGGAAGTCTCATCTTGAAGACGGCTTCGCGCTTAGATGCTTTCAGCGCTTATCCTGACCGAACGTGGATACTCGGCGATGCAGCTGGCGCCACAACCGATATACCAGAGGTTCGTCCGACCCGGTCCTCTCGTACTAAGGTCAGTCCTTCTCAAACTTCCAACGCCCACAACAGATAGAGACCGAACTGTCTCACGACGTTCTGAACCCAGCTCGCGTGCCACTTTAATCGGCGAACAGCCGAACCCTTGGAACC